>NZ_JBJHAJ010000038.1:0-33746 GCF_054051015.1 Blastococcus sp. SYSU DS0616
GCCCCGCGGCGGCCGCGCCCCTCGGCCGCCCGCCCCCCCCCCCGGCGGCGGGCGGTGCCATTGTATGGGGCGGGGGGGGGGGGGGGGGGGCCCCCCCCCCCCCCCCCCCCCCCCCGCCTTCTGACCAGCCCCGAGAGGAGGCGGTGTGCAGTTCCTCGCTGACAACTTCGGCCTGCTGTGGGATGCGTTCCTGACGACGCTGAGCCTGTCACTGCTCGCCGGCCTGTTGGCGCTGGTGCTGGGCACGCTCCTGGCCGCGGCGCGGGTCAGTCCGGTCCCGCCGCTGCGCGGGCTGGCGACCTTCTACGTCGAGACCTTCCGCAACACGCCGCTGACGGTGGTCTTCTTCTTCCTGATCTTCGGCCTGCCGCAGATCGACTTCATCCTGGGCTTCTACACAGGGGCTGTGCTGTCCCTCGGGCTGTACACCGCGGCGTTCGTCTGCGAGGCGGTGCGCTCGGGGATCAACTCCGTCTCGACCGGGCAGGCCGAAGCGTCCCGCGCCATCGGCCTCACCTTCGGGCAGTCGCTGCGCGAGGTGGTGCTCCCGCAGGCGTTCCGCACCGTCGTCCCGCCGCTGGGCAACGTCTTCATCGCGATGGTCAAGAACAGCTCCATCGCGGCAGGCTTCGCCACCAGCGAGCTGAGCTCCTTGCTCCCCCGCCTGGTCAACGCCGACGCCGGGCAGCTCACCGCCGTCCTGCTGGGGGTCGTGGTCGCCTACATGATCATCACGTTGCCGCTCGCCTTCGGCGTGCACCGCCTGGAGCGACGGGTGGCGATCCTCCGATGACCACGCCGGTCCTCTTCGACATCCCCGGGCCCAAGGCGCGCGCCCGCATCCGCATCGGTACCGGCATCGGCATTCTGCTGATCCTGGGGATCCTCGCCGTCGTCCTCATCCGGCTGGCCGGCAACGGTCAGCTGGAGAGCCAGCGCTGGGCGGTGCTGTTCGATCCGCGCACCGGCGTCCCGCAGACGCTCGGCCGCGCGCTGGTCAACACGCTCCAGGTCGCAGCTGTCGGCATGGTCGTGGCCACAGTCCTGGGGCTGCTGCTGGCCGTCGGGCGGTTGTCCGACCACCGCCCAGTGCGCTGGCTGGTCGGCACCTACATCGAGTTCTTCCGGGCCATCCCGCTGCTTGTCGTCATCTTCGCGCTGTACTTCGTACTGCCGAAGTACGGCATCGAGCTCTCCGCCTTCCAGGCGCTCGCCGGCGGGCTCATCCTCTACAACTCGGCGGTGCTCGCCGAAATCTTCCGGGCCGGGATCCTGTCGATCGACAAGGGGCAGCGCGAGGCCGCCTTCGGCATCGGCATGCGCAAGTACCAGGTGATGTCGCTGGTGCTGCTCCCCCAGGCCACCCGACGCATGCTCCCGGTCCTCATCGCCCAACTCGTCGTCCTGCTGAAGGACAGCTCGCTCGGGTTCATCATCGGCTACTTCGAGCTGCTCCGAGGTGCGCGCAGCCTGGTGGAGTTCTTCTCCCTCAGCTTCGGCAACCAGTACACCTTCCAGCTGTACGTCGCCGCAGGGCTGATCTACATCGTGATCAACGTGCTGCTCTCACAGCTGGCGAAACTCGTCGAGCGGCGCACCCGCCGGAGCGCTACGTCGGGTGGAGGCAAGGCCGAGTTGCCGGCGGACGTGCAGATGGGTGGTGGCGGCGGCGCGGTGTGAGCTGCCCGCTCGTACCGACCGCGCCCTCGACCAGGGGGCCACCGACTCGCCACCCGCCTGACCGGCTCGTTCACGTCCGACCCACTCGTCCCAGCTGGGCGCGCCGGAGGGTCACGGAGCGAAACGGTCGCGAGACTGGTCGGCACGATGGAGACGATGCACGCGGCCGGGCGCCGCAACCTGCCCCCGGTTCCCCGGAGTTCCACTGAGACGATCCCGCCGGCCGCCGACGCCCCCGTCGTCGCCCCCGTGATGGTGGATGCGACGGCCCAGCTGGACGCGGGCCAGGCGTTCGTCGAGCGTCTGCGCGCCGCCGCGCCGGCGCTCGCCGAGGCAGCCGGCGCGGAGAGCGCGGTCGTCCGCGAGGTCGTGCCGCCGGCCCGGCACCGGCGGTCGCGGTGCCGGGTGGTGCTCCGCTACGAGGACGGCACCGAGACCGACCTGACGTTCGTCGGTGAGCGCCGCCGCCCGAACGCCTCGGACGAGGACGCCTTCGACGCGGAGATCACCCGCTGGCTGTCGAGCGGCCAACTCCGGGACCCGGCCTGGCTGGTGGCCGACCCGGAAGCCCCGGACGGGGTGGCCGTCGACGTGACCGCCTGGCTCGCCGCAGGCTAAGTCTGGCCGAGGAACGCGATGGTGGCCGGTCCTCGCCCGGTGCGATCGTCTCGCGGACAGGCACAGTGGCGTGCATGGGCGCCTCGGACGTCACCGCCGTCCTCGACGAACTCATGGCCCGGGAACCTCTGTTCCACCGAACCGAGCGAGGAACGAGCCGGTCCGCCTTCGAGGCCATGGCCGCCGAGGACTTCTGGGAGGTCGGCGCGTCCGGCGCCCGCTACGACCGCGAGCACGTGTGGTCGGTGCTGGAGCAGCGCTACGCAGACGGCGTCCTCGATGACTGGGAGACCAGCGACGTCGCCTGCCGCCCGCTGGGTGGTGACACGTTCCTGCTGACCTACCGACTCCGGCAGGATGCCCGGGTCACGCGACGCGCGACCATCTGGGAACGCACGGCCGACGACTGGCGCGTCATCTACCACCAGGGCACCGAGGTCGCCGGCGGCTGAACGCGCACCGGAGCCCGCCGGACACGCCGTGTCGGCCGGTGCACCGCGCCCCGACCCGGCACGGTGAGTGGATGCTGATCGTCATCTCGGGGCTGCCGGGCACCGGCAAGTCCGCGGTCGCCACCGAGCTGGCTGCCCGGCTGAGGGCCGTCCACGTCTCCATCGACCCGATCGAGGACGCGCTCCTGGGCGCAGGGCTCCCCCGCTCCGGGGAGACCGGGGTAGCGGCGTACGAAGCCGCACGGGCCGTGGTGCAGCAGAACCTCGCGCTCGGAGCATCCGTCGTGGTGGATGCGGTGAACGACAGCGAACCCGCCCGCGAGACCTGGCGGGTGGCGGCCGCCACCGCCGGCGTGGACCTCGCCTTCGTGCTGCTGGTCCTCGAGGACGAGGTCGAGCACCGCCGTCGGCTGGAGGGCCGGCTACGAGACCTGTCGCACGTGCCGGAGCCTTCGTGGGGCGAGATCGTCGCGCGTGCGGCGGCGTACGCACCCTGGGCTCATGAATCGCCCCTACGGGTAGACGCCCGACAGCCGGTCACCGACGTGGTGCTCGAGCTGATGCGCCGGCTCGACCGGCCGGCACCAGACGGACCTCGCCGCCACCCCTCGTGAGCCGTACTCACGGCCGGCTCGACCTCGCCGGTCAGGGAAGCGCGCTCTCCTCGTCGAACTCGGGGAGGTCGCCGACGTCATCGCCGAGCTCTGCCTCGTCCAGCGTCTCCCGCACGACCGCCGCGGCGAGACCGCCGTTGTAGCCCTTGCGGGTGAGCATGCCGATGAGCCGGCGGGTGGCCGTCGCACGGTCGAGCCGGCGCATGCTCCCGACCCGCCGGGCCACGAGCCGACGAGCCGCGTCGCGCTCGTCGTCGTCATCCACCGATTCGACGGCCTCCGCGGCCGTCTCCGGATCGACGCCCTTCGCCCGCAGTTCGGCGGAGAGCGCCCGGCGCGCCAACCCACGACCGGCCTGCCGACTGCTCACCCAGGCGCGGGCGAACGCGGCGTCGTCGATCAGGCCGACCTCGGTGAACCGGTCCAGCACCGCCTCGGCCGCGTCGTCGGGCACTCCCCGGGTCGCGAGGAGATCCGCCAGTTGCTGGCGGGTCTTCGGGGCCCCCGTCAGCGCACGGAGGCAGATCGCCCGTGCGACCTGTTCGGGATCGCCCGCGTCGTCCTCCGGGGAACCGGGGGCGACGTCCGGGGTCAGGGGATCGTCGCCACCCGGCGTCCGCGAACGTCGGCCGGCCCGGGTCGCCCCGGAGCCGCGCCGACGGTTCGAGGGCCGGTCGTCCAGCACCGGATCAGAAGTCGGGGGCGTCGACCGGCGCCGGAGCGTCCAGCGTCGGGCCGATGCCCAGCTTCTCCTTGACCTTCTTCTCGATCTCGTCGGCGAGGTCGGGGTTGTCCTTCAGGAAGTTGCGGACGTTCTCCTTGCCCTGGCCGAGCTGGTCGCCCTCGTAGGTGTACCAAGCACCGGACTTCTTCACGATGCCCTGCTCGACACCGGCGTCGACGATGCCGCCCTCGCGGCTGAAGCCCTGGCCCCACAGGATGTCGAGCTCGGCCTGCTTGAACGGCGCGGCGACCTTGTTCTTGACCACCTTGATGCGGGTGCGGCTGCCGATCGCGTCGGTGCCCTGCTTGAGGGTCTCGATACGACGGACGTCGAGCCGCACCGACGAGTAGAACTTCAGCGCCCGGCCACCGGTGGTGACCTCGGGCGAGCCGTAGACGACGCCGACCTTCTCGCGCAGCTGGTTGATGAAGATCGCCGTCGTGCCGGAGTTGCTCAGCGCACCGGTGATCTTGCGCAGCGCCTGGCTCATCAGGCGGGCCTGCAGACCCACGTGGCTGTCACCCATCTCGCCCTCGATCTCGGCGCGCGGCACCAGGGCCGCGACGGAGTCGATGACGATGATGTCGAGCGCGCCGGAGCGGATCAGCATGTCCGCGATCTCCAGCGCCTGCTCACCGGTGTCGGGCTGGCTGACCAGCAGGGCGTCGGTGTCCACGCCGATGGCGCGGGCGTACTCCGGGTCGAGGGCGTGCTCGGCGTCGATGAACGCGGCGATGCCGCCGTTGGCCTGGGCGTTGGCCACCGCGTGCAGGGCGACCGTGGTCTTACCGGAGGACTCCGGCCCGTAGACCTCGATGACCCGGCCGCGGGGCAGGCCACCGATGCCCAGCGCGATGTCGAGGGCGATCGAGCCGGTCGGGATGACCTTGATGGCCACCTCGGGGCTGTCGCCCAGCCGCATCACCGAGCCCTTGCCGAACTGCTTGTCGATCTGGGCGAGGGCCATGTCGAGGGCCTTGTCGCGGTCGAGCGTTGCTGGCATGGTGCGTCACCTTCGGTTCGCGAGAAGCGGGTCGGGACCGACGCTAGGGCGAGGCACCGACAGTTTCCGGATTGCGGGGCGGGATGTGGAGGAGCGGCCGCCCTGTGGACGTCACAGTAGGCCGAACACCTGTTCGACTGCCAGGCCGACACGCCGACCCGGCCGTGGGCGTCGTCTCAGCGCTCCTTGACGGGCACGTCGAAGTCCTCGCAGATGGCCAGCCACACCTTGCGGACCGGCACGCCCTCGTCGATGGCGTCCACGGCGGTGCGGCCGCCCAGGGTGGAGAAGACGTGGTCGCGCGCCACGCTCTGGGCGCGCATGGACCCGAACTGACCGTCGAGCCGGGACCAGAACTCCTGCAGGCGCACACCCCGACGCTAACCCGCCGGGCCCCGCTCGCGCCGGTGCCGCCCTAGGCTGGCGCGCATGATCCCGGGCACCGGCTCCGCGACGCTCGACACCGTCCTCGAGATCGGCATCGTCGTCGCGCTCGTCGCGATCATCGTGGTGCTGATCAGGAACTACCGCGGGCGCTGACCCGCGTCCCGAGCCACACAACCACCAGCGGGAGCACCAGCGCGGCGGACACGGCGGACACCAGGCCGAACCCGCCCCAGGCGAGGAGCGGCCCCCCGACCACCCCCGCCAGCGCGGCCCCGAGCCCCATCAGCAGGTCGGTGCCGCCCTGCGCGGTCGGCCGCAGCTCCGGGCCGACCGACGCGGTGACCAGCGCCGACCCCGCGATCAGCCCGCACGACCAGCCCAGGCCGAGCAGCAGCAGGCCGGCGCCCAGCTGCACCGAGTCGGCGGGGGCCGCCGTCCCCGACACGGCGGCCGCGGCCAGGAGCAGCACGGCGCCCAGGGCCACGACCGTCGGCGCGCCGACCCGGTCGGCGAGCATGCCGACCAGCGGGGAGAACAGGTACATGCCGGCGACGTGCACGCTGATCACCAGGCCGACGAGGCGGAGCACCGTCCCCTCGGGCCCGCCCGCGTGGCCCATGTGCACCGGCGTCATCACCATGACCCCGACCATGACCGAGTGGGCGACCACGACCGCGGTGATCCCCAGCCGCCCGGCCGGGGTCGCCCACACCGCCCGCAGAGCGGCCCCGGTGGCGTGCCGCGGCCGGGGACCGCCGCCGCCTCCGCCGAGCGCCCGGGCCACGAGCAGCGGATCGGGCCGCAGGAGCAGCAGGAAACCCACGGCGACGAGCGCGAACACGACCGCCGACACCACGAAGACGCCACCGAGCGCCGGCAGCCCGAGGGCCTCGCCGAGCTCGGCGCCCGGTGCGGCGAGGTTGGGGCCGACCACCGAGCCGACGGTCGTGGCCCACACGACCAGCGACAGCGACCGGCCGCGGCGCTCGGGTGCGGCGAGGTCCGCCGCGGCGTAGCGCGACTGGAGCCCGCACGCCGTCGCGGCGCCGAACAGGAACAGCCCGGCCAGGAGCAGGAGCAGGGACGACGCCGCCGCGGCGAGGACGGTGAGGACGGCGCCGACGACGCTCACGCCGTAGCCGGTGGCCAGACCGGCCCGCCGCCCCGCGGTGTCGCTGATCCGCGCCAGCGGCACCGCCAGCACCGCCGCCCCCAGGACACCGGCCGTCTGCCCCAGGCCCGAGGCGGTGTCGGTGCCGGCGACGTCGCGGGCCAGCAACCCGCCCGCGGTGATGCCGACGGTGACGCCCAGCCCGGCGAGCGCCACACCGCCGCTGAGGACGCCCAGGGTGCGGCGCTGCACGCCGGCGACGTCGATGGTGGCCTCGGGCCGCTGCAGCGGTGGCACGTGCACTCCCGTCTCCCGGGCGGGGAGGTCCCGCCGTCCGGCGCCCGCCGGTCAGCGAAGTGTCGTACACGGCGGGGACACTGAGCGCGTGCCCGCCCGCCCGACTCCCGCCCCCGGTGCGCTGGCCCGGTTCTCCGAGCCCACCCGCGCCTGGTTCACCGGTGCGTTCGAGCAGCCGACGGCCGCCCAGGACGGGGCCTGGCAGGCGATCAGCAGCGGCGAGCACGCCCTCGTCGTCGCCCCGACCGGGTCGGGGAAGACCCTGGCGGCGTTCCTGTGGTCGCTCGACCGGCTCGCCGCCACCCCGCCGGCCGACGAGCGGACGCGGTGCCGGGTCCTCTACGTCTCCCCCCTCAAGGCGCTGGCCGTCGACGTCGAGCGCAACCTGAGGGCGCCGCTGGCCGGCATCGGCCAGGCCGCCGCACGGCTGGGGCTGCCGCGGCCGGAGATCCGCGTCGGGATCCGCTCGGGCGACACCCCCGCCGACGAGCGGCGCACCTTCGCGCGCCGCCCGCCCGACATCCTCATCACCACGCCGGAGTCGCTGTTCCTGCTGCTCACCAGCCAGGCGCGGGAGGCGCTGCGCGGCGTCGAGACGGTGATCGTCGACGAGGTCCACGCGGTCACCGACTCCAAGCGCGGCGCCCACCTCGCCGTCTCCCTCGACCGGCTCGACGAGCTGCTCGACCGGCCGGCGCAGCGGATCGGCCTGTCGGCCACCGTGCGGCCCATCGAGGAGGTCGCCACCTTCCTCGCCGGCGGCCGGCCGGTGCAGGTGGTCTCCCCCGGCTCGACCAAGCGCTGGGACCTCTCGGTCGTCGTGCCGATCGAGGACATGAGCGAGCTGGGGCAACCGACCGGCGAGCTGGAGGGCTCGGCGGCCGGGCACCAGCCGCGCAACTCGATCTGGCCGGCGGTCGAGGAGCGGGTGCTCGACCTGGTGCAGGCGCACCGCAGCACGATCGTCTTCGCCAACTCCCGTCGGCTGGCCGAGCGGCTGACCAGCCGGCTCAACGAGCTGGCCTACGAGCGCACCACCGGCGAGCCCGTCCCGCCCGGCACGAACGCCGCCGCCCTGATGGCCCAGGCCGGCTCCGGCGGCGGCCTCCCGGAGGCCTTCCAGCCGGTCGCCGCGGCCCACCACGGCTCGGTCTCCCGCGAGCAGCGGGCCGTCGTCGAGGAGGCGTTGAAATCCGGCCGCCTGCCCGCCGTCGTCGCGACCTCGAGCCTCGAGCTCGGCATCGACATGGGCGCGGTCGACCTCGTCGTCCAGGTCGAGGCGCCGCCCACGGTCGCCAGCGGGCTGCAGCGGGTCGGTCGCGCCGGGCACCAGGTCGGGGCGGTCAGCCGCGGGGTGCTGTTCCCCAAGTACCGCGGTGACCTGGTGCAGTGCGCGCTGGTGGCCGAGCGGATGAAGGCCGGCGCGATCGAGTCGATCCGCTACCTGCGCAACCCCCTGGACGTGCTGGCGCAGCAGATCGTCGCGATCGTCGCCGAGCGGCCCCGCACCGTGGAGGAGGTCGGCGCGCTGGTGCGGCGCTCGGCGGCCTTCTCCTCGCTGCCGGAGTCGGCGCTGCACGCCGTCCTCGACATGCTGGCCGGGCGCTACCCGTCGGACGCCTTCGCCGAGCTGCGCCCGCGGCTCACCTGGGACCGGGTCACCGACACGCTCACCGCCCGCGCCGGCGCCCAGCGGCTCGCCGTCACCAGCGGCGGCACGATCCCCGACCGCGGGCTGTTCGGCGTCTTCCTGGTCGGTGGCGAAGGGGCCGGTGGCCGCCGGGTCGGCGAGCTGGACGAGGAGATGGTCTACGAGTCGCGCGCGGGCGACGTGTTCCTGCTGGGGTCCTCGTCCTGGCGGATCGAGGAGATCACCCACGACCGCGTGCTGGTCACCCCCGCGCCCGGCCAGCCCGGGAAGATGCCGTTCTGGCACGGCGACGCCCCCGGGCGGCCGCTCGAGCTCGGCCGGGCGCTGGGGGCCTTCCTCCGGGAGGTCGGCTCGGCCACCCCGGAGGCCGGGCTGGAGCGGGCGCGGGCCGCCGGGCTGGACGAGTGGGGCGCGGCGAACCTGGCGGCCTACCTCGGCGAGCAGAAGGCGGCCACCGGCCACCTGCCCGACGACCGGACGCTGCTGGTCGAGCGGTTCCGCGACGAGCTCGGCGACTGGCGCCTGGTCGTCCACTCCCCCTTCGGCGCCCAGGTCAACGCTCCGTGGGCGCTGGTGCTCGCTGCGCGGCTGCGGGAGCGCTACGGCGTCGACGTCTCCTCCATGCATTCCGACGACGGCATCGTGCTGCGGCTGCCCGACACGACCGGCGAGCCACCGGAGGGCGAGCTCGCCGTCCTCGACCCCGACGACGTCGAGCGCGAGGTCACCGCGGAGGTCGGCGGCTCGGCGCTGTTCGCCAGCCGGTTCCGCGAGTGCGCCGCTCGCGCGCTGCTGCTCCCCCGCCGCGACCCGCGCCGCCGCACCCCGCTGTGGCAGCAGCGGCAGCGCGCCGCCCAGCTGCTCTCGGTCGCCAGCGAGTTCGCCTCGTTCCCGATCACCCTCGAGGCGGCGCGCGAGGTGCTGCAGGACGTCTACGACGTGCCCGGGCTGGTCGAGCTGATGCGCGACGTGCGGGCCCGGCGGGTGCGGGTGGTCGACGTGCAGACCGAGACGGCGTCACCGTTCGCCCAGTCGCTGCTGTTCGGCTACGTCGGCCAGTTCCTCTACGAGGGTGACGCCCCGCTGGCCGAGCGCCGGGCCCAGGCGCTCGCCCTGGACACCGGCCTGCTCGCGGAGCTGCTCGGCCGCTCGGAGCTGCGCGAGCTCCTCGACGCGGAGGCGATCGCCGAGATCGAGGCGGAGCTGCAGCGGCTGCCCGAGCAGCGCCACCCCCGCGACGTCGACGGCGCCGGCGACCTGCTCCGGGTGGTCGGTGACCTCACCGCCGCAGAGGCAGCGCGCCGAGGCGTGCCCCGGGAGTGGCTCGACGAGCTGGTCGCCGCCCGCCGGGCCCTGGTCGTCCGCATCGCCGGCGAGGAGCGGTACGTCGCAATCGAGGACGCCGGCCGGCTACGGGACGCCCTGGGCACCGCGCTGCCCGTCGGCGTGCCCGAGGTGTTCACCGAGCCCGTCGCCGACCCGCTCGGCGACCTGGTCGGCCGCTACGCCCGCACGCACGGCCCCTTCCAGCCCGCCGAGGCCGCCACCCGGCTGGGCCTGGGCGTCGCCGTGGTCACCGCGACGGTGCAGCGGCTCACCGGTACCGGGCGGCTCGTCTCCGGGGAGTTCCGCCCCGGCGGCACCGGGCAGGAGTGGTGCGACGCCGACGTGCTCCGGTCCATCCGGCGGCGCAGCCTGGCCAGACTCCGGCAGGAGGTCGAGCCGGTGCCCACCGGCACGCTGGCCCGGTTCACGCCCTCCTGGCAGTCGGTGGGCAGCCGGTTGCGGGGTGCCGACGGAGTGCTCGCCGTCGTGGAGCAGCTGGCCGGTGCCCTGGTACCGGCCAGCGCGCTGGAGTCGCTCGTGCTGCCGGCGCGGGTGCGCGACTACTCGCCGGCCATGCTCGACGAGCTCACCAGCGCAGGCGAGGTGCTGTGGGCCGGCGCCGGGGGGCTGCCCGGCGGGGACGGGTGGCTCAGCCTGGTGCCCGCCGACCTGGCGCCGCTGCTGCTGCCCGAGCAGCTGGAGGTCGCCGGTGAGGGGCAGCCGCTGCTCGACCTGCTCGCCGGTGGGCAGGCGATGTTCTTCCGGGGTCTCTCCGATGCCCTCGGCGCCACCGACGACGCCGCGCTCGCCGACCTGGTGTGGGACCTGGTGTGGGCCGGCGCGCTGACCAACGACACCCTGGCCCCGCTGCGCACCCGGCTCAGCGGGGGCGGCACCCACAAGCGGGCCGCCGCTCCCCCGCGGGTCACGCGCAACCGCTACGGCCGCCCGCGGTTGAGCCGGGGCGCGATGCCGACCCGCAGCGGCCCGCCCACGGTGGCCGGGCGCTGGTCGCGGCTGCCCGACCGGGAGGCCAACGCCACCCGGCGCACCACGGCACGGGCCGAGGCGTTGCTGGAGCGGCACGGCGTCCTCACCCGCGGCGCGGTCATGGCCGAGCAGGTCGTCGGCGGCTTCTCCGCCGTCTACCCGGTGCTGCGGGCGTTCGAGGAGAACGGCCGGGCCCGGCGCGGCTACTTCGTGGAGACCCTCGGGGCCGCCCAGTTCGGCACGCCCGGATCGGTCGACCGGCTGCGCAGCTTCGCCTCGCCCGACCGGGTGCCGGCGGGCGCCGTCGTGCTCGCCGCGACCGACCCGGCCAACGTCTACGGGGCGGCGTTGCCCTGGCCCGAGCGCACGGTCGCGGCCGACGGGACGGCCGTGGACCTCGGCGAGGGCACCGGCGCCGGCCGGAAGGCGGGGCACCGGGCCGGGCGCAAGGCGGGGGCGCTGGTCGTCCTGGTCGACGGCGAGCTGGTGCTCTACGTCGAGCGCGGTGGGAAGACGCTGCTCTCCTGGACCGAGGAGGAGCAGGTGCTCAAGGAAGCAGCGACGGCGCTCTCCGGCGCGGTGTCCGCGGGTGCGCTGGGCCGGATGGTCGTGCAGAAGGCCGACGGCGCCTCGGTGCACGAGGACACCGCGCTGTCCCAGGCACTGCAGGCAGCCGGTTTCGCGGCCACTCCCCGCGGTTTGCGCCTGCGCGGGTGAGCCCCCGTGCCGGCCTCAGCCCAGGCTCACGGCGGCGATCGGCAGGGCGATGAACACCCCACCGGCGTAGGCCGGCATGGCCCAGCGCTGGCGTGCGGCGAAGGCCCCCAGGCCTTCGGCCAGCCGCACCGGCAGGTAGCGGACCTGCGGCACGGGGTAGATCAGCAGGACGGCGGAGATGTTGAACAGCACGTGCACCAGCGCGATCACCAGCCCCTCTGGTTGCCCGGTGGCCAGCGCCGCGAGCAGGGCGGTCACCGTGGTGCCCAGGTTGGCGCCGATGGTGATCGGATAGGCGTTCCGCACGGTCAGCACCCCCGCGGCCACCAGCGGGAGCAGCGTGACCGTGACGATCGAGGAGCTCACGACCGCGATGGCGGCGACGGTGCCCACCGCGATGCCCACCAGGCCACCCGCCTTGCTCACCGACCGATTCGCCTTCTCCTGCAGCGGGCCGGTCACCACGGCCCGCATGTTCGTGCTGATGAAGCGGATCGTCACGTACAGCGCGACGATGCCTCCGACCAGCAGCACGGTGCCGAGGAAGGCGCCGGCCGGGACCAGCGCGGCCACCAGGGTGGAGACGCCCTCGACGGCCGGGTCGGTGGCCATCGCCAACGGGCTCTCGACGTCCACCCCGGTCACGCCGGTGCCGGCGATGACGTCACCCAGCCAGCGCGCCGCCGAGGCCAGGAAGCCGGTGAGCAGTTCCAGCGGCAGCAGGATCAGCACGGCGAGGAAGTTGAACAGGTCGTGCATGGTCGCCGCCGCCACCACCTGCCGGAACTCCGCCCTCCGGCGCATGCTCACCAGCGTGACCAGCGTGTTGGTCACGGTGGTGCCGATGTTGGCTCCCATGACCATCGGCACGGCGATCTCCACCGGGATCACCCCGGCCGCCACCATCCCGACGATCGCCGACGTCGACACCGACGAGGACTGCACGAGGATGGTGGCCAGCACACCGGCGAACAGGCCGGAGAGCGGATGACTGACCCCGGCCAGCACCGCATCGTTGAACCCCTCGCCCATGTGGGCGATGCCGTCCTCGACCATGCCGACGCCCACGAGGAACAGGTAGAGCAGCACGAGGGCCAGTGCGGCGCGGACCAGGATCTGCTTCCGGCTCAAGCGTGGGGCCGGCTGCGCGGATGTGGCGGCTTCGTCGGTCGGGTCGGTCACGGCATTCCCCCCGGTAGGCGGTCCGACCTCTCCCAGGGTCACGCCGGCCGGCGAACGGCCGATGGCCTAAGACCGAACGCCGCGCCTACGTCTGCCGGCGCCCCGCGCCACCACCTCGACCTGCCGGGGGATCAGTCCCTGTCGGGGTGCAGCCAGCGGGCGAACAGGCGGGTGAGCACCGGCATCACGACGTATCCGAGAGCGGTCACGACCACGCAGGCCGAAAGCAGCAGGCGCAGCTCCAGGGGCCAGCCGGACAGGTACGGCATGACGACCTGCTGCAGCACCGAGGTGATGCCGAACACCGCCGCGATCGTGAGAACCGACGCCCGCCAGCGGGGGCCGGGCCGGGCCGGGCGGGTGAAGAAGCTGTCCAGGCCGTCGGCGCGGGCGTAGCGCTCGTCCTCGACCATCCCCGGCAACCGCGCGAGGAACGCCTGCCGCTCGGGCGAGCGTTCCCACGCGGCGAGCGAGTCCGCGTCGGCGAAGCGGTAGACCAGGTGGTACTCGGAGCTGCCGGAGCCCGGGTGGAGCAGGGATGCGCCGAGGTTGCCGGGGTAGTTGGCGGCCTCGGCCAGGACCGCGCCGGCCGCCCGCTCGAAGGCCGCCCGCCGATCGGGCCGCACCACGCGCGCGACGGTGACGGTGACCGGCTGGCGGTCGGGGGCGGTTCGGGCGCTTCCGAGCCGGGTGCGCAGTCGCGGGGGCACGCTCACAGCCGGGGCCAGCGCATCGGGCGGCGGCAGGCTTCCCGGTTGTCGGGGCTCTCACACCGGAGGGGCAGGCCGGCCCACCGCCGGGGATCATGGACACGTGCCCGAGGGAGACACCGTCTGGCTGGCCGCCGAGCGCATGAACACCGCGCTGGCCGGGGCCACGCTGCGGCGCGGCGAGTTCCGGCTCCCTCAGCTGGCCGCGCTGGACCTCACCGGCGCGGCCGTCACCGAGGTCCTCCCTCGCGGCAAGCACCTGCTGATCCGCCTGGCCGACGGGCGCACGCTCCGCACCCACTTCCGGATGGACGGCAGCTGGCACATCCACCGCCCCGGCACCCGCTGGAAGGGCGGCCCGGCCCACGACGTCCGCATCGTGCTGGCCACCGACGAGTGGGAGTGCGTCGGCTACCGGCTGCACGACGTGGACCTCGTGCCCACCACGGACGAGGAGCAGCTCGTCGGCCACCTCGGGCCGGACGTGCTCGGTCCCGACTGGGACCTCGACGAGGCGCTGCGCCGCCTGCGCGCCCACCCCGACGAACAGGTCGGCGTAGCGATCCTCGACCAGCGCAACCTCGCCGGGATCGGCAACCTCTACAAGGTCGAGTCGCTGTTCCTGCTGGGCCTGCACCCGTGGGCGCGGGTGGCCGACGTCGACGGCCGCCTGGCTCCGCTGGTCGAGCGCGCTCAGCGGCTCATGCGTGCGAACCTGCACCACCCCGAGCAGAACACCACCGGCGACCCGCGGCGCGGCCGCGACCACTGGGTCTTCGGCCGGAGGGGCCGCCCCTGCTTCCGGTGCGGAACGGCCATCCTGCTCGGCGAGCAGGGGCCGCCGACGCAGGAGCGCGTGACGTGGTGGTGCCCCCGCTGCCAGGCGGCCCGCTCCCCGATCGACCCGCAGGCCCGCACCGGGGAGCCGGACCGCCCGCAGCCGGTGACCGTCTACCGCTAGCTGCTCAGGCCTGCTCGGGGCGCTCCGCCGGCTGCGCCTGCGGCTGGGCGGCCTGCTCCGGCGCGGGCGCACCCTGCTCGATCGCACCCGCGGCGCCGCCGGCCTCGACCGCCGGCGTCCCGCCGCCCATCGTGGCGCGGATCTGGTCCAGCCGCGAGGCCCCGGCCACGTCGAGGGTCGCCTTCTCGACCTCGAGCATCCGGCCCTCGACCGAGGTCTGCGCCAGCTCTGCCTGACCCAGCGCGTTGGCGTAGCGGGCCTCGATCTTGTCGCGGATCTCCCCCAGGTTGGGGGTGTTGCCGGGCGCGGAGAGCTCGTTGACCTGACGCATCGAGTTGGCGACGTGCTCCTGCATCTTCGCCTGCTCGAGCTGGCTCATCAGCTTGGTGCGCTCGGCCAGCGTCGTCTGCAACCGCATCCGCGACTGCTCCACCGCGCCGCGCGCCTGCTCAGCGGCCTGCAGCGCCTCGTCGTGGCTGCGCTTGAGGTCCTCCATCGACTGCTCGGCAGCCACCAGCTGGGTGGCGAACGCCTGGGCGGCCTGCTCGTACTCGGCCGCCTTCGCCGCGTCGCCCTTGGCGCGGGCCTGGTCGGCCAGCGTCAGGGCCTGGCGGGCCGAGGACTGCAACTTCTCGACCTCGCCCAGCTGGCGGTTGAGCCGCATCTCCAGCTGCCGCTGGTTGCCGAGCACCGCGGCGGCCTGGTTGGCCAGCGACTGGTGCCGCTGCTGCTCCGCCTCGATCGCCTGCGCGATCTGCACCTTCGGGTCCGCCCGCTGGTCGATCTGCGCATTGGCCGATGCGGTGAGGTACTTCCACAGCTTCACGAACGGGTTGGGCATGGGGTCCTCCTGCTCCGGCGCACTCGCCGGACCGGCGATGCTCGTCCCCAGCATCGTCCCAGGTGATCACCCTCGGCAGCCAACGCGGGCCAGCCGCGTCGCGGCTAGGGTGCGCAGAATGCCGCCCGCCAGCCCCGTTCTCTGCGTCCTCGGCGAGCTCGTCGTCGACCTGCTGCCCGTGCCCGGGGCCGGCGAGAGCAGCACGGCGCCGCACTACGTCGCGCGGCCCGGGGGGAACGCGCTGAACGTCGCCGTCGCCGCCGCCCGCCTCGAGACCCCGGTGCGGTTGCTCGCCCGGCTGGGCACCGGCCCGCTGGCCGCCAACCTGCGCCGGCACGCCGAACTGGCCGGCGTCGACACCACCGGCTTCGTCGAGGCCGCCGAACCGGTGAGCCTGGCCGTCGTCGGGGTCGACGCCGACGGCTCCCCGGACTACGGCTTCCACGTGCTCGGCGCCGCCGACTGGCAGTGGACCGACGAGGAGCTGGACCGGGTACTGCCGGAGGATGTGGGCGCGTTGCACGTCGGCTCGATCTCCAGCTGGACCGAGCCCGGCAGCGATGCGATCTCCCGGCTGGTCCGCCGGCTGTCGGGCCGCGCGCTGGTCAGCGTCGACCCCAACATCCGCCCGATGCTGGCCGAGGGGCCCGTCGGCGCCTCGCTGGGCAACGACCGGGCAGCCGTGACCAGCCGACTGGACGAGCTCGTCGGCCACGCCGACGTGGTGAAGGTCAGCGCCGAGGACCTCGCCTGGCTGGAACCGGGCGTCACCGACCTGGACGACGCCGCCCGGCGCTGGGCCGACCGCGGTCCGGCGCTGGTCGTCCTCACCGACGGCGGCGCTCCGCTGCGGATGGCCCGTCCGGGCCGGCCGGTGCAGCACCGCGAGAGCCCCCGCGTCGCCGTGGTCGACACGGTGGGAGCGGGCGACTCGCTGGCCGCCGGGCTGCTGACCGGGCTTCTGGGCGCGGGACTCACCACGCGAGCCGCCCTGGCGGCCGCTCCCGACCACCAGCTCCTGGCGCTGCTCGACGACGCCGCGCTCGTCGCCGCGGTCAACTGCACCCGGGTGGGCGCCGATCCGCCCACCCGCGCGGAGCTGGCGGCGGCGCGGGGCCCCCGATGAGTGACGCCGGCCTCCGCCTCGTCGGTCTCGAGGAGCTCTCCGCGGGGGCGCTGCGCGGCCGGCTGCTCGCCCGGCGTGCCGAGTTCTGGGCCGGTTCACCCCTGGAGGACGCCGCCGTCGCCGCGCTGCACGACCCGGTGTTCTTCCACCAGCTGGGTGGCTTCGGGGCGGTCGCCCTCACGCCGCACGATGAGGACGCGGGGTACCTGCTCGGTGTCGTGAGCGCCGACCGGCTCGCCGTCGTCCAGGCCGTGGCCGTCCACCCGGCCCACCGCGGCCGTGGCGTCGCCGTCCGGCTGCTGGAACGGTTCGCGGGCCTCGCCGCCGGGGTGGGCGCCCGGGTGGTCCAGGCCGTCGCCCTGCCCGGGGACGCCGGAGCTGCCGCCCTGGCCGCCCGCCTCGGGGCACACTCGGCGCCCTCACCCGGTCACGCGGGTCCCGACGAGGACCGGGTGGTGTTCACTCGCCGGCTGCCGCTGGAGCACCCGGCTCAGCCGGCGGAATCCAGGAGCTGACCCAGCAGCGCCGCCTGCCGTCGTCGCTGCGTCGTGAGCCCTGGCTGCAGCACCACGCCGAGCAGCCATCGGCCGGCCAGCTGCGCGCCGTCGTCGTCCACGCCGAGGACGACGGCGAGCCGGCCGGTGAGGCCCGCCCACGTCTCGGCGCCGGGCGCCAGCAGCCCGGCCAGCTGGTCGGGCTCGGTCTCGGCCAGCCGGCGCAGCACCGGGTGCGTGGCGAGCTCGTCGGCGAGCACGGCGAGGGCCTCGGCCGCGGGCAGCCCGGCCGCCAGGTCGGTGAGGCGGTGCAGCTCCGCGGCCAGCAGCGCGCGCACCACGTCGTCCTTGGTGCGGAAGTGGTTGTAGAGGGTGGCCTTGGCGACCCCGGCCGCCGCCGCGACCGACTGCATCGTGCTGCGCCGCAGCCCGGCAGCGGCGAACGCGCGCGCGGCGCCCTCGAGCAGCCCCGCGCGGGTGCGGTTCATCCCGCCCCGGGCCCGTCGGCCGGGCACCGGACGCGCCGGCACGGCACCAGGATCCGGGGCGGGGAGCACGTGCCCTGTCTCGCACCGACGGACGGCGCCGTCAAGTACGGGCGGTCAGGCGGCGAGCGAGACCGCGTCGCGTCGGCGCGCGGTGCGCCCCTGCTGCCCGGCGCCGACCAGCGCCAGCGCGGGCTCGGCGCCGGCGTCCACCGGGACGGGTGCTTCGGCGGTCTCGGCTGCCGGGGCGGCCTCGCCGGAGGCCGCCAGCGGGCGCACCTCCGCGCCGGCGGCGGCACCGCGCAGCTCGAGGCTCACCTCGGCGAGCAGGTCGGCCAGCTCGACTTCGAGCGCGTCGCAGATGGAGGCGAGCAGCTCCGAGGAGGCCTCCTTCTGCCCTCGCTCCACCTCGGAGAGGTACCCGAGGCTGACCCGGGCAGCACCGGAGACGTCGCGCAACGTGCGGTGCTGACGCAGCCGGTGGCCGCGCAGGGTGTTCCCGAGCTGGGTGCGCAGCAGCGTCATGGCCGTCTCCTGTCCTGCGAGCGGGGAAGCGGCGGTGCCGTCCGGCACCGTGCGCTCACGGTACGCGGCGCGTGCGCCGTCAGCCCGCCGACGGGGCCGAGTCCGCTCATGGCGTAACGCCGTCCCCGGGCTCGGCGTTCCCGTCGCCCGCTCCACGCAGCCGGTCCCGCAGGGCGGTGAACGCGCTGGCCACCGCGCCCGCGCGCACGGCGGCGCGGTCCCCCGGCAGGTCCAGCCGGACGACGTCGGTGCGCTGCCCGTCGCTGAGTCCGAGGTACACCCGGCCGGGACCGTACCCGTCCACCTCGCCGGGGCCCGCGACCCCGGTGAGCCCGACGCCGAAGGTGGCCGAGCACCGGGCACGGATGCCCTCCGCCAGCGCCGCCGCCGTCTCCGGGCTGACCGGCCCGGAAGCCGCCAGCACGTCGGCAGGCACGCCGGCGAGGACCGTCTTCAGATCCGTGGCGTAGACGACGGCCCCGCCGCGCAGCGTGGCGCTGGCGCCGGGGACGGCGGCGAGGGTGGCGCAGAACAGCCCTGCGGTGAGCGACTCCGCGGCCGCCACGGTCGCGCCCCTGGACTGCAGCGCCCGGTGCACATCCGCGGCGAGCGCCTCGAGCGCGGCGGAGCCGTCCGCGGTGGCCACGACCGCTCAGGCGGCGGTGTCGCGGCGGGTGGAGGGGTCGGCACCCGACTGGCGGCGGGCGGTCGCCGCCCGCATGGCCCGGGCGCTGGTCTGCCGCAGCGTGATGGCGCGGTAGACGTAGTCCAGGCCGGTCAGCACCGTGAGCACCACGGCGGCGGCCATGACCCACCAGCGGGTCGTGGCCAGGGCGCCGCTGAGCGGCAGGATGTACAGGCCGATCGCGAGCGACTGCAGCACGGTCTTGGCCTTGCCGCCGCGGCTGGCGGCGATGACGCCGTGGCGGATGACCCAGAACCGCAGCAGGGTGACCCCCACCTCGCGGACCAGGATGACCGCGGTCACCCACCAGGGCAGGAGCGCCAGCACGGACAGGGCGACGAGCGCGGTGCCCGTCAGCGCCTTGTCGGCGATCGGGTCGGCGAGCTTGCCGAACTCGGTGACCTGACCGGTGCGCCGGGCGATCAGCCCGTCGTAGCGGTCGGTGATGATCGCCAGGCCGAAGACGACCGTGGCCCAGTAGCGCCCGGCGTCGTCGAGACCGTCCTCGCGCAGCAGCAGCACGGCCAGCACGGGCACCACCGCCAGCCGCAGCACCGTGAGGGCGTTCGGCAGGTTGAGCAGACGCACCGACTGCGGCGGGGTCGCCGCCGGGTCGGGGGCCACGCCGCTCATCTGCGTCACCGCCCGGCCGGTGCGACGGCGGCGACGAGCGCGGTGGCGACGAGGTCGATGCCCTCGGTGCCGACGACCTCCGCGGGGACCACCTGACCGGCGACCGCACCCGCCGGCACGCCGGTGAGGGTGGTGGTGCCGTCGGCGTCCGGGTCCTGGTGGGCCGCGTGCCCCAACCAGGTGCCCGGGCCGTCGGTGGCGGAGAGGTCCTCGCTGAGCAGGACCTCCACCCGCTCGCCGATGCGCTCCTCGGCCCGCTGTGCGGTCAGCTCCTCGACCAGGTCGGTGATCCGGCGGACCCGGGCGTCGATCTCGTGCTGGTCGAGCTTGCCGTCCAGGCCGATCGCCTCGGTGCCCTCCTCGTCGGAGTAGCCGAAGACGCCCACGGCGTCGAGCCGACCCTCGACGAGGAAGCGCTCCAGCTCGGCGACGTCGTCCTCGGTCTCCCCCGGGAAGCCGAGGATGACGTTGGTGCGGAACCCCGCCGCCGGCGCGAGCGCACGTGCCCGCTCGATGAGCGCCAGGAAGTCGTCGGTACCGCCGAAGCGGCGCATCCGGCGCAGCAGCGACGGCGAGGAGTGCTGGAAGGAGAGGTCGAAGTACGGCGCCACCCCGTCGGTCGCGGCGATGACCTCCAGCAGACCCGGACGGAGCTCGGCCGGCTGGAGGTAGGCGACCCGCACCCGCGCGACGCCCTCGATCGCGGTCAGCTGCGGCAGCAGCTTCTCCAGCGAGCGCAGGTCGCCGAGGTCCTTGCCGTAGGAGGTGGAGTTCTCGCTGACCAGCACCAGCTCGGTGACGCCCTGGCCGGCCAGCCAGGCCGCCTCGGACAGCACCTC
Source organism: Blastococcus sp. SYSU DS0616 (assembly GCF_054051015.1). Lineage (NCBI taxonomy): Bacteria > Bacillati > Actinomycetota > Actinomycetes > Geodermatophilales > Geodermatophilaceae > Blastococcus > Blastococcus sp. SYSU DS0616. Next base: position 20,052 of record NZ_JBJHAJ010000038.1, read on the forward strand.
GGCCGGCGGCCGGGAGACGAAGGCGCCGCGGAAGGCCGGGATGGCGCAGAAGGCGCAGCGCCGGTCGCACCCGGAGGCGAGCTTCAGCGCGGCCGACGGCCCCGAGGCCAGCCGGCGACGGCGCAGCCAGTCGTGCCCGGGGATCGCCGGGCCTGCGGCGGCGTCCGTCCGGCCCCCGGCGCCGGCCAGCACCGCCGAGCGCTCCACGGGGCTGATCGGGAGCAGCGTGCGGCGGTCCCGCGGCGTGTGGGGCACGAGGGGGCGGCCGGTGAGGACGTCGTCGAGGCGGCCCCCGATCTCGGCGTAGTCGTCGAAGCCGAGCACGGTGGCCTCGGGCAGCGCGTCGGCGAGCTCGGAGCCGTAGCGCTCGGCCATGCAGCCGACCGCGACGACGGAGGCACCGGAGTCGGTCGCGGCGAGGATCGCGTCGACGGAGTCCTTCTTGGCCGTCTCGATGAACCCGCAGGTGTTGACGAGCACCGCATCGGCGCCCTCGGCGTCCTCGACCAGCTGGTAGCCCTCCGCGGCGAGCCGGCCGGCCAGCTCCTCGGAGTCGACCTCGTTGCGCGCGCACCCGAGGGTCACCACGGCCACGGTCCGGGCAGGGCTGGGCGTGGCTGTCACCCGGCCATCGTAGTCCGGCCCCGGGGCAGGGTCCCGCCTCGAGCCTGCGAGTGGCGGGGGGCGTCCTTCATCACGATCCGCCGCGGAGCGTGAACAGCGTCGCCTCGAGCTCGTCGGGCTTGACCAGCACGTCGCGGGCCTTGGAGCCCTCGGACGGCCCGACGATGCCGCGGCTCTCCATCAGGTCCATGAGCCGGCCGGCCTTGGCGAAGCCGACCCGCAGCTTGCGCTGGAGCATCGACGTCGATCCGAACTGGCTCGTGACGATGAGCTCCACGGCCTGCAGCAGCAGGTCGAGGTCGCCGCCGATGTCCTCGTCGATCTCCTTCTGCTCGCCCCCGGCGCTGCCCGCGGAGAAGACCTCCTCGCGGTACTCCGGCTCGGCCTGGCGCTTGGTGAACTCGACGACCGCCTCGATCTCGGCGTCGGTGACGAAGGCGCCCTGCACGCGCATCGGCTTGCCGGCGCCGATGGGCATGAAGAGGGCGTCACCCATGCCGATGAGCTTCTCGGCGCCCGGCTGGTCGAGGATGACCCGGCTGTCGGTCAGGCTGGAGGTGGAGAACGCCAGCCGCGAGGGCACGTTGGCCTTGATCAGGCCGGTGACGACGTCGACCGAGGGGCGCTGCGTCGCGAGGATCAGGTGGATGCCGGCCGCGCGCGCCTTCTGCGTGATCCGGACGATGTGCTCCTCGACGTCCCGCGGGGCCACCATCATCAGGTCGGCGAGCTCGTCGACGATCGCCAGGATGTACGGGTAGGGCCGGTAGACCCGCTCGCTGCCGGGGGGCGCGGTGATCTCACCCTTCTCGACCTTGCGGTTGAAGTCGTCGATGTGCCGCACGCCGGTGGACTTCATGTCCTGGTAGCGCTGCTCCATCTCCTCGACCAGCCAGGCCAGCGCGGTGGCCGCCTTCTTCGGGTCGGTGATGATCGGCGTGATCAGGTGCGGGATGCCGTCGTACGGCGTGAGCTCGACCATCTTCGGGTCGACCAGGATCATCCGCAGCTGGTCGGGGGTGGCCCGCAGCAGCAGCGAGGTCAGGATCGAGTTGACGCAGCTGGACTTACCCGCACCGGTCGCACCGGCGACCAGCAGGTGCGGCATCTTCGCCAGGTTGGCGCAGACGAAGCCGCCCTCGATGTCCTTGCCGAGCCCGACCAGCATCGGGTGCGGGTCCTGCTTGGCCGCCTGCGAGCGCATGACGTCGCCCAGGCTGACCTTCTCGCGGTCGGTGTTGGGCACCTCGATGCCCACCGCGGACTTGCCCGGGATCGGGGCGAGGATGCGGATGTTGTCGTTGGCCACCGCGTAGGCCATGTTCTTGGTCAGCTGCGTGATCTTCTCGACCTTGACGCCCTGACCGAGCTCGACCTCGTAGCGGGTGACCGTCGGTCCACGGGTGAACCCGGTGACGGCGGCGTCGATGTTGAACTGGTCGAGCACCCCGCTGATGGCCTCGATGGCGACGTCGTTGGCCTTCGACCGCGCCCGCGGCGGGTCCCCCGCCCGCAGCATGGACAGCGCCGGCAGCACGTAGTCGCCCTCGACCGGCTGGATGGACAGCTGCTCGGGCTCGGTGATCGGCGGCAGGTCCTCGGGCGGGGAGGTGCGGTCCTCGACCGGCCGCCGCACGGTCGGCGGTACCGGCGGCGGGGGGGCCAGCACGGTGTGCTCGGGGTCGGTGGTGCGGGTCGCCTCCGGCGCCTCCGCGTAGGCCCCGTGGTCGATGGGCCCGGTGGTGAGCAGGTCCTCCGACAGCGAGCTGCGGCGCCGGCGCCCCTTGGGCGCGGGCTCCTCGTCGTCCTCGTCGTAGTCGTCGGCGTCGTGGTCCTCGTCGTAGTCGTCGCGGCCCAGCAGCCGATCGGTGAGCTCGCGGACCCGTTCGGGGATCTGGTGGACCGGCGTCGCGGTGATCACGAGCAGGCCGAAGAAGGCGAGCAGCCCGAGCAGCACGACGGTGACCGCGGCACCGACACCGGCCACCAGCGGCGTGCCGACGGCCCAGCCGACCATCCCGCCGGACCCGGGTTCGCCCGCCTCCGGCACCGCGGGGGTACCGAGGACGTGCGCGATGCCCAGCACCGACGCGACGGCGCACAGCCAGCCGATCGCCAGCCGGCCGCGCGCCTCCGGACGAGGGCCGCGGCGCAGCAGCCGCAGGGCGGCGAAGAAGAGGACGACGGGCAGCACCATCACCAGCGAGCCGACGACCCAGCGCACCCCGTCGGTGAGGGCGGCCCCGACCGGGCCGATGCCGTTGCTCCATGCGGCGGCCCCGAGCACGATCGCCAGACCGAGGACGGCGAGTCCCACCCCGTCGCGCCGGTGCTCGGGGGCGAGCGGCTCCGCCTCCTCCGGCCGGGCGACGGACCGGGCCAGACCGCCCGCGCCGCGGGCGAGCAGGTTCCAGCCCCCGCTGGCGATCCGCCAGACCGAGCCACCGGACGACGGCTTCTTCCGGGCGGGCTGCCGCCGGTTGGGCGCCCGCTTGGTGGCGGGCCGCTTCTTGCTCGCCGCCGTCGAGCCCGAGCGGCTGCGGGTCGCGGCCGGCCGGCGGTTCGGCGTGGTGCGGGCAGGCATGCGTCAGACCGTAAGCCCGGGGCGGGTTCCCGGCGGGCAGGCCGGACGTCGTGTCCCGCGCACCGCCATCCCATAACGTCACACGCATGAGCACCCCGCTCCCCCACGGCAGCTGGCCCACCCCCGTCACCTCCGAGCTCGTCGTGCGGGCGGCGGCCCGTCTCGGGGAGGTGGTCGTGGACGGGGACGACGTCTGGTGGGCCGAGTCGCGACCGGCCGAGGGCGGCCGCACCGCGCTCGTGCGGCGATCCCCCGACGGCGTGGTCACCGACGCCCTGCCGGCGCCCTGGAACGCCCGCACCCGGGTGCACGAGTACGGCGGCGGCGCCTGGACGGTGTCCGACGGCGTCCTGTGGTTCACGGAGTTCTCGGACCAGCGGCTGTACCGACTGGCGCCCGGCGACGGTTCGCCCGTCGCGGTGACCCCGGAGCCGGCCGTTCCGTCCGGCGTCCGGCACGCGGACCTCACCGTGGTCGCGGACGGCGTGCTCGCGGTGCGGGAGACGCACACCGCCTCCGGCGCAGCGGCCGACGTGGTGAACGAGATCGTGCTGGTGCGCCCGGACGGGGCGACGGAGGTGCTCGTCTCCGGTCCCGACTTCGTCTCCGACCCGCGGCCGGGCCCTGACGGGGTCACGCTGGCATGGCTGCAGTGGGACCACCCGGACATGCCGTGGGACGCGGCGCAGCTGGTCGTCCGGTCGGGTGACGGTAACGAGACTGTCGTCGCCGGCGGTCCTGGCGAATCCGTCGTCCAGCCGACGTGGAGCCCCGACGGCACCCTGTGGTTCCTGTGCGACCGCACCGACGTCTGGTCCCTCTACCGCCGGCGTCCCGGCGGGGCACCGGACCTCGTGCTCGACGCCGGGAGCGACATCGCCGGGCCCCAGTGGGTGTTCGGTCAGTCGCGCTACGCCCTGCTGGCCGACGGGAGGGGCGTCCTGGCCTACGGCCGGGCCGGGCGCGACCGCCTGGCGGTACTGAGCCCCGGCGCGGAGCCCCGGGAGCTCGACCTCCCCTACGGCACGTTCCGGTACCTGACCGCGCAGGGCACCTCGGTGGTCTGCGTCGCCGGCGGCCCGGCGAGCGAGCCGGTGGTCCTGCGGGTCGACGTCGACAACGGCGCGGCGGAGGTGCTGCGCCCGGCGCGGGACCTGGAGCTGGACCCGGCCTGGTTCTCCCGGCCCGAGCACGTCACCTTCCCGACCGAGGACCGCGGCACGGGGATCGGCGTCGCCCACGCCCAGGTCTACCCGCCGGCGAACCCGGAGGTGACGCCCCCGGAGGGGAGCCTCCCGCCGCTGGTGGTCGTCGTCCACGGTGGCCCCACCGCGGCCGCCGTCCCGGTGCTGAACCTGGAGATCCAGTACTGGACCTCCCGCGGGTTCTGCGTCGCCGACGTCGACTACCGCGGCTCGGTGGGCTACGGCCGCCGCTACCGCGACGCGCTGCAGGGCCGGTGGGGCGTCGTCGACCTCGACGACGTCGTCGCGTGCGCGCGCTTCCTCGCCGACGCCGGCCGGGTCGATCCCGCCCGGATGGCGATCCGCGGCGGGTCGGCCGGGGGCTACACCACGCTGGCCGCGCTCTCCATGCGCCCGGGGGTCTTCACCGCCGGGGCGAGCCACTACGGCGTCGCCGACCTGGGCGCGCTGGCCGCCGAGACGCACAAGTTCGAGTCCCGCTACCTCGACGGCCTGGTCGCGCCGTGGCCCGAGGGCGCCGACGTCTACGCCGAGCGCTCACCGATCAACCACGTCGACACCCTCGACACCCCGCTGGCGGTGTTCCAGGGCGACGAGGACGCCGTCGTGCCGCCGTCGCAGGCCGAGGCGATCGTCGCGGCGCTGCGCGACAAAGCGGTGCCGCACGCCTACCTGCTGTTCCCCGGCGAGCAGCACGGCTTCCGCAAGGCGGAGAACATCCGCGCCGCGCTGGACGGCGAGCTCTCCTTCTACGCGCAGGTCTGGGGGTTCGACCTGCCGCCGGGCGAGGCGATCGAGCCGATCGCGGTCGTGCGGGGATGACCGGCGTCGTCCGGGCGGCCGTGCACGCCGACCTGGCCGCGCTCCAGGACGTCGAGCGCGCCGCCGGCCGCCCGTTCGCCGACCTCGGCATGAGCCTGGTGGCGGAGGACGATCCCCCGTCGCTGGAGACGCTGCGGGAGTACGCGGACGCGGGCCGCGCCTGGGTCCGCACGGACGACGACGGCCGGCCGGTGGCCTATCTCCTCGCCGACGAGGTCGACGGTTGCGCCCACGTCGAGCAGGTGAGCGTGCACCCGGAGCACGCCGGCCGCCGCCTCGGTCAGGAGCTCCTCGCCCGCCTGGAGGAGTGGGCGAAGGATCGGGACCTACCGGCGATCACGCTCACCACCTACGTCGACGTCCCGTGGAACGGCCCTCACTACCGGCGGCAGGGGTTCCGGTTCCTGTCGGACGCCGAGCTCACGCACGGCCTGCGGCGCATCCGCCGGGCGGAGGCAGCTCGCGGCCTCGACCGCTGGCCGAGGGCCGCCATGCGGCAGGAGCTCAGACCTCCAGCACCGTCGGGATGATCATCGGCCGGCGGCGGTGCTTGTCCGACACCCACTTGCCGACCGTGCGCCGGATGATCTGCGACAGGCGGTGGGCGTCCACGTCGTCGTCGGCGAGCGCCCGCTTGAGGTTGTCCTCGACCAGGGCCAGCACCTCGTCGAAGGCCGACGGGTCGTCGGAGAAGCCACGGGTGGACAGGTGCACCGGCCGCACGATGGTGCGCGTGGACGGCTCGATCACCACGGTCAGGGAGACGAACCCCTCGTCGCCGAGGATGCGGCGGGCCTGCAACGACTCCTCGCCGACGTCACCCACGTTGAGCCCGTCGACGTAGACGTCGCCGATCGGCACCGAGCCGACGATCGAGGCCTTGCCGTCGAGGAGGTCCACGACGACGCCGTCCTCGGCCAGCAGGATCCGGTCGGCGGCCATGCCCGTCTCCTCGGCGAGCTTGGCGTGCGCCCGCAGGTGCCGCCACTCCCCGTGCACCGGCATGAGGTACTTCGGCTTGGCGACATTGAGCAGGGTGCGCAGCTCGCCGGCGGGGGCGTGCCCGGAGACGTGCACCCGCGCCGTCTCCTTGTGCACCACGGTGGCGCCCAGCCGGGCCAGCCCGTTGATCACCTTGTAGACGGCGGTCTCGTTGCCGGGCACGAGCGACGAGGCCAGGACGACGGTGTCCCCGGCCTCGATGGTGACCTGGTGGTGCTCGCCGCGCGCCATCCTGCCCAGCGCCGACAGCGGCTCCCCCTGCGAGCCGGTGCTGACCAGCACGACCTGCTCGGGCGGCATCTTCGCGGCGTCGTCCAGCGAGACCATGAGGCCCGGCGCCACCCGCAGCAGCCCCAGGTCGCGGGCCACACCCATGTTGCGGACCATCGAGCGGCCCACCAGCGCCACCTTGCGGCCGTGCTTGTCCGCGCAGTCGAGCACCTGCTGGATGCGGTGCACGTGGCTGGCGAAGCTGGAGACGATGAGCCGCTGCGACGCGCGCGCGAAGACGTCGTCGAGCACCGGCCCGATGGACCGCTCAGGGGTGACGAAGCCGGGCACCTCGGCGTTGGTGGAGTCGGCCAGCAGCAGGTCGATGCCCTCGACGCCCAGCCGGGCGAACGCCCCCAGGTCGGTCAGCACCCCGTCGAGGGGCAGCTGGTCCATCTTGAAGTCACCGGTGTGCACGAGCAGGCCCGCCGGCGTGCTCACGGCGACGGCGAGCGCGTCGGGGATCGAGTGGTTCACCGAGATGAACTCGCAGTGGAACGGCCCGGCGACGTGGTCGTCGCCGGCGGCGACCTCGACCAGGGTCGCGTCCAGCCGGTGCTCGCGGAGCTTGGCGGCCACCAGCGCCAGCGTGAAGCGGGAGCCCACCAGCGGGATGTCCTCGCGCAGCCGCAGCAGGTACGGGATCGCACCGATGTGGTCCTCGTGCCCGTGCGTGAGGACCACCGCGGCGATGTCGTCGAGGCGGTGCTCGATCACGCCGAAGTCCGGCAGGATCAGGTCGACGCCGGGCTGCTCCGCCTCCGGGAACAGCACGCCGCAGTCGATGACGAGCAGCGTGCCGTCGAACTCCAGCACGGCCATGTTCCGGCCGATCTCGCCGAGACCGCCCAGCGCCATCACCCGCAGCCCGCCCTCCGGCAGCGGCGGGGGCGCCTTGAGGTCCAGGTGGGGCTGGGTGGCCTGTCCGCTCACGACGTCGTCGCCTCTCGGAGCTGGACCCCGCCGGCGGCGAGGTCGGCGCGCAGCTGCGCGATCTGTTCGGGGGTGGCGTCGACCAGGGGCGGCCGCACGGGGCCGGCCGGGAGGCCGAGCTCGCGCAGCGCCGCCTTGGCGAGGATGACGCCCTGGGTGCGGAAGATGCCGGTGTAGACCGGCAGCAGGCTGTCGTTGATCTCGCGGGCCTTGACCAGGTCACCGCCCTCGACGGCGGCGACGAGCTCGGCCAGGCGGGGCCCGACGACGTGGCTGACGACGCTGACCATGCCGACGCCGCCCAGGGCGAGGATCGGCAGGTTCAGCATGTCCTCGCCGCTGTAGTAGGCGAGGTCGGTGCGCGCCATCGTCCAGGCCATGGCACCGAAGTCGCCCTTGGCGTCCTTCACCGCGACGATCCGCGGGTGCTCCGCGGCGCGCACGAGCGTCTCCACCTCGATGGGCATCCCGGTGCGGACGGGGATGTCGTACAGCATCACCGGCAGGTCGGTGCTGTCGGCGACCGAGGTGAAGTGTCGGAGCAGACCGGCTTGGGGGGGCCGGTTGTAGTACGGCGTCACGACCAGCAGGCCGTGGACGCCGAGCTCCGCGGCCGCGCGCGCCTTCTCGATCGAGTGCGCGGTGTCGTACGTCCCGACGCCGGCGACGACCGTGGCCCGGTCACCGACGGCGTCCAGCACCACCTCGAGGACGGCGCGCTGCTCGGCGTCGCTGATCGTCGGCGACTCACCCGTCGTCCCGAAGACGACCAGCCCGTCGTTCCCACCCCGGTCGACCAGGTGCGCGGCCAGCTCCTGGGCCCCGGCCAGGTCGATCGACCCGTCCTCGGCCAGCGGGGTGACCATCGCCGTGAGGAGGCGCCCGAACGGCCGGGCGGGGTCGGTGGTCATGGGGAGAATCTACCCAGCGGAGGGAACCGATCCCCTCACGTACTCCGACACCGCGAAGCGCAGGCCGTCCGATGCCGACACCGACCAGCCCTCGGCCGGCGTGCGCGCGGTGCGGACCCACCCCCCGTCCAGCGCCGGCGCCCAGGTGTCGCCGTCGACGGCGACGTCGACGTCGGTGACCACCACCCGGTCGGCGTGCGGCAGGAACGCGGCGTAGACCTCTCCCCCGCCGATCACCCAGCACGCCGGGTGCTCGGCCAGCACCTGGGCGACCGAGTGCGCGACCAGCGCCCCCTCGGCCGACCACCGGGGATCCGACGTCAGCACGACGTTGACCCGGTTCGGCAGCGGGCGGAAGCGCTCCGGCAACGACTCCCACGTGCGCCGGCCCATCACCACCGTCGACCCGGTGGTCAGCCGGCGGAAGAGCGCGAGGTCCTCGGGCAGGTGCCAGGGCAGGCCGCCGTCGGCACCGATGACGCCACCCCGCGCCTGCGCCCAGATCAGCGCCACGCCGCTCCGCCCGGCTGGCGAGCTCGCCGGGCCGGTCACACCGCCACGGCCGCCCGGATCGCGGGGTGGTGGCGGTAGTCCCGCACCGTGAAGTGCTCGTAGCCGTAGTCGAACAGCGTGGGCGCCGGCGCGAGCTCCAGCGTCGGGAAGGGCAGCACCTCCCGGGAGAGCTGCTCGGTCACCTGGTCGACGTGGTTGCTGTAGATGTGGCAGTCACCCCCGACCCAGATGAACTCGCCGGGCTCCAGCCCGACCTGGGCGGCGATCATCCGGGTGAGCAGCGCGTAGCTCGCGATGTTGAACGGCACGCCGAGGAACATGTCGGCGCTGCGCTGGTAGAGCTGGCAGGAGAGCTTGCCGTCGGCGACGTAGAACTGGAAGAACGCGTGGCAGGGGGCCAGCGCCATCTCGGGCAGGGCGGCGACGTTCCAGGCCGAGACGATCATCCGGCGGGAGTCGGGGTCCGTGCGCAGCGTGTCGAGCAGGTTCGCGATCTGGTCGACGTGCCCGCCGTCGGGGGTGGGCCACGACCGCCACTGCACGCCGTAGACGGGGCCGAGCTCGCCGTCCGGGGACGCCCACTCGTCCCAGATGGTGACGCCGTTCTCGCGCAGCCAGCTCACGTTGCTGTCGCCGCGCAGGAACCAGAGCAGCTCGACGGCGATCGACCGGAAGTGCACCTTCTTCGTCGTCACCAGCGGGAAGGTCTCCGACAGGTCGTAGCGCAGCCGCTCGCCGAACAGGCTCACCGTCCCCGTCCCGGTCCGGTCCGCCTTCGGCGTCCCCTGCGCCAGGATGCGCCGCAGGAGGTCCTCGTACTGGGTGTCGATCGGTGCTGCCACGACCCCGAGCCTACGGCGGCCCGCCTCCACCGGGCCGCGGCCCGGGAACACCCGCCCCAGCCGTCGCGCGGGGCTCAGCCCTCGGTGACGAAGGGGCTCGCCGCGACCTCGGTGCCGTCGCCGAGCCGGCTGATCCGGAAGTCGCCGAAGACGTTGGCGGCCACGCGCTGGAGCTCGCGCAGGCAGGCGATCGCCAGCTCGCGGAGCTCGACGTCGGCGTGCTCGCTGGCCCGCACGGCCACGAAGTGCCGCCAGGCCCGGTAGTTGCCGGTGACGACGATGCGGGTCTCGGTGGCGTTGGGCAGCACCGCGCGGGCCGCCTGGCGGGCCTGCCTGCGGCGCAGCGTCGCGGAAGGGGCGTCGGCGACCCGCTCCTCCAGCCCCTGGAGCAGCGCACCGTACGCGGCGACGGCGGCCTCGGTGGCGGCGAGGAACCGTGCGTGCAGCTCGGGGTCCTCGGCGATCACGGCCGGCTCGACGACGGCCGCGCCGTCCTCGGGGACGTACCGCTGGGAGAGCTGGCTGTAGGAGAACTGCCGGTGCCGCACCAGCTCGTGGGTGAGCGAGCGGGAGACCCCGGTGAGGTACATGCTCACCGTTCCGTGCTCCAGCACCGAGAGGTGCCCGACCTCCAGGATGTGCCGCAGGTAGCCGGCGTTGGTGGCGGTGGTCGGGTTCGGCTTGTCCCACGCCTGGTAGCAGGCCCGCCCGGCGAACTCGGCGAGCGCCTGACCGCCGTCGGCGTCGGTCTCCCACGGCACGTCCGCCGGCGCGGTGAACTGCGTCTGCGCGACGACCTGGACCCGGAGCGGCGCGATCTCTGGCACCCGTCGAGCCTACGGCGGCCGGGCGGGCAGACTGGCGGTGTGGAGTGGTGGCGTCCGTTGCTCGCCGTGGCCGGCGGGTTCCTGCTGGTCTGGCTGGTGCTGCTCGCCGCCCTGTGGCGCACCCGGCCCGACGGGCTGACCGTCCGAGACGGCCTGCGCCTGCTCCCCGACGTCGTGCGGCTGGTGCGCCGGCTGGCCGCCGACCGCACCCTGCCCGCCGCGCTGCGCGTGCGGCTCTGGCTGCTGCTGGCCTACCTGCTCTCGCCGGTGGACCTCGTGCCCGATGTCGTGCCGGTCCTCGGCCAGGCCGACGACGTCGTGGTCGTCGCCTGGGCGCTGCGCTCGGTGGTGCGCCGCGCCGGCGACGACGCCCTCGTGCGGCACTGGCCCGGGGAGCCGGCGGGGCTGCAGGTGGTGCGCCGGCTCGCCGGCCTCAGGCCGGGAGCGGCGGGACCCCCAGCGCACGGCTGAGGTCGGGCCACAAATCTCCCCGCTGGACGACGGCGACGTCGTCCAGCGCCATCCACCCGGCCATCAGCCGCAGTTCGTCGGCGAGCTCGGCGGCGACCGCAGCGTGCTCCACCCCGGCCTCGGCGTGCGCCGCCTGCACGCGCAGGACGCCGGCCCTCCGGTCCGCCTTGAGGTCGACGCGGGCCACCAGCCGGTCGCCCAGCAGGAAGGGCAGCACGTAGTAGCCGTGCACCCGCTGCTCCGCCGGGGTGTAGATCTCCAGCCGGTAGCGGAAGCCGAAGATCCGCTCGACCCGTGGCCGCTCCCACACCAGGGAGTCGAACGGGCTGAGCAGCGCCCGCGCCCGGATCCACCGAGGACGGCGGGCCGCGGGGTCCAGCCAGGCCGGGCGCCCCCAGCCGGCCACCTCGACCGGCAGCAGCTCGCCGGCGTCGGCCAGCTCGCCGATCGCCGTCCTGGCGTCGGCCGGGGTGAGGCGGAAGTAGTCGCGCAGGTCGGTCTCGGTGGCGACGCCGAGCGCCCGCGAGGCGGTGCGGACGAGCTCCCGCACGGCGTCGGGCCGCTCCGGGGTGGGGGCGGCGAGGACAGCGGAGGGCAGGACGCGCTCCGGCAGGTCGTAGACGCGCTCGAACCCCGCCGTCCGGCGGGCGGCGGTGAGCGCGCCGGTGAAGAAGAGGTACTCCAGCGCGGCTTTGCCCGCGTGCCAGTTCCACATGCTGCCCGGCCGGTTGGGCCGCTCCTCCTGCAGCTCGCCGGCGCGGAGCGGGCCGTCGCGACGCACCCGCTCGAGCAACGCCGCCACGTACTCCGGTCGCTCCCGGTGCACCCGGGTCATGCTGCCCCAGGCCTCCCGCTGCACGGCCGCCATGCGCCAGCGCAGGAAGGGGTGCAGCCGTACGGGGAGGAACGACGCCTCGTGCGCCCAGTACTCGAACAGGTCGTGCCGTCGGTTCGCCAACCCGTCGAGCGCCTCGCGCGGATAGGGCCCCAACCGGCTGAACGCCGGCAGGTAGTGCGAGCGGGAGAGCACGTTGACCGAGTCGATCTGGACGACGGCCAGCCGCTCGGTGAGCCGCCGCAGCTGCCGTGTCCCGACGGCGGCGACCGGCCGCGGCTCGGCGAAGCCCTGGGCGGCCAGGGCGATCCGCCTCGCCAGCGCGGCGGGCAACCGTTCGACGGAGGTCACGCCCGAGGATCCTGCCCGCCCGGTACGACACCCGCCGCTCCGGCCACCGGACCTACGCTGCCCGGGTGACCTCGCTCCCGTTCCCCCGCCGCACGGGCTCCGCCGACGTGTCGGTCCGACCGGCCCGACCGGACGACGCCGCCGCCATCGCCCGGGTGCAGGGCGTCACCTGGCGGACCGCGTACCGCGCGCTGCTGCCGCCGGAGGTCCTCGACAGCTGGGACGAGGCGGCCGTCACGGCGTCCTGGCGGTCGGCCGTCGCCAGCCCGCCCTCGACCCGGCACCGGGTGCTGGTCGCCGTCGAGCGGGAGGCGGTCGTGGGCTTCGCCGCCGTGACGCCCGGGGACGACGCCGCCGAGATCACCACGCTGCTGGTCGAGCCCCGGTGGGGACGGCGCGGCCACGGCAGCCGCCTGCTGGCCGCGGTCACCGACCTCGCCGCTGCCGACGGCACCGCCCGGCTCCAGGTGTGGCTCGCGGAATCCGACCGGGCGTCCGCCGACTTCTACGCATCGGCGGGTTGGGCGCCCGACGGGTGGGCGCGCACGCTGGACACCGGGGCAGCACCTCTGCGGGAGCTGCGCTGGCACGTCGCGCTGGACGACGAGGACATGGACCGATGACCTTCGACGGTTTCCCGGACGAGGGACTGGTCTTCTACGAGGGGCTCGAGGCCGACAACAGCAAGGCCTACTGGACCGCGCACCGCGCCGACTACGACGCCCACGTCCGCGCACCGATGACGGCGCTGGTCGAGGAGCTGGCGCCCGAGTTCGGGACGGTGAAGGTCTTCCGCCCGTACCGCGACGTCCGGTTCAGCCACGACAAGACCCCCTACAAGACCCACCAGGGCGCCGTCGTCAACCCGGAGGGGCGCGGCGCGGGCGCCTGGTACGTCCAGATCTCCGCCGACGGGCTGTCCGTCTCGGGCGGCGCCTGGCGCCTGGAGTCCGACCAGGTGGCGAGGTACCGGCGGGCGGTGGCCGACCGGGTGCAGGGGCCCCGCCTGGAGGCCGAGGTGTCCCGCCTGCGCACCGCCGGCTGGGAGATCGAGGGTGACCGCCTGGTGCGGGTCCCGGCCGGGTACTCGGCTGCGGATCCCCGCATCGAGCTGCTCAGGCACAAGGCGCTGCACGCCACCCGCCGGTGGACGCCGGAGGACTGGCTGCACACCCGGGAGGCCGTCGACCGGGTTCGCGCCGCCTGGCGGGACCTGGGCCGGCTGAACGCGTGGCTCGCCGACAACGTCGGCGCCACCACGAAGGAGCCCCGCCCCCGGCGCTGACCCGGGCAGACGACCGGTGACCCGCCGCCCCTGCCGGCTCCTCCGCGCATAGCGGAGAGGCGCCGTGCGCGGGGGCCGGCGCGGTGAGGGGGCAACGACGAAGGGGCCCCAGCACGAATGCTGGGGCCCCTTCGGGAATGGTTGTCCGGCGGCGTCCTACTCTCCCACCCCGTCTCCAGGGCAGTACCATCGGCGCTGAGAGGCTTAGCTTCCGGGTTCG
>NZ_JBJHAJ010000039.1:0-33166 GCF_054051015.1 Blastococcus sp. SYSU DS0616
CCCCCCCCCCCCCCCCCCCCCCCCCCCCCCCCCCCCCCCCCCCCCCCCCCCCCCCCCCCCCCCCCCCCCCCCCCCCCCCCCCCCCCCCCCCCCCCCCCGCCGCGAGCGCGGCCGGGCCCAGACGTGGCCCGGCCGGTTCGAGCAGACCGAACCGCCCGGGCACCAGCTCCCCGGAGTGCTCCGCCCAGTCCAGCTCCCGGCCGTGGGCGGGTACGACCGGGAGCAGCAGGCGGGCCCCGTCGGCGAGCGCCGCCGGGAGGTGGCCGTGCCCGGGCTCGGTCGCGTCGGGCACGAACGCGGCGACCGTGGGGACGCCGGCCAGCCGCCCGGCGAGCGTCGCGGCGACCGTCCGGGCGGCCGCCGCGCGCTCACGCGCCGGGCGGGACGCGCGCCGTCCCAGCAGCTCCGCGCGGAGCGCGGCCTTGGCCGCGCCCCACTCTGCCGACGTGCCCATCCGCGCAGGCTAGCTAGGCTGCGGAGCATGTCGATGCCCCAGACCCGTACGGCCCGGAAGGCGGTCATCCCCGTCGCAGGAATGGGCACTCGCTTCCTGCCGGCCACCAAGGCCGTCCCCAAGGAGCTGCTGCCGGTCGTCGACCGGCCGGCCCTCCAGTACATCGTCGAGGAGGCGGCCCGGGCCGGCCTGCCCGAGGTGCTCATGGTCACCGGCCGCAACAAGGCCGCCATCGAGGACTTCTTCGACCGCACCCCCGAGCTCGAGGCCGCCCTGGAGAAGAAGGGCGACGCCGGGCGCCTCGCGGCCGTGCACGAGTCCACCGAGGTCGCGCAGGTGCACTTCGTCCGGCAGGGCGAGGCGCGCGGGCTCGGTCACGCGGTGCTCCAGGCGGCCGCCTTCGTCGGGGACGAGCCGTTCGCCGTGCTGCTGGGCGACGACCTGATCGACGCCCGCGACCACCTGCTCGAGCAGATGCTGGCCGTCCAGGCCGAGCACGGCGGCTCGGTGATCGCCCTGCTCGACGTCGGCCGGGAGAACATCGACAAGTACGGCGCCGTGGCGGTCGAGCCGACCGCCGACGGCGGCGACGTCGTCGCCGTCACCGGCCTGGTCGAGAAGCCGCCGGTCGACGAGGCCCCCAGCAGCCTGGCCATCATCGGGCGCTACGTGCTGGCGCCGGAGATCTTCGACGTGCTGCGCGAGACCCCACCCGGCCGCGGCGGCGAGATCCAGCTGACCGATGCGCTGGCCACCCTCGTCGAGCGCGGCGCACCCGTCCACGGCGTGGTCTTCGGCGGCCGGCGGTACGACACCGGTGACAAGCTCGACTACCTCAAGGCGGTCATCCGGCTGGCCGTCGAGCGGGACGACCTGGGCCCGTCGCTGCGCGGCTGGCTGCGCGACTTCGTCACGGAGCTGCCCGCCGAGGGCGCGTCGTCGTCCTGACCGGCGCCCACGAGGGCACGATCGGACCCGCGGCCCCGCGCCGGACCCGTCCGGGTCCGGCGCTGCCGCACGGGCCGGTGTCGGCAGACGGCACGGCGGGACGACGGTGGTGGGGATGTCCGGGCAGAGCGACGACGACAGCAACGGGGGCGGGGAGTTCCGGGGCCACCGGGACACCGCCCAGGTCGACATGCCCATGGCCCCACCTCGGCGGACCGGTCCGGTCGTAGCCCCGGTCGACCAGGTGCCGGCGCAGCGCGCCCTCACCGGCCCGGTGCCGCTGCCGGCCGACGGCCGCTCGGACGTCTCCCCGCACGTGCGCACCGTCGAGCGGCACCTCGACGAGATCCTCGCCGCGGTGCCGCAGCCGGACCCGATCGAGCTGGCCGTCCTCGACGCCCAGGGGCTGCTCTGCGCCGAGGACGTGGTCAGCCAGCGGGCGCTGCCGGCCTTCGACCAGGCCGCGCTCGACGGCTACGCGGCCCGCGCGGAGGACGTCGCCGGGGCCACGGTGGCGCAGCCGGTCGAGCTGCCCGTCGTGGGGGAGAGCGTGGCCGGTGCCAGCGCGCCGTCGTCGATCGGCCCCGGGCTGGCCATGCGGGTCGCCGCGGGCGCGATGCTCCCGACCGGTGCCGACGTCGTCGTCCCGGCGGTGTGGACCGACAACGGTGCGGCGCGGGTCGCCGTCCAGGCCGCGCCGCCGGTGGGCAGCTACGTGCGCCGCACCGGCGACGACGTCGACCCGGGGGATCCGGCCGTGCACGTCGGCACCCCGATCGGGCCGGCGCAGATCAGCCTGCTGGCCGCCGTCGGGCGGGACCGCGTCCTCGTGCGGCCCCGGCCGCGCGTGGCGGTGCTCAGTGCCGGCCCGGAGCTGGTGGACATCACCTCCCCTCTCACCCCGGGGCAGGTGGTCGACGTCAACAGCTACGCCCTGGCGGCCGCCGCCCGGGACGCCGGCGCCGACGCCTACCGCTGGGGCATCCTCCCCGGGGAGCAGCGGCGCCTGGCCGAGGTGCTCGAGAGCCAGCTGCTGCGCAGCGACCTGGTGCTGATCGCCGGCACCTTCGCCGGTGGCGGGTTCGACATGGTGCAGGAGGCGCTGGCCGGCCTGGGCGAGATGCGCTTCCGCCAGGTGGCGATGCACCCCGGTCCCGCGCAGGGCTTCGGCCGGCTGGGGCGCGACCAGGTGCCGGTCATCTGCGTGCCGGGGGAGCCGGTCGCCGCCCTGGTCTCCTTCGAGGTCTTCGTGCGCCCCGCCATCCGCCTGATGCTGGGCAAGCGGCAGCTGTTCCGGCGCACGGTGCAGGCGATCTCCGGGCAGCAGCTGCTCTCCCCGCTCGGGTACCGCCAGTACCTGCACGGCACGGTGATGCGCCACCCCGACGGCGGCTACGTCGTCGAGCCGGTGGGCGAGGCCACAGACGCCCTGCTGGCGCGGATGGCCCGGGCGAACTGCCTCATCGTCATCGACGAGGACGTCACCGAGGTGGCCGCCGGCGGGCTGGTCACGGTCATGCCGCTGCTGCTCGGCGGCTGACCCGAGCCCGCCGTGACCGATCCGCTGCTGCACCCCGGCTGGCCCGCCCGGCTCGCCTGGGGACCGGTGGAGCTGCACCCACCGCGCCGCGGGGACGCGGCGGAGTGGAGCCGGGTGCGGCTGGCCAACGAGGACTGGCTGCGCCCCTGGGAGCCGACCGCCGCCGTCTCGTGGCGGGCCCGGCACACACCGGGGGCGTACCGGGCGATGCGGCGGGTGATGGCCCGACGGGCTCGGCTGGGCACCGCGCTGCCGTTCGTGGTCCGGGTCGAGGGTCGGCTGGCCGGGCAGGTGACCGTGGACAACATCGTGCGCGGGGCGCTGCGGGCCGGGTACCTCGGCTACTGGATCGACCGCTCGGTGGCCGGTCGCGGGGTCGCCTCGCTGGCCGTGGCCCTGGTGTGCGACCACGCGTTCGGTCCGGCCGGGCTGCACCGGCTCCAGGCCGACATCCGGCCGGAGAACCTGCCCAGCCGGCGGCTGGTGGAGCGGCTCGGCTTCCAGCAGGAGGGGCTGCTGCGCCGCTACCTCGACATCGACGGCGACTGGCGGGACCACCTGGGCTACGCGCTGCTCGCCGAGGATCTCCCGCGGGGAGTGCTCGACCGCTGGCAGCGGTCGGGGCCGGGTCGACCCGTCGACTGATCGACTCGCGGCATAGCACGGGTGGTCGCCGTCGCGGGGCCGTGCGCGGCGGACACGCCGTCTCCCGTCACACCGGTCCCACAACACATCAGCGACACGCCCGCGCGCCTCCCGGTTCCCGGTGCCGTCCCTGCTTAGCCTCGCCTGGCGAGTGACTGATGTGACAGGTGGTGTCGTATGGGATCGGGTGTGCTTCTGGCAGCTCTGGTCGTGCTGTGGTTCGTCGTGCTGGTGCCCATGGTGGTGACCCGCGGCGACGCGCAGGAGGGCCGGGGCGAGCCTGCTGACTCGGGGCGGACCCTGCAGCGGCGTCGCGCGGCCGACGCCGTGCGGCACGCGGCGACCGAGCGGGTGTCGATCGACCGCGAGGTCCTGCGCACCACCGGCGAGCTCAAGGTGGACGTGCACGCGGTGCGCCGCCGGGTGCTGGGCGGTCTGGTGCTGCTCACCCTCGCGTCGCTGGCCGGCGCCCTGCTGGTCACGCCGTGGCTGTGGATCCTGCAGGCGGTCGCCACCGCCGCGACCGTCGGGTACGTGCTGGTGCTGCGCAAGGTGGCCCGGCGCGAGCGGCTCGCCGCGCGTCGCGCCGCCCGGGCGGCGGCGCGCCAGACCCTCCGCGCACCGGCGCGCCCGGCGCGCCCGGCCGCCCGGCCCGCTCCGGCGCCGGTCCAGCGCACGTCGCCGGAGGTGCACGAGACGGTCGCCCAGGAGGCGCTGCCGGCCCTGTCGCACCCCAGCATCCCGCTGGCCCCGGTGCACGCCCTGCGGCCTGGTCGCGTGGTGGCCGCGCGGACGCCGGCGCCCATGGGATGGCAGAACAGCGCCGTCGTCGGGCTGGACGACGACGACATCGGTTTCGCCGACATCGACGAGTACCGCCCGGCCCGGGCGGCCAACGGCTGAGAGACACCCCCTGCCCCCACCGCGCGCACGCTCGCGGCGGGACCGTGCAGGGGCCCGGCCCCGCCCCGGTGGCGGGGCCGGGCGAAGCGGGCGGTAGTCTTTCCCGCGCAAGGGGCTGTGGCGCAGACCGGTAGCGCACCTCGTTCGCATCGAGGGGGTCAGGGGTTCAAATCCCCTCAGCTCCACCGGACGACGGACCGGCGCCGTCGGGGGTTCTTCCCCCGGCGGCGCCGTCGTCGTTGCGTCGGAGGGTCGATCGGCCGCTCCCGACCGCTAGGCTGCCCCGCGACACGGGGCCACGGCGTCCCCACGGGAGGCGGTTCCATGGTTCGGTCACCGGTCGGGGCCTCACCCGCCCCGCGGCGCGCGCGGGGGCGGGCCAGTGACAGCGCCGCCACCCGGCAGCTAATCATCGACGTCGCCGCCCGCGAGTTCGGCGAGCGCGGCTACGCCGCCACCTCGCTGAGCGACATCGTCGCCGGCACCGGCATGACCAAGGGGGCGCTCTACTGGCACTTCGAGTCCAAGGAGAGCGTGGCGGTCGCGGTCGTCCACCAGATGTTCGAGACGTGGCCGGTCATGCTGCGCGGCGTCCTGGACTCCCACGACGACGCGCTCGACGCCCTCGTCGCGGTCACGTACGTGGCCGGCCGCCAGTTCGCGACCGATCCGGTCACCCGCGCCTCCAAGCGGCTGATGGCCGAGCTGCCGCCGGAGGCGCTGGCGAAGCTGCCCCAGCCCTACGTCGGCTGGCAGCACGCGCTCACCCAGCTGATCACCCAGGGCCAGGAGCGGGGGCAGATCAGCCACCGGGCCGACCCGGTGGGCACCGCCCAGGTCATCGTCGCCAGCTTCTTCGGGATGCAGCAGGTCTCCCAGGAGCTGAGCGCTCGACGCGACCTGGAGTCGCGGCTCGACTCCTTCTGGGCGCTGATCCTCCCGCAGCTGCGCCCCGAGCCCCTCGCCTGAGCTAGCCGCCGAGGAACACCCGCCCCCGGGCGACGACGTCGTCGTCCTGCCCCAGCTGCACGGGCACGCCGTTCGATCGCCCGCTGCCGGCGTCCGTGCGCACCCAGGTCGGCCGGTCGAGCTCGGCGAACCGGTCGAAGGCGAGGTCCAGGCCGGCCAGCCGGGTGGCGGCTCCGGGCAGATCGGGGCGGTCCGTGACCGCGGCCAGCGCCGCGCCGACGAGGAGCATCCCCGGCAGGTGGTCGACCGGGTGGTCGAAGTAGGTCGGGTCGGTGAGGTCGACGGCGACCCGGGAGCGGTGGGCGAGGCCGTCGCCCTCGCCGGCGTCCCGCGGCCTGGGCACCAGTGTCCCGCCGCCGGCGCTGCGGTCCCGGCCGAGGGCCCGCAGCCGCGCGTAGACAGCCGGCGGCAGCCACGAGTAGTCGGCGTCGGCGGTCGCCCAGAGCTGCGCCCCGTGCCAGATCTCGGCCCGCAGCGACGCGCGGGACGGACGGCCCGCCCGCAGCCGGACGGTGGGCTGGACGACGGTCACCGTCCCGGCCGGGGCGGCTCCCCGGAGCTCGGCGAGCGGCGCGGCGAGCCGGGTGCTGATGCGGTGGAACACGAACTGCTCGCCCAGCGGGACGTCCAGCCGGCGGTGGGCCAGGCACAGCCCGGCCTGGCGGATCGTCTCGACGACCAGCAGCAGGTGGCCCACGGTCCCGGCCCGCCGGTCGTACCGGCCGTGCGCCGCCGGCCAGCGCGCCGCCACGGCGGTCCGGTCCCCCGCGAGGGTCGCCAGCTCGGTCGCCAGCACCTCGTCCGGCGCGGTCTTGTGCACCAGCGCCTGCTCGACGAGCACCCAGGTCGGGGAGCCGGCGCCGGGCGGCGCCACGGCGGGATCGTGCAGGGCGGGTCGTGCGGATGGCGGCGTCATGGGGTTCTCCGGTTCGGGAGCTGCGGCCGGGCTCGGCGCGTCGCGTCGAGTGTCGGCCAGAACCCGGCCGCACGGGGCGTTCCGGTACGCACCGGACCGGTGGGACGGGCGCACCGGGCGCGGGCGGGGCCGCTCAGTACCAGGAGGGGAACCACATCCGCTGCACCCACTCGCTGTGCGAGAGCGGCTGCCCGGTCAGCACCGGCCAGAAGAACGCGAAGGTGGCCACGACGATCGCGATGTACCCGCAGGCGGTGGCCAGGCCCACCCGCCGACGCCACTCGTCGGCGCCCGGCCGGCCCACGACGTCCTGGAGCAGCAGGGCGACCGCGAGGACGAAGAACGGCAGCGCGGGGGCCGCGTAGAAGAGGAACATCGTGCGCTCGAGGTTCACGAACCAGGTCAGCCAGCCCGCCGCGATCCCGACGGCGACGGTGAGGGCGGCCGGGTCCCGCCGGGCGACGATCCGCCAGAGCAGCCACAGCGTCGCCGGGGCGAAGAGGAACCACAGCGTCGGCGTCCCGAGCATCAAGATGTACCGGATGACCTGATCGCCCTCGGCGTCGACGAGGCCCTGGGGGTTCCACAGCAGGATCGGCCGGCCGGTGACCAGCCACGACCAGGGCCCGGACTCCCACGGGTGCGGGCTGGACAGGCCGTTGTGGAAGCGCAGCCACTCGGCGTGCTCGTGCCACAGCGAGCGCAGGGCGTCCGGCACCCACGGGAACGCGGTGTCCGGGTGCTGCTGCGCCCAGGCCCTGCCCTGCGAGGTCTCGCCGAGGAACCAGCCGGTGAAGCTGGCCAGGTAGGTGAGCACCGGGACGGCGGCCAGCGCCCACAGCGCGCCGGGCAACCCCCGGCGCGCCGCCGTCCGCGTGGGCCGGGGCGCCCCCGCCTCCCGCCACGCCGCGCGGTCCCAGAACAGCGACAGGACGGCGAAGAAGGCCAGGAACCAGACCCCGCTCCACTTGACCGCGCAGGCGCAGCCGAACAGGACACCGGCCGCGATCCGCCACCCGCGCGGGCCCAGCCGGAAGCCGATGGCGCCGACCGGCGCGGCCGCACGCACCCGGGCGCGGACCACGTCCCGGTCGACGACCAGGCAGGAGACGGCGGCCAGCACGAACAGCTGCAGGAAGATGTCGAGCAGCCCGATCCGCGAGAGCGTGAACTGGAGGCCGTCGACGAGCAGCAGCACCCCGGCGAACAGGCCGACGACGGTCGAGCCGGTGAGCCGCCGGGCCAGCCGGAACAGGATGACGACGGCGATCGAGCCGGCCACCGCGGACGGGAAGCGCCAGCCGAACGAGTTGTAGCCGAAGGCCTGCTCGCCCAGCGCGATCAGCCACTTGCCCAGCGGTGGGTGGACGATGTAGGAGTAGCCGCGGTTGTACTCGAAGCCCCAGGTGAGCAGCTCCCGCGCCTGGGGTGGGTAGTACGCCTCGTCGAAGACCAGCGCCCGGGGGTAGCCGATGCCCCAGAGCCGCAGGGTCAGCGCCAGCGCGCCGAGGACGGCGGCGATCGTCCAGGCCGTCCACCGGTCGTCCGGCAGCGGGGGGACGACGTCGCGGCGGCGCGCGGGGGACGGCGGACGGCGCACCCGGGGGGTGGCCGGCTGCGGGGGCGCCTGCGGGTCCGACTCCGCCCGCCCGGGCGCCAGCACCGCCATGCGGTCAGGGTAGGTGGCGCAGCCACCGGTCCGGTCGTGACAGGCTCGACGGGTGAGCGGACGGCTGGTGCTGGGTGGGGCGCCCCTGGGGCAGCCCGGTGACGTCGGCCCGCGCCTGCGAGCGGCGATGGCCACGGCCGACGTGCTGGCGTGCGAGGACACCCGCCGGCTGCACCGCCTGGCCGCCGACCTCGAGGTCACGCTCACCGGCCGGGTGGTCACCTTCCACGAGTCGGTGGAGCGCGCGCGGCTGCCCGGCCTGCTGGACGCGCTGGCCTCCGGCGCGACGGTGCTGCTGCTCACCGACGCCGGGATGCCGTCGGTCTCCGACCCCGGGTACACGCTCGTGCGGGCGGCGATCGACGCCGGGATCCCCGTCACCTCGGTGCCCGGGCCCTCGGCGGTGACGACCGCGCTGGCGGTCTCCGGGCTGCCGGTGGACCGGTTCTGCTTCGAGGGCTTCCTGCCGCGCAAGGCGGGGGAGCGGCGCTCGACGTTCACCGCGCTGGCCGACGAGCGCCGCACGATGGTGTTCTTCGAGTCGCCGCACCGGCTGGCCGACGCGCTGGCCGACGCCGCCGCCGTCCTCGGCGAGGACCGGCCGGCCGCGGTCTGCCGCGAGCTGACCAAGACGTACGAGGAGGTGCGGCGCGGTGGGCTCGGCGAGCTCGCCGGCTGGGCGGCCGAGGGGGTGCGCGGGGAGATCACGCTCGTGATCGCGGGTGCGCCGCAGCGGGCGGTGGAGCTGACCGGGCCGGAGCTCGCCGCCGCCGTCGCCGCCGAGGAGGCCGCGGGCGCGACCCGCAAGGACGCCATCCGGGCGGTCATGGAGCGCACCGGCCTGCCCAAGCGCACCGTCTTCGACGCCGTGGTCGCCGCCAAGGCCACCTGACCGCAGCCGCTGTGCGCTGATCGGGGTCTCCCAGCGGCGACAGGCACCGAGAAGCGCACATCGGCGGCGCCTGTGGACAGGCCCGACCCGCAGGTCGCCGCATCCGGCACGGTTCGGCGGTGCCCCGGCCCCCGATGCAGCCCCGACCTCTCCGCGGCGGCCCCTTCCGGGGCAGTGCTGCGGTGGCGCAAGGCCTGCTGACACCGGACCAGCTCCGCAGCAGTGCCTGGCGCCGGCGCTTCCGCGATGTCTACGTCCACCGCGACGTCGTGGTCGACCACGAGCTGCGCGTCCTGGCCGCCGCGACGCTCGTGCGTCCGGACGCCGTCGTGACCGGCTGCAGTGCGGCCGTCCTCTGGGGCGTGGATCTCGCCGGGCCCGATGACGACGTGGAGCTGACCGCCTCCCCGTCGAACCGGCCGGTTCGGGTCGCCGGGATCCGGGTCCGCCGGGCGACGTTGGCGGGGGAGGACGTGCGCTGGTGGCTCGGCGCGCGGGTCACGAGTCCCGAGGCGACCGCCGTCCGGGTGGCGGCCGCCCTGCCGGGGGACGACGCCGTCATCGCGCTCGACCGCCTGGCTGCGGCACGGGTGATCGACCTGGCCGAGGTGCGGCGGCGGCAGCGGTCGCACGCGGCCCGGGAGCGGCGCAGGCCCGACGCGCGTGCGCGCTGGCCGACGGGCTCGCCGAGTCACCCCAGGAGACCCGCCTGCGACTGCTCGTCGTCCGCGGCGGGCTGCCCGTGCCGGTCGCCCAGTACGAAGTCCGTCATCGAGGGAGCTTCGTAGCGCGAGTCGACTTCGCGTGGCCCGAGTTGATGGTGGCTCTCGAGTACGACGGGGCGTGGCACGGCGAGCCCGGTCAGTTCGCCCGGGACCGCCGACGACTCAACCGGCTCCAGGAGGCGGGTTGGCGCGTCGTCTTCGTGACTGCCGCGGACCTGCACCGACCGGCCGAGCTCCTCGCTCGCTTGGCCGCGGCTGTGCAGTTCCCGGGCGTACCGCGCCGCCGGTGACCCCGACAAGTGCACACTCCGTGGCGCGGGGAGGCGGCTACAGCCAGCCGTTGCGCTTGAAGCCGCGGTACAGCAGCGTGATGACCGTCGCGATCAGCAGCAGCACGGCCGGGTAGGCCCACGGCCAGCGCAGCTCCGGCATGTAGTCGAAGTTCATGCCGTAGATGCCGGCGATCGCGGTGGGGACGGCGATGATGCCCGCGTAGGCGGAGATCTTCCGCATGTCCTCGTTGTCGGCCATGGTCGTCCGCGCGAGCGATGCCTGCAGGATCGACGTGAGCAGTTCGTCGAGGCCACCGACCTGGTCCCGCACCCGGAGGGCGTGGTCGAGCACGTCGCGGAAGTAGGAGCGCATCGCCGCGGGAACGACGTCGACCGGCCGCTCGGCGAGCTTCTGCAGCGGGACCTCCAGGGGGGAGACCGCCCGTCGCAGTGACACCAGCTCCCGCTTGAGCTGGTACAGCCGGCCGATGTCGTCGGTGCGCTCGGGGCTGAAGACCGACGCCTCCAGCTCCTCGACGTCCTCCTCGACCGCGGCCGACACCTCCACGAACGTGTCGACGACGAGGTCGGCGACCGCGTACAGCACCGCTGACGGCCCCAGGCACAGCAGTTCCTGCTGCTCCTCGAGCCGCTGCCGCAGGTGCGCGAGGCCGCCGTGCTCCCCGTGCCGCACCGTGATCACGTACCGCGGGCCGAGGAAGACCATCACCTCGCCGGTGTCGACGACCTCGCTGGTGGCGGTGAGCTCCTCGTGCTCCACGTACGTCGCGGTCTTGAGCACCATGAACAGGGCGTCGTCGTAGGGCTCCAGCTTCGGGCGCTGGTGGGCGTACACGGCGTCCTCGACCGCGAGCGGGTGCAGGTCGTACCGCTCGGCGATCGCTCCCAGCTCCTCCTCGCTCGGTGCGTAGAGGCCGAGCCACACGAAGCCGCCGCGCTCCTCGGCCATCCGCAGCGCGGCGTCGGGGGCCACGGCCTCCTGCCGCCGGCCGTCCACGTAGACGGCGCAGTCGACGACCGCGCCGTCGGCCGGGCGGCGGGTGGGCCGACCGTGCGGGAGGCCGGCCGGCTGGGGTCGCAGGGTCGGCGGGGTCGCCGCTGTCGCGCCGACGACCGGCCCCCGGGGGGCGGCCGGGTGCTGGTCCCGGGTGCTCATCGCGGGTGCCGCCTTCCTCGCGGGTCGTCGTCCGGGAGTAGGAGCGTAGGCGTACCCGGCCCACGCGGCCCGTCCTGCGCGCGGCCCGGCGACCGCGGTCCCACCCGAAAGGGGGAGCCGGCCCGGGCGGTGCTCCAGCCACCTCCGCGATCGACCGTCCAGTCGGGGGACACCCCCGACCGGTCAGGGAGAGATTCCTCGTGGCGAGCACCGTCCTCGACGTCCGCACCGCCGCCCGGGCGCCGCAGCTCGACGCGACGCGGCCCGCGCCGGATGCCGCCGCGCGGCGGATCCCGGTCCCGGTGCTCGCGGCGGGGGTGCTCGCCGTCCTCGAGGCCGTCGGCCTGCTCGCGGTCGGCCTGACCCGGGCCGATGCCGTGCTCGCCACCCCGGTGCGCCCGGTCGGCTGGGTGGTCGCCGGCGCCCTGTTCGTGCTGGCCGGGTGGATCGTGCTCACCGCCGGTGCCGGGGCGGCGCTGATCGAGGGCTCCGACCGGAAGCTGCTCGTCGTCACCTCGGTGGTCGAGCTCGCCGCGGTGTCGGTGCTGGGCGGCATGGCGGTCCTGCTGCCGCTGCCGACCGCGCTCACCGGGGGGCTGCCGCTGCCGCTGCTGTTCGCGGCCGCCTTCGCGCTACCGATCGGGAAACTGCTGCTCGTGGACGCCCCCACCGCCCGGGCCTGGGTGCTGCGGGGGCCGCGGGTCCGCGTGCGCCGTCCCGATCCGGTGACCGTCCACCGGTCGCTGTGCGCGCTCACCCTCGGGTGCATCGCCCTCGTGCTGGGCGGCCTCGCGGTCCTCCAGCCGGTCGACGTCGAGCCGGCGGGACCCGCGTCGAGCGTCGTCTCGCAGCCCTGACCCGGCGTCGGCCGCCCGCCCGGGCGACCGGCGGCGAGCGCGCCGCCTAGGCTCACCGGCGTGAGTGATCGGCACATCCTGACCGCCGTCGCGTGGCCCTACGCCAACGGCCCGCGGCACATCGGCCACGTCTCCGGCTTCGGCGTCCCCTCCGACGTCTTCAGCCGCTACCACCGGATGGCCGGTGACCGGGTGCTGATGGTGAGCGGCACCGACGAGCACGGCACCCCGATCACGGTCGCCGCCGACGCCGAGGGGATCACGCCCCGGCAGATCGCCGACCGGAACAACCGGATCATCGTGGGCGACCTGCAGTCGCTGGGGTTGAGCTACGACCTGTTCACCCGGACGACGACGGCCAACCACGCGCAGATCAGCCAGGAGATCTTCCTCGGCCTGCTGAAGAACGGCTACGTCTTCCCGAAGACGACGCTCGGCGCGATCAGCCCCTCGACCGGCCGCACCCTGCCCGACCGCTACATCGAGGGCACCTGCCCGATCTGCGGGTACGACGGCGCGCGCGGCGACCAGTGCGACAACTGCGGCAACCAGCTCGACCCGGTCGAGCTGATCAACCCGGTCAGCAAGATCAACGGCGAGACGCCGAAGTTCGTCGAGGAGGAGCACTACTTCCTCGACCTGCCCGCCTTCACCCGGGCGCTCGGCGACTGGCTCGCCACCCGGAAGAGCTGGCGGCCCAACGTCCTGAACTTCAGCGTCAACCTGCTGGAGGACCTCAAGCCGCGCAGCTACACCCGCGACATCGACTGGGGCGTCCCGGTGCCGCTGGACGGCTGGCGCGACCGCAACGACAAGCGCATCTACGTCTGGTTCGACGCCGTCGTCGGCTACCTGTCGGCGTCGATCGAGTGGGCCCGCCGCTCCGGGGACCCGGACGCCTGGCGCCAGTGGTGGCAGACGCCGGATGCGTCCGCCTACTACTTCATGGGCAAGGACAACATCGTCTTCCACTCCGAGATCTGGCCCGCCCAGCTGCTCGGCTACAACGGCGAGGGCGACAAGGGCGGCACCCCGGGCTCGCTGGGCCGGCTGAACCTGCCCACCGAGGTGGTTTCCAGCGAGTTCCTCACCATGGAGGGGCGCAAGTTCTCCTCCTCCCGGCAGGTCGTCATCTACGTGCGTGACTTCCTGGCCCGCTACGACGCCGACGCGCTGCGCTACTTCATCGCCGTCGCCGGCCCGGAGAACCAGGACACCGACTTCACCTGGGCGGAGTTCCGCCGGCGCAACAACGACGAGCTGGTCGCCGGCTGGGGGAACCTGGTCAACCGGTCGGTGTCCATGGCGGCGAAGAACGTGGGCGCCGTCCCGACGCCCGGCGAGCTGACCGAGGACGACCGCGCCCTGCTGGCCACCACCTCCGGCGCGTTCGCACCCGTCGGCGAGCTGCTCGCCCGCAACCGGCAGAAGGCCGCGATCGGCGAGGCGATGCGGGTGGTCGGCGAGGCCAACAAGTACCTGTCGGACCAGGCGCCGTGGAAGCTCAAGGAGGACCCGGCCCGCCGGGACACCGTCCTGCACACCGCGCTGCAGGCGATCAAGGACTGCAACGCCCTGCTGACCCCGTTCCTCCCGCACTCCGCCCAGCAGGTGCACGAGCTGCTCGGCGGCACCGGCACCTGGTCGGTCGCGCCGCGGATCGAGGAGGTCACCGACCTCGACGACGGCTCGCCGTACCCGGTCATCACCGGCGACTACGAGCAGGGCCAGGCCGTCTGGGCCTCCACGCCGCTGGCGCCGCCCGGTACGCCGCTGGCCCCGCCGAAGCCGATCTTCACCAAGCTCGACGAGTCCGTCGTCGAGGAGGAGATCCGGCGCCTGGAGGAGGGCGGCGAGTGAGTCGGAGCGCCGCCGCCCGCGCGAACCGGCGGGGTGAGGCGCCGCCGTCGCCAGAGCCGCTGCCGGCGCCCGCGCTGGACAGCCACACCCACCTGGACATCGTGCTGGGGGAGCGGCCGGCCGGGGACGAGCACGGCGAGTGGGCGTCCGAGGCCGCCGTCGACGCGGAGATCGCCGCGGCGGAGGCGGTCGGGATCCCGCGGCTGGTGCAGGTCGGGGTCGACGTCGCGTCGTCCCGGTGGTCGGCCGAGCTGGCGGCCCGGCACCCCAACGTGCTCGCCGCCGTCGCGCTGCACCCGAACGAGGCCGGCGCGGGGAAGGCGGACGACGACGCGCTCGCCGAGATCGACCGCCTGGCGGCGCTGCCGCGCGTGCGGGCGGTGGGGGAGACGGGGCTGGACCGCTTCCGCACCGGTCCCGACGGGTGGGCCGCCCAGGAGGCGTCGTTCCGGGCGCACATCCGCATCGCCAAGGAGCACGGCGTCGCGCTGGTCATCCACGACCGGGACGCGCACGAGGAGATCCTCCGGGTCGTCGACGACGAGGGCGCGCCCGAGCACGTCGTCATGCACTGCTTCTCCGGTGACGCGGCGTTCGCGCGGGCGTGCGTGGCGCGCGGGTACGTGCTCTCCTTCGCCGGCACGCTGACCTTCGCCAACGCCGGCTACCTGCGCGAGGCCGCGGCCCTGACCCCGGTCGGCCAGCTGCTGGTGGAGACCGACTCCCCGTTCCTGACCCCGGTGCCGTTCCGGGGTCGCCCCAACGCCTCCCGGCTGGTGCCGCACACGGTCCGCGCACTCGCAGAGGTGACCGGGACCGACCTGACGGAGCTCTGCCACGCCCTCACCGCCACCGCCGAGCGCGTCTTCGGCAGCTGGTAGAAGGACCACCCTCCCCCCGCGCCGCGCTCCGCTCGGTGCGGGTCCCCGAAGGGTGGCCGTTCCATCCCGTCACCGCGGAGCGGGTCCCGCCGAGCGGGGGCCCGGATGGCTCGCGGGGCGGGACGGGGAGGGCTCCGCGCAAATGGGGACGGCAATTGGTGGCGGTGTCGTCCGGTAGGACGACAATCAACACCGTGGGTCGTCTCATCGCCGTCGTGGTCTTCGTCGCTCTGCTGGTGCCGGGCGTCCTGCTGGCCCGCGCCTGGGGGCTGGCGGCCGGGCGGCGGGCCGTCGCCGCCGCGGGGGTGGAGCTGGCCCAGCCCACCCGGGAGGGGGCCGCGGTCCTGCAGCGTCAGGCGCTGCACGGCCGTCGCTGGCGGTGGCTGGGCCTGCTCCTGGGCATCGCCGGGATCGTGGCCAGCGTGGTGGTGCTCGCCGAGGCCTCGGTGTTCCTGTGGCTGCCGCTGCTCGTGGTCGGCTCGCTGGCGGGCGTCCTGCTGGCCGAGGTCACCCGGCCGCGACCGCGCTGGCAGCTGAGCTCGCCGGCCCGGCGACCGCGCCAGGGGGAGCAGATCTCGGGCTGGCTGGTGTGGACGATGCGGGTGGTGGTCGCCGCCGAGCTGCTGCTGGCCGGGTGGTTGTGGTCCTCGGGTGACCTCGGGGGTGCCGTGGCCTGGGCGGCCGTCGCCGTGCCGCTGGCCGCCTGGTTGCTGGCCGAGGTGGCGCTGCTGCGCGCCCTCCTCCGTCCGCTGCCCGCCGACGGCGCCGACGTGCCCGTGGACGAGGCGCTGCGCACCTGGACGGCGCACCTGGTCGTCGCCGCCGCGAGCGTGAGCGCCCTGCTGCCGCTGGGCACGCTGCTGCTCCGGGTCGGCCTGGACCTGGGGGACCAGATCGGCGAGGGCTTCGACGTGCTGCCCGTCGCGTTCGTGGCCGGGGGCTTCTCCGCGCTGGCCGCGGGGCTCGCGGTGGCCGCCTTCCTGCTGAGCTGGCTGCGCCCGGTGCGGTCCAGCGCGGTCGCGCTCGCCGGCTGAGATCGGCCGCGTGCCCGTCCGGGGCACCCCTTACGCCGTGTGCTTGATCACCGCGCATCCGGGCGGCGGTCGACCCGCACGGCGCCCGATCTCGGCGCGGTCGTCACTGCTCGTGTCGGCGAGTCGACACAGTGGAGGCGCCGACTGCTGCTTCACTGTTCGTGCACCATCGCCACGCGCAGAGTGTTCGTTATCGTGTCGTGACCGACAGCCGGGGTGGAGGAACGACCGGGTGGCGCCATCGCGGGGGAATCCGCCGGCCGCCGCCCGGGCCGCCGAGCGGCCGAGGCCGCTCCGGCGGCCCCGTCACCCTCCTGCCCGGGTTCTGTGACCCCTGGAAGTGTCGTGCGCCGCTCCTTGCAGCTCAGCCTCTTCGCCCTCGTCCTGCTCGGACTGGTGGGCGGGACGCTGGCCTTCTTCCTCGCCCAGAAGTCCGTCTCGCTGACCGTGGACGGGCAGACCCGGGACGTCGGCACCTACGCCGGCACGGTGGCCGAGGTGCTGGAGGACGAGGGGCTCACGCTCACCGCCCACGACGTCGTGCTCCCGTCGCCCGATCAGGCGGTGGCCGACGGCGACGCCGTCGTCCTCACCCGGGCCCGGCCGCTCGAGCTGACCGTGGACGGCGTCTCGCGCCAGGTGCAGGTCACCGCCCTGTCGGTCGAGGAGGCGCTGGACCAGCTGGGCTTCCGCGCCGACGGCCTGGTGCTCTCGGCCAGCCGCAGCGATCGCCTCCCGCTGGAGGGGATGCAGCTGAGCATCACCACGCCGAAGGACGTCGTGCTGGTCGCCGACGGGCAGGAGCGGGTGGTCACCACCACCGCCGCCACGGCCGGCGACCTGCTCGCCGACCAGGGCATCGCGCTCAGCGAGACCGACCGCACCAGCCTGCGGCCGTCCCAGGCCCTGCTCAACCGCATGCGGCTGCAGGTGTACCGGGTGCAGGTCTCCGAGGTCACCGAGACGACCCCCATCGCCCACGGGCGGGTGGAGACCAAGGACGCCGAGGCGTTCCAGGGTGACGAGACGGTGACCGTCCCGGGCGTCGACGGCGAGCAGTCGACGACCTACCGGGTGACCGTCGTCGACGGTCGCGAGACCAGCCGCGAGGAGCTCTCCCGCACCGTCACCCGCGCGCCGGTCGACGAGCACGTCACGGTCGGCACCAAGGCCCGCCCGACCAACCGCCCTGCCGCCGACGGCCTGAACTGGTCGGCGCTGGCCGCGTGCGAGTCCGGCGGGCGCCCGAACGCGGTCAGCGGCACCGGCAAGTACCGCGGCATGTACCAGTTCTCGCAGGCCACCTGGAACGCGGTCGGGGGGGCCGGTGACCCGGCGGCCGCGTCGGCCGACGAGCAGACCTACCGCGCCCAGCTGCTGTACCAGCGCTCCGGAGCGGGCCAGTGGCCGCACTGCGGCCCCCGCCTGTTCAGCTGATCCGCTGAGCACCGCACCCGAGCAGCCGGACGGGTTGCTGGGCCCGGCCGCCATCCGCGAGCTGGCCCAGCGGCTCGACCTGCGCCCCACCAAGACCCTCGGGCAGAACTTCCTGCACGACGCCAACACGATCCGGCGGATCGTGCGGACCGCGGACCTGCGGCCCGACGACGTCGTCCTAGAGGTGGGTCCCGGGCTGGGCTCGCTGACCCTCGGCCTGCTGCCGGCCGCCGCGCAGGTGACGGCGGTGGAGATCGACCCGCGGCTGGCCGCGCTCCTGCCCGAGACCGTCGCCGCGCGCCGCCCCGACCTCGCCGACCGGCTCACCGTGGTCCAGGCCGACGCGCTGCGGGTCCAGGAGCTGCCCGGGCCCCCGCCCACCGCGCTGGTGGCGAACCTGCCCTACAACATCGCGGTGCCGGTGCTGCTGCACCTGCTCGAGCTGCTGCCCACCCTCGACCGGGCGCTGGTGCTCGTGCAGGCGGAGGTGGCCGAACGGCTGGCCGCCGCGCCCGGGACGTCCGCGTACGGCGTCCCCTCGGTCAAGGCCGCCTGGTACGGCGAGGTGCGCCGGGCCGGCAACGTCGGCCGCCGGGTCTTCTGGCCCGAGCCCAACGTCGACTCGGGGCTGGTGGCCCTCGTCCGCCGGCCGCCCCCAGCGGGGGACCGGGAGGCGACCTTCGCCGTGGTGGACGCGGCCTTCGGCATGCGGCGCAAGGGCTTGCGGGCGGCGCTGGCCCGCTGGGCCGGCGGCCCCGCCGCGGCCGAGGCGCGCCTGCGCGCCGCCGGCATCGAGCCCTCCGCCCGCGGTGAGCAGCTCTCCCTCGCCGACTTCGCCCGGCTGGCCGGCACCGGAGCGGTGCAGCCGTGAGCGGCCGGGACGCGGTGGTCGTCCGGGCGCCGGCGAAGATCAACGTGCACCTGGGCGTGGGACCCCTGCGCGCCGACGGGTTCCACGCGCTGCAGACCGTCTACCTCGCCGTGTCGCTGCACGACACCGTCACCGCGCGGCCGGGCGAGGGGCTGTCCCTGCGGGTGACCGGGGAAGGGGCCGGCGCGGCCGACGGCCCGGGACAGGTGCCCGCCGACCGCACCAACCTGGTCTGGCGGGCCGCGGAGCTGCTCGCCGCGCACGCGGGCGTCCGCGCCGACGCCGACCTGGAGGTGTCCAAGAGCATCCCGGTCGCCGCGGGGCTGGCCGGCGGCAGCGCCGACGCGGCGGCGACGCTGGTGGCGCTGGACGCGCTCTGGGGGACCCGGGCCGGCCGCGAGGACCTGCTGTCGCTCGCCGCCGAGCTGGGCAGCGACGTGCCGTTCGCCCTCGTCGGCGGTGTCGCCCTGGGCACGGGCCGGGGGGAGCAGGTCTCACCGGTGCTCACCGGCGGGCGCTGGCACTGGGTGCTCGGCATCGCCGGGGAGGGGTTGTCCACCCCGGCCGTCTACGCCGAGCTCGACCGGATGCGCGCCGCCGGCCGGCTGCCCGACGCGGCCGGGCCGACGCCGGCCGACCCGGTGCTCGCCGCGCTGCGCTCGGGCTCGACGACGGAGCTCGCCGCTGCCCTGGTCAACGACCTGCAGCCGGCCGCCCTGGCCCTGCGGCCGGAGCTGCGCCGGGCGCTGCGCGCGGCCGAGGACGCCGGCGCCCGCGCCGTGCTGGTGAGCGGCTCGGGACCCACGGTGGCCGCGCTCGCGGCCGACGAGCGGTCCGCCGTCCGGCTCGCGGCCGAGCTCGCCGGCGTCGGCGCGTTCCGCACGGTGCGGGCCGTCACGGGCCCGGTCCCCGGGGCCCGGCCGACCGCCTGACGGGAGCCCGCGGGATCGCCCCGCGGGCTCCGGAGCTCAGCTGCCGGTGGCCGCGGGCAGCCGCCGCTTGGCCGCCAGCCGCACGGGGTCGGGCCACTTGACGTTCCAGGCCCAGCCGAGCTTCTCGAACACCCAGATGGTGCGGGCGCTGATGTCGATCTGCCCGCGCAGCACGCCGTGCCGGGCGCAGGTCGGGTCGGCGTGGTGGAGGTTGTGCCACGACTCGCCCGCGCTGAGGATCGCCAGCGGCCAGAAGTTCGTCGCGCGGTCACGGCCCGGGGAGACGAACGGGCGGTCGCCGACCACGTGGCAGACCGAGTTGATCGACCAGGTGACGTGGTGCAGCAGCGCGATGCGGACCAGCCCCGCCCAGAAGAACGCCGTCCAGGCGCCGGCCCAGCTCATCGTCACCAGGCCGCCGATGACGGCCGGGAGGAAAAGGCTGATCGCCGCCCACACCACGAACAGCCGGTCGGTGGTGACCAGCGCGGAGTCCTTCATCAGGTCGGGTGCGTAGCGCTCCTGGCTGGTCTTGCGCCGCTCGAACAGCCAGCCGAGGTGGGCGTGGAACATGCCCTTGAGCAGCGCGCGGGCGTCGCTGCCGTAGCGCCACGGCGAGTGCGGGTCGCCGTCGCGGTCGGAGAAGGCGTGGTGCCGCCGGTGGTCGGCCACCCACTGCACGACCGGGCCCTGCACCGCCATGGACCCGGCGACGGCCAGCAGCAGCCGGAGCGGGCGCTTGGCCTTGAAGGAGCCGTGCGTGAAGTACCGGTGGTAGCCCACGGTCACGCCGAGGAGCGTGAAGAAGTAGAAGCCGACGGCGAGCCCCACGTCGAGCCAGGACAGCCCCCAGCCCCACACGGCCGGGACGACGGCCGCCAGGGCGAGGAAGGGCACCACCACGAAGACGTAGAGGGTGACGATCTCCAGGACGCTCTTGCGTCGGCCGATCGCGTTGGCCGGGAGCCCGGCGTGCGGTTCCGCGGGACGCGGAGGAGCCATGGGCCGGGTGCGGGCAGGAGCAGACAAGGGGCCTCCGAGGGCGACCGGTGGGGGATCGGCCGGCGCGCACTGGGGCCCGGCTGCGTGGCCGTAACGTACGGCACCCCGGGTGAGTCGGCGAGCCGACGGCGGGGAATCGGTCCCCACGCGGGTGCTGCCCACGCCGGCGGGGCCCTAGGCTCGTCCCGGGCGCCGCTCCCCGGCGCCCTCCGGGCCGGCACGGCCCGGGGATGGGGGATGGGGTAATCGGCAGCCCGCCGGCCTTTGGAGCCGGGAAGTCTCGGTTCGAGTCCGAGTCCCCCAGCGCAACCCGCCGACGCCGATCGAGGAGTTCCGTGACCCACGTGCAGCCGGCCCCTGCCCACGCCGCGCCGGCGGTGGCCGCCGTCGTCGTCCTGGCCGCCGGGCAGGGCACCCGCATGCGCTCGACCACCCCGAAGGTGCTGCACCCGCTGGGCGGGCGCAGCATGCTCGGCCACGTGCTCGCCGCCACGGAGCCGCTCGGCGCCGGCGCGACGGTCGTGGTGGTCGGCTCCGGTCGCGACCAGGTCGAGGAGCACCTGGCGCAGATCGCGCCCACCGCGCTGCCCGTCGTCCAGGAGGAGCAGCTGGGCTCGGGGCACGCGGCCGCGGTCGCCCTGGCCGCGGTCCCGGAACTCGAGGGGCCGGTGCTGCTGGTCAACGGTGACGCACCGCTGCTCCGGGCGGCGACCGTGGCGCGCCTGGTGGACGAGCACCTGCGGGCGGGGAACGTGCTCACGGTCCTCACCGCGGAGGTGGCCGACCCGACCGGTCTGGGCCGCATCGTGCGGGACGCCGACGGCCGGGTGCGCGCGATCGTGGAGCAGCGCGACGCCACACCGGAGCAGCGGGCGATCCGCGAGATCAACGCCGGCGTCTACGTCGGCGACGCCGCGGTCCTCCGGTCGTCGCTGGGCCGCATCGACGCCGGCAACGACCAGGGCGAGCTCTACGTCACCGACGTCCTCGGTCTGCTCGTCGGCGACGGGGCGCCGGTCGGCGGGGTGCGTGCCGAGGATCCCGACGACGTGCTCGGCTGCAACGACCGGGTGGAGCTGGCCGCCCGCCGGCGCACCCTCAACGACCGGGTGCTCGCCGAGCTCATGCGCAGCGGCGTCACCGTCGTCGACCCGCTCACCACGTGGGTCGACGTCACCGTGACGGTGGGCCGCGACGCCGTCCTGGAGCCCGGCACGCACCTCCAGGGGGTGACCTCGGTGGGTGATGCTGCCCACGTGGGCCCGGACACCACGCTGGTCGACACCGAGGTGGGGGAGGGGGCCACCGTGGTGCGGGCGCACGCGGTCGGTGCGCGGATCGGTCCGCGGGTCTCGGTCGGCCCGTTCGCCTACCTGCGGCCGGGCACCGACCTCGCGGCCGGGGCGAAGGTCGGCACCTTCGTGGAGACGAAGAACGCGCAGGTGGGGGAGGGCGCGAAGATCCCGCACCTGTCCTACGTCGGCGACGCCACGATCGGCCGCGGCACCAACATCGGGGCGGCCACCGTGTTCGTCAACTACGACGGCGTGGCCAAGCACCGCACGACGATCGGCGACCACGCGCGCACCGGCGCCGACAACATGTTCGTGGCGCCGGTCACGGTGGGCGACGGCGCCTACACCGCCGCGGGGTCGGTCATCACCTCCGATGTGCCCCCCGGGGCGATGGCCGTCGCCCGGGCACCCCAGCGCAATGTGGCAGGCTGGGTACGTCGCCGACGGCCCGGTTCGCCCGCTGCGGAGGCCGCGGCAGCGGCCGAGAACCGGACCGAGGCACCCGGGGAGGACCGGTCCGGGCCCTCCCGTGCGGACTCCGACAGCTAGGGGCAGCGAGCCGATGAGCGCCATCCGGCAGACGACGAACAAGAGCATGATGCTCTTCTCCGGCCGGGCCTACCCCGCGCTGGCCGACGAGATCGCCGGTCACCTGGGCGTGACCCCCACCCCGACGGCCGCCTACGAGTTCGCCAACGGCGAGCTGTTCGTGCGCTTCGAGGAGTCGGTGCGCGGCTGCGACGCCTTCGTGGTGCAGAGCCACACCGCCCCGATCAACACGTGGCTGATGGAGCAGCTGATCATGGTCGACGCGCTCAAGCGCGCCTCGGCCAAGCGGATCACCGTCGTCGCGCCGTTCTTCCCCTACGCCCGGCAGGACAAGAAGCACCGCGGGCGCGAGCCCATCTCCGCCCGGCTGGTCGCCGACATGTTCAAGACCGCCGGCGCCGACCGGCTGATGACCGTCGACCTGCACACCGCCCAGATCCAGGGCTTCTTCGACGGCCCGGTCGACCACCTCTTCGCCCTCGACCTGCTGGTCAAGCACGTCTGCGACCGCTGGGGCGACCGCGACATCACCGTCGTCTCGCCGGACTCCGGCCGGGTCCGGGTCTCCGAGCGGTGGAGCGACAAGCTCGGCGGCACCCCGCTGGCCTTCATCCACAAGACCCGCGACCCGCTGGTCGCCAACGAGGTCGTCGCCAACCGCGTCGTCGGTGAGGTCGAGGGCCGGGTCTGCATCCTGGTCGACGACATGATCGACACCGGCGGCACGATCGTGAAGGCCGCCGAGACGCTGTTCGAAGCGGGCGCCGCCGACGTGATCGTCACGGCCACGCACGGCGTGCTGTCGGGCCCCGCGGTCGAGCGGCTGTCCAACAGCAAGGTCAGCGAGGTCATCGTGACCAACACGCTGCCGATCGAGCCGGAGCGGCAGTTCGACAAGCTCACCGTCCTCTCCATCGCCCCGCTGCTCGCGCGGGCGATCAAGGAGGTCTTCGAGGACGGCTCGGTCACCAGCCTGTTCGACGGCGCCAGCTGACACACCGGTCCGCGCCCGCCGGTCGTCCCCTGGGAGGATGGCCGGCGTGCCGGCTCGCTGCAGACTCGGTGACGCGCAGGTCGCCGCCGTCGCCCGCTACCACTTCGGCCTGGTCGGCTCCGCGCCGGACCTGCCCGCCGCGGAGGAGTACGAGGACGCCCAGGGCGTGGTCGTGGCGACCTCCGACGGCGAGGACCTGACCGTCGCGGAGGTGCCGCGCTGGGAGCCGCCGGCCGCGGTGGCGGCCCGGCTCCGCGAGCGTGGCTGGCAGTCCCCGGCCGCCTGGGTCGGTGCCCCGCCGGCCGACGTCTCGAGCCTGCCGCCCCGGTTGCTGGTGCTGCTGCCGGCGGCCGGGCTCCCGCCGGACTCCGCGGCGCTGGCGCAGCGTGCCGCCGCCTGGGGACCGGTCCGCACCGGGGGGCGGGAGGTCGTCGTCCTGCCGGTCCCGGTGACGCCGGGGAGCCCCGAGGTCCCGGCCGAGGAGGTCGCCGCCGCGTACGGGGCGACCCTGCTGGGCAGCGAGCTCGGCGTCGCCCCGCCCCGCACCGGGGGGCTCGTCGTCTTCTGCACCGGGCTCTCCGGCGCCGGCAAGTCGACCATCGCCGCCCGCCTGGTGGAGCTGCTGGTCGAGGGTGGGCGGACCGTGACGCTGCTCGACGGCGACGAGGTGCGCCACCACCTCTCCGCGGGCCTGGGTTTCTCGCGGGCCGACCGGGACACCAACGTCCTGCGCATCGGCTGGGTGGCCGCGCAGATCGCCAAGCACGGCGGTGTCGCGGTCTGCGCCCCCATCGCCCCCTACGCCGAGGTGCGCACCGCCGTCCGCAGGGAGGTCGAGCGGCAGGCCGGACCGGGCAGCTTCGTGCTGGTGCACGTGGCGACGTCGCTGGCGGACTGCGAGGCGCGCGACCGCAAGGGGCTCTACGCCAAGGCGCGGCGCGGGGAGATCCCGGCGTTCACCGGGATCAGCGATCCGTACGAGGCGCCGACCGATGCCGAGGTCACCGTCGGCACCAGTGGGCGGACGGTCGACGACTGCGCGCGGCAGGTGCTCGACGCGGTGCTCGGCGGCTGACCGGGCTGGGGTAACCTGGCTCCCGTTGCCCGGCGAGGGAGACGGTCCACCCGTACTCCGTGATCGACGTGCGTGTGCCCCGTGGGGTGTGCTGCGCCCGGTCGCCGGCCCGCAGACCGATCCACCTTCCGAGGAGCACATTCACCGTGGCTGACTACCGTCTCGAGGCCGAGACCCGCACCGAGTTCGGCAAGGGCAGCGCCCGCCGCACCCGGCGCGCCGGCCGCGTCCCCGCCGTCCTCTACGGGCACGGCCAGGACGTCGTCCACCTCTCGCTGCCGGCGCGCGAGTTCGCCGCGGCGCTGCGCAACGGTGGCGCCAACGCCCTGCTGACCATCGTCCTGGACGGCAAGGAGCAGCTGGCGCTGACCAAGGCCGTCCAGCGCGACCCGCTGACCCGCGTGCACGAGCACGTCGACCTGCTGGTCGTCCGCCGCGGCGAGAAGACCACCGTCGACGTGCCGATCGTCGTCGTCGGTCAGCCGGCGCCGGACGCCATCCCGAACCACCAGCTGAACACCGTCTCCATCGAGGCGGACGCGACGCGCCTGCCGGACAGCATCGAGGTCGACGTCACCGGCCGCGACGCCGGGCAGAACATCACCGCCGGCGACCTGGTCCTGCCGGCCGGTTCGACCCTGATCACCGACCCCGAGGCACTGGTCATCGGCTTCCTGGGTGCGCCCACGGCCGAGGCGCTCGAGGCCGAGCTCGCCGACGCCGAGGCCGAGGCCGGCATCGAGCGCGAGGAGTCCGCGGAGGCGGCCGAGGGCGCCGGCGAGGGCGACGTCGTCCCCGAGCCCCTGGCGCAGGGCAGCGGCGAGTCGATGGACGCCGCCGAGAACAGCAAGAACGACTGAGGCATCCGCTGATCGAGAGCACGGCCCGCAGGGGCGCCGGCACCGCCGGCGCCCCTGCGGCGTCCCCGCCGCCCGAGGGGCCCTACCTGGTCGTCGGGCTGGGCAACCCCGGGCCGGCGTACGCCGGCAACCGGCACAACGTCGGCGCGATGGTCCTCGAGGAGCTCGCCCGTCGAGCCGGGATCCGGCTCGCCCCGGGCAAGGGTGCCCGTTCCCGCGCGGTCTCCGGCGAGGGCCGGCTGGCGGGCAGGCGAGTCGTGCTCGCGCAGCCCACGACCTACATGAACGAGTCCGGTGGCCCGGTGCGCGGCCTGCTCGACTACCACAAGCTCCCGGCCGAGCAGCTGGTCGTCGTCCACGACGAGCTGGACATCGACTTCGGGGTGGTGCGGCTCAAGCGCGGGGGTGGGGAGGGCGGCCACAACGGGCTGCGCTCGATCACCCGGTCCACCGGCACCAAGGACTACCTGCGGGTGCGGGTCGGCATCGGCCGGCCCCCCGGTCGGCAGGACGCCGCCGACTTCGTGCTGAAGGACTTCTCGGCGACCGAGCGCAAGGAGCTGGATCTGCTGCTCGTGGAGGCCGCAGACGCCACCGAGCTCCTCCTCACCAGCGGCCTGGAGGCCGCGCAGAACCAGGTCCACCCCCGCGGCTGACGACCGTCGCCGGGCGTTCCGCGGCCCTATCGGGTGACAGGGTGACGCTTCGTGTTGACGCCCGCCCTGACGCGCTGTGAGGGTTGCTCTCGATCAGCACCGCTACGTGCCGGGTTGCTTCCCTGCTCAGGCCGCCGCGCGCCGGCCGGCGGCAGTAGCCGACTACGGTGCGTGACGTTCGGGGGGGCGCATGCTTCTGGACCGCCAGCAGGCGAGCTCGGGTGAGGTGATCCTGCCGGGGGCCCCCGGCGGATCCGCCGCCGCTCCCGGGCGTACGCGGCTGCCCGCCCGTCGCTCCGCGCCGGCCTGGGTGCGGTCCTACACGGTGACGCTCGTCGGGGTGGAGAGCGTGCTGGCCGCCGTCGCGAGCGGCACCGTGCTGCTGGCCCGTGCCGCACCCGCCGGGCCGGGCACGGCGCTCTTCTGGGCCGCGCTCGGTCTCGTGCTGGCCTGGCCGGTGCTCCTGGCGGCCACCGGTGCCTACTCCGAACGGTCGTACGGCACCGGCAGCGACGAGTACCGCCGTGTCGGCCGCGCAGGCCTGCTGCTCCTGGGCGGGACCAGCTTCCTCTCCTACGCCGCCGCGCTGGAGCTGAGTCGCGCGCTCGTCGTCGTGGCCATCCCTGCCCTCACCGCCGCCACGCTGCTCGGCCGGTACGCCGCCCGCACCCGGCTGCGCGCCCTCCGGGCGCAGGGCCGGTGCACGAAGAAGGTCGTCGTCGTGGGGCGTGGCGGTGCGGTGCTGGAGCTGGTCGGGCGGCTGCAGCGGGAACGCTTCGGCGGGCTGGAGGTCGTCGCCGCCGCCGTCACCCCGGCCGACCGGGTGCGGGTCGCCGAGCGCGCCGGCGTCCCCGTGGCGGGCCTGGACGACGTCCTGCTCCTCGCCGACACCTACGGGGCGGACACCATCGCGGTCACCTCCGCCAGCGAGACGGCGGCGCAGTACCTGCGGCAGCTGTCCTGGCAGCTGGAGGGCACCGGGCTCGAGCTTCTCGTGGCCCCGGGCCTGATCGAGGTCGCCGGGCCGCGGCTGCACATCCGCCCCTTCGAGGGGCTGCCGCTGCTGGCGGTGGAGGAGCCGTGCTTCGAGGGGTGGCGACGCGTCGTCAAGGGCGGCATGGACCGCGCCGTGGCGGCTCTGGCGCTGCTCGCCCTCTCGCCGGTGCTGCTGCTCATCGCCGCGGCCGTGCGGCTCACCAGCCCCGGCCCGGTGCTCTACCGCCAGGAGCGGGTCGGCCTGGGTGGGCGGACCTTCACGATGCTGAAGTTCCGCAGCATGGTGGTCGACGCCGACCAGCAGCTCGACGCCCTGCGCGCGGAGAACATCTCCGACGGCCCGCTGTTCAAGATCCGGGCAGATCCGCGGGTCACGCCGGTCGGGCGGCTGCTGCGCCGGCTCTCCCTCGACGAGCTGCCCCAGCTGCTCAACGTGCTCGGCGGAGCCATGTCGCTGGTGGGGCCGCGCCCACCGCTGCCCGCCGAGGTGGCGCGCTACGACTCCTCGGTGAGCCGCCGGCTGCTGGTCAAGCCCGGGCTCACCGGGCTCTGGCAGATCTCCGGCCGCAGCGACCTCTCGTGGGAGGAGTCCGTGCGCCTGGACCTCCGGTACGTGGAGAACTGGTCGCTGGCGCTGGACGTCGTGATCCTCTGGAAGACCGGGCGGGCCGTGCTGTCGCGCTCCGGCGCCTACTGACCTCCCCCTCGCGAGCGTCACCCGCACGGGTCATCCGGCCCCCGGAACCGTCCGCCCCGGCCCGCGAGGCGACGAAGCTCCTGGTGAGAGGACGTGGAACGGCACCCAGGTGGCCGGTTCCGCTGCACCAGGAGACGGACGGAGGGGCCATGCGGATCGCCATGGTCGGCACGCGCGGCGTACCCGCGCGCTACGGCGGGTTCGAGACCGCGGTCGAGGAGGTCGGTCGCCGGCTCGCCGATCGGGGGCACCAGGTGGTCGTGTACTGCCGCACCGTCCCGGGTCAGGAGGCTCGGCCCGAACGCCACCTCGGCATGGAGCTCATGCACCTCCCCGCCGCCCGCAAGCGGTCGCTGGAGACGCTGAGCCACTCGGCGCTCTCCGTGGCCCACCTGCTGGCGCACCGCACGGACGCGGCCTTCGTCTTCAACGCGGCCAACGCCCCCCTCCTCCCGGCCCTGCGCGCCGCCCGGATCCCGGTCGCCACGCACGTCGACGGGCTGGAGTGGAAGCGCGCCAAGTGGGGCCCGATCGGGCAGCGCTACTACCGCGCGGCCGAGGCGCTGGCGGTCCGCTGGTCCGATGCCCTCATCGCCGACGCCCAGGGCATCGCCGACTACTACCGGTCGGAGTTCGGGGTGCCCACGACACTGCTGACCTACGGCGCCCCGATCATCGAACCGGGCACCGGCAAGCTCGCCGAGCTGGGGCTCACCCCTGGTGGGTACCACCTCGTGGTCGCCCGATTCGAGCCGGAGAACCACGTCGACGTCATCGTCGACGGGTACCGGCGCAGCCGGGCGCGCAAGCCGCTGGTCGTGGTCGGCTCCGCCCCCTACTCGGACGCGTACACCGCACGGGTGCACGGGCTCGCCGATGGGCGGGTGCGCTTCCTCGGCGGCGTGTGGGACCAGGAGCAGCTCGACCAGCTCTACGCCCACGCCTACACCTACCTGCACGGTCACTCGGTCGGTGGCACCAATCCCTCGCTGCTGCGCGCGATCGGCGCCGGTACCGCCGTCCTGGCCTACGACGTGGACTTCAACCGTGAGGTGATCGAGGACTCCGGCCGGTTCTTCGGCAGCCCCGCGGACGTGGCCTCGCTCGTGGACGCCGCCGAGGCCGACCCGGGCGCGGTCCGCCGCGCCGGCGTGCGGGCACGCGAACTGGCCCGGGGATACGACTGGGACTCGGTCGCCGCCGGCTACGAGCAGCTCGCCCGCCGGCTGGCCGGGCGCCAGGTGCCGAGCCGACGCCCGTCGGGCCGGCGCCTCCCCGAGCCCGGCTCGCTCCCTGCGCCGATCCCCTTCCCGCGGGCGGCGGCGAGGGACGAGTCGGTGGCGGGCGGGCCGGCCGATCTGACGTCCGACGTCATCCCGTTCCCCGGGGCTCAGCAGTGACGGCGACCCGCGCCGCGCAGCCGGCCCCGACGGGAGCCGAGGACTTCCGGACCACGGTGCGCCGCCTGTCCGCGGCGCAGAAGGGTGCCCAGGGGGCGCCTGCCTACTCGCGGTTCGT
Source organism: Blastococcus sp. SYSU DS0616 (assembly GCF_054051015.1). NCBI lineage: Bacteria > Bacillati > Actinomycetota > Actinomycetes > Geodermatophilales > Geodermatophilaceae > Blastococcus > Blastococcus sp. SYSU DS0616. The sequence goes on from NZ_JBJHAJ010000039.1 coordinate 28,625, forward strand.
CAACCGCAAGCTGGGCCGGGTCCTCGCTGCGGCGGCCTTCCACGCGCGGCTGACCCCCAACGTGGTCACGGGCGTCAGCGCCGTGTTCACCACCTCGGCCATCGTGCTGCTCGCGCTCGGGAGCCCGTCGTGGACGACCGGGGTGGCCGTCTCCGTGCTCCTCGCGGTCGGGTACGCGTTCGACGCCGCGGACGGGCAGCTGGCCCGGCTGCGCGGTGGCGGGTCGCCCGCCGGCGAGTGGCTCGACCACATGGTGGACGCGGCCAAGACCTCGTCACTGCACCTGGCCGTGCTGATCCACCTCTACCGCTCCGAGGCGGTGCCCCGGGGGGTGTGGCTGCTGGTGCCCCTCGGGTTCTGCGTCGTCGCCGCGGTGCTCTTCTTCGGCACCATGCTGAACGAGGCGCTGCGCGAGCGGCACGGGGCGCGGACGCGGGCCGAGCGCACCGACGAGCGCCCCAGCGTGCTCCGCTCGCTCCTGGTCGTGCCCACGGACTACGGCCTGCTCTGCTGGGTGTTCGTCCTGCTGGGGACGCCCGACGTGTTCGTCGGCGCCTACTCCCTGCTGTTCCTCGCCACCGCGGGCTACCTCGCGCTGGCGTGCCTCAAGTGGTTCGGCGAGATCGGAAGGCTGCCGCAATGAACACTCCCCACGACGACGGGCTGCCTCCGCCGCCCCCTGCCCCGCGGGCCGCGGCCGTCCGGCGGTGGCTGCTCCCGGCGGTGGCCGTGCTGCTCGTCGCGGCCCTCGGCTTGGTGCTGCTCCTGACGGGTGAGGACGACCGGACGAACTCGGCCGGCGCTGATCCGGCGGCCCCGTCATCGGTTCAGCCCGCGGAGGCGACGGGGTCAGCGGAGCCGACGGTCCCGCCGCCGCCCCCCACACCCGAGCCGACCGGACCGACCGAGGACGTCGACGCTCCGCCGCCGTCGTTGCCGGAGGTGCCGCTCGACGCGCCGGCGCCTGTGGGCAACGGCATCGTCGCGACGTTGCCCTCCCTGGAGGCGATCGAAGGGACCGCGGTCGGCCCGGGCAACATCGCCGGACCGGCGCTGCGGGTGACCGTGCGGATCGAGAACGGCACATCGGCGGCGGTATCGCTGTCGGGCGTGGCCGTCAACCTCTACTACGGCCCCGACCGGGCGCCGGCGTCCCCTCTGGACGACCCGTCCCAGCGGCCCTTCACCGGCATGGTCGCCGCTGGCGCCTCCGCCGACGGCGTCTACGTGTTCACCGTCCCCGCCGACGCCCGCGACTCGGTCACCGTCGAGGTCGGTTACCAGGCCGGGGCCCCGCTACTGCTGTTCACGGGAGCTGCGCCCTGAGCGGCGCCTGCCCCCCACCGGCGACCCCCGCCGCTGCGATCCGTCGCGGCGGCGGGGGTCGTCGGCGTTCCGGGGGGTGGAGCTCTGTCCGTCTGCACACGGAGAGTCACCGCTGGCTCGCCTGTGGTGTGCATAGTGCCTGGTCGTCACCTGATCGAGTGGGGTGACGGCCCCTGTCGTACGGATTCTGGTCACGCTTAGTGTTCGGCACCGTCCTCGGTGGACGGTTGCGTACGGAGACGAGCGGGGAGTCCATCCATGGGGGAACGGTCGAGCGGTGTGCCCAGGCGGGCGCTGGCCGGGCTGGTGAGCGGTGTGCTCGCGGCGGCAGCGTTCGGTGTCGGGGTGCCCGTGGCGCACGCGGACACGGCGCCGCCGGCGGTGAGCGCGACCGATCCGGTCACGGTCTCCGCCGACGCCCTGCCGACGGTGCAAATCAACGGTGTCGTCTGGGCGCAGGTCGTCGTGGGCGACACCGTGTACGCGGCCGGCTCGTTCACGCGGGCCCGTCCGGCCGGGGCCGCCCCGGGCACCCGGGAGACGGTGCGGAACAACCTGCTGGCGTACGACATCCGCACCGGTGAGCTGGTTACGTCGTTCGCGCCGGACCTCAACGGGCAGGCCCTGGCGGTCACCGCCTCCCCGGACGGTTCCCGCATCTACGTCGGCGGCGACTTCACCCGCGCCGACGGCCAGGTCCGCAACCGGATCGCCGCGTACGACACCCGCACCGGTGCGCTGGTGGAGAACTTCGCGCCCAGTGTCAACGGGCAGGTCCGCGCCCTCGCCGCCACCGCCTCCACCGTCTACCTCGGCGGCAGCCTGAGCGCCGTGGGCGGCGTCAGCCGCACCCGGCTCGCTGCGGTGTCGGCGGCCGACGGCTCGCTGCTGCCGTGGGCCCCGGTCCCCGGCACGGGCCCGACGGACGGCAACCGGATGCCGCTCTTCGACGCGAACGGCAAGGCGATCGGCGGCACGACGGACACCGCCGCCAACAGTCGGACCTCCAACGAGGTCATGGCGATCGTGGTCACCGGCGGCGGGAACCAGGTCGTCGTCGGCGGCCGCTTCTACTCGATGAACGGGGCGCGTGCCACGGCGGTCGCGGCGCTCGACCCCGTCTCCGGAGCCAACCGCGCCTTCGCCCTCAACCAGCTGCTGACCAACCAGGGTGCGCACTCCGCCGTCTGGAGCCTGTCCACGGATGGTGCGACCGTCTACGGCACGGCGTACGACTACTACGGCCCCGGCAACCTCGAGGGGGCCTTCGCCGCCGACGCCGCTGGCGGTGGCGTGCGGTTCATCGCCGACTGCCGCGGTGACAGCTACTCCAGCTTCCCGATGAACGGCGCGCTCTACACCGCCACGCACGCCCACCGCTGCAACAACATCGGTGGTTTCCCCGAGCAGGACCCGCAGGTCTGGAAGCGGGCCACCGCCGTGAGCCTCGCCGCCTCGGGCCGCGTGGGCAGCGACACGCTCGGCAACAACAACCTCAACGGCCAGCCGGCGCCGTCGTTGCTCACCTGGTTCCCCGAGTTCGCGGTGGGCACCTACACCCGCCAGTACCAGGGCGGCTGGAGCGTCTCGGGCAACGGTCAGTACCTCCTGTACGGCGGCGAGTTCCCCTCGGTGAACGGAAAGGCGCAGCAGGGCCTGGTCCGCTTCGCCATGCCCTCGATCGCCCCGAACGCACAGGGTCCCCGCGTCAACGGCGCGGTGAGCGTCACGCCCGTGGCCGCCGGCACGCTGCGGGTGGGCTGGCAGGGCGCCACCGATCTGGACAACCGGTACCTCACCTACCGGGTGTACCGGGACGGCGCCACGGCGCCCGTCGCCACCTTCACCCGTTCCTCACAGTGGTGGCAGGCTGCACCGCTGGCGTGGACCGATCGCGCGGTGCCGGCCGGGGCGCACAGCTATCGCGTCACGGTGTCCGACCCGTACGGCAACGAGGTGGTCATCGGCACGGCCTCGGGGACCTCGTCGGGAGCTGGGGTCGCACGTCTCTACGCAGACCTGGTGCACGCCGACGGAGCCACCGGCTACTGGCCGCTGGGGGAGCGCTCGGGTGCGACCGCCTTCGACCAGGGCGGCGTCGACGACCTCGGGGCGAGCGGCGGGGTCACCCGCGGCGTGACCGGTGCCCTCCGCGGCGACTCCGACGCCGGTGCCCGTTTCGACGGCACCAGCGGAACCTTCGCTACCCAGTCGCCGCGGCGTGGCCCGCACACCTTCTCCATCGAGGCGTGGTTCGAGACCCGGAGCACGACCGGGGGGAAGATCATCGGCTTCGGTGACCAGCGGACCGGGCTGAGCAACAACTACGACCGCCACCTCTGGCTCGACCCGGACGGCAGGCTGCACTTCGCGGTCTGGCCGGGGATGCCGTTCGAGCTCGTGAGCCAGCAGACCTACAACGACGGGTCGTACCACCACGTGGTCGCGACGCTCGGCCCGAACGGGCTGTCGCTGTACGTGGACGGGAAGCTGGTCGCCAGCCGCACGGACGGAATCTCGGCGCAGGAGATCCCCGCCGGCTACTGGCGGATCGGTGGCGACCGGAGCTGGTCGGGGGCCCCGTACTTCCCGGGGTCCATCGACGAGGTGGCGGTGTACCCGACCGTGCTCACCGCGGAACAGGTCGCCCGGCACCACGCGGCGGGCACCGGGGTAACGGTGGCCAACGTCCCGCCGACGGCGGTGTTCACGGCGACCGTCGCCGGCCTCACCGCCACGGTGGACGCCTCCGGTAGCAGCGACCAGGACGGGCGGGTCGCCGCCTACGCGTGGGACTTCGGTGACGGCGCGACCGGTATGGGCCCCACGGCGGCGCACACCTACGCCGCGCAGGGCACCTACACGGTGCGGCTGACGGTCACCGACGACCGCAACGGGACGGCCGCGACCGAGCACCAGGTCACCGTCCACACCCCGGAAGGGCTGCCATCGATCGCGAGTGACGCCTTCGACCGGGTGGTGTCGGGTGGGCTGGGGGCTGCGGATGTCGGTGGTGCGTGGACGGCGTGGGCCGGGGCCAGCCGGTTGTCGGTGAGCCCGGGTGTGGCGTCGTTCGAGTTGCCGGGGGCCGGTCACAACACCGGGGCGTATCTGGGTGGGGTGTCGGCGACCGATGTCGATGTCCGGGCGTCGTTCGGGTTGGCGTCGACCCCGACCGGTGGTGGGACGTATGTGTACGTGACCGGTCGTCGGGTG
>NZ_JBJHAJ010000040.1:0-31603 GCF_054051015.1 Blastococcus sp. SYSU DS0616
AGGTGTCCAGGATCGCGCCCCGCACCACCTGCGCACCGGTCTGCGCCGACCAGTGGATCTCCCCACCCTGGAACGGCGTCATGTAGCCACGCCGATCCGCCGTCGGCTGATCGTCCCCGGTCGGGTATCCCAGCGCAGCCGGACCACCGGCCTGCAGGTACCGGTCCTTGATCGCGCCCCGCACCACGTGGGCCTGGGTGGCCGCCGACCAGTACACCTCGCCGCCCTGGAAGGAGTTCATGAACCCGCCACCGGGCGCCGGCGTGTCCCCGCTGGTGGGATAGCCGAGGGGGCCGGCCTGCGCCCCGGTGGAACGCCACTTGTCGCGGATGGCGCCCCGGACCTCCTGCGCCTCCGTCTGCGCCGACCAGTAGATGGACCCACCCTGGAAGTCGGTGAACCAGCCGGTGCCCCACGGGGCGGCGGTGTCGTCACCGGTCGGGTACCCCAGGAGCTGCGGTCCGCCGAGCTGCAGGTACCGGTCGAGGATGGCGCCGCGCACGACGTGCGCCCCGGTCCCCTTCGACCAGTAGATGTGCCCGCCGGCGTAGGTCCGCCGGCAACCGCCGTGCGGCAGGTCGCACCGCACGTCCGAGGTGGGCCCACCGATGTCCACCCCGGCGGCGCGCAGGGCGTCGTACTTGTCGAGGACGGCCGAGCCGCCGGAGTTCTGCGTGCTGCCGAACCAGTCGGTGAAGTAGTTGAAGAAATTTCGGTTGCCGTAGGCGGAGCAGGAGTCGCCCTCGGCGTACCCCGCGTTCAGCGCGGCCTGGTTCGGGACGTATGGCGTGTAGTTGTAGAGCCCCGCGGTGGCCTGGTTCTGGATGTAGACCTGCGCGGTGCCGCAGCGCCAGTTGTTGAGGTTGTTGTTGCGCTCGGTCGCCGGCGAGTAGCCGATCGTGTTGGTGAGCCCCGGCCGGTACCCGTACTTGCTCGGATTGGCCTGGTAGAGCTTGAACTGCCGCGACGCGGAGTACATCTGGTTGTAGAAGCCGTAGTACTGGGTGTCGCAGGCCGCGGTGTCCGGGCAGCCGTACCCCATGGCGATGCGCAGCTTGCCGTCCGAGGGCCCGGTGGAGGTGATCAGGCCCTGTTCCTTCTGCAGGGTCACCAGCAGCACCTGGGGGTTGATCCCGCAGGCTCGGGCGACCTTCCAGATGATCTGCGCGGCGGTCTCCTGACCGGCGCCCTGGTACGGCCCGCAGCGCGTGTCCCCGGCACGCGTCCACGTGTCCTGCCGGAAGTTCTTGAGGCAGTTGCTGCCCGAGCAGTTGCGCCCCTTCTCCTGCAGGAAGGCCTGGATCTGCTCGACGTTCATCGTGGAGGTGTCGTAGAAGACGCCGTCGCTGATGATGTTGCCGGGGTTGAACAGCGCCAGGTTCGCCGACTCGCGCAGGTCCGGGGACGGGAGCGAAGCGGTGCCCAAGAGGCCGGCGAAGGCCAGGACGAGCAGCCCGGCCACGAAGAGCACGGCCCGCCTGGTCACGGGACCACCACCGAGAAGACGGCCGACTCACCGGTCGACCGGGGCGACGTGTAGCTGAGCACGGCCTCCCAGCTGCCGGAGACCAGGCGCCCTCCCCCGGCCCGGACCTCGCCACAGCTGGTGGTGCTCGCATCCGGGGTGGCATCGGCGGTGCCGCTGGTGGTCACCCCGTCCTGCGTCAGGGTCAGGGTGCACGTCCCGCCCGTCTCGACGACGTCGCTGACGAAGCCCCCGACGACGATGTCCTGAGTGCCGGGGTCCCAGCCGGCGTAGGTGTGGCTGACGACGACGGAGCGGAGGCCGCTGGGCTCCTCGGACGGCACCGGATCCACCTCGGCACCGTTATCGGCAGGGGCGGTCGGCGTGGGCGTGAGCGGCTCGAGCACCTCGTCCTGGACGGGGGCGTCCGGGCCGCGCTCCTCGGTGGCTCCAGAGGCGCCCGCGGCCCCGCCGCCCGGAGCAGCGGACCCGTCCGGACGAACGGCCAGGAAGAGCAGGGCAGCGCCTCCGACCACGAGCAGCGCGAGCGCACCGAGCACGGTGGCCCGGCGGCGTGAGGTGGAACGAGACATGAGGAGATCTCCCAGGGCGACCGGCGAGCAGCGCCGTTCTCGAGCGTCTGGTGGTGGAACCACGGACGGAGAGGGCGACATGACCGACTCCTCCCCGTGTTCGGGAGACTACGTTTCGTTGTGACGTCGGTCCGGGAGCAACGCGGAACGGACACCAACTCGCGGCGGTGGAACGGGGCCGCGCCCCCGCCGTCGGGCCGTCGGGCACACATCGGCCGCGCACGGGTGCGGCGCGGACGCGGGCGCCCTCCGGCGACTCCTGTGGCGGATGCGGTGGTTGTGCATCCCGGTGCCAGGCGGGCTGACTCACCTCGCCGTCCTGGCAATTCCTACGTGTCGGAGGGCTGCTGGACCCCTGAACCACACCTAGCCTTGCCAACGTCGATGCACAAAGCGTCACAACCGGTCGCACTCGCGGCGCCGGCTGACGCCCGCGCCCTCGAACCGGCGCGCAACACCGCTGTGAGGACCACGTGAGCCGAGACCGGAACGAGCAGGGCCGCCCGGCCGGGCGTCCGCTGCCCCCGCGCCTCGACCCCCGCGCGGGGCGGCCGCCCCGGCGTGGCACCGGGGCGGAGCACCCGTCCGACGGCCCGACGGGCGCCACATCCCGCGGGCGCCGCGGCGGCCGCGCGGCGGTCGCCACCCGCGTCGTCGCCGGGGTCGTCGCCGCCACGCTGCTCGCCGGGTCCGGCTGGGGCTGGTATCTCGGCCAGGTGGCGTCCGCGACGGTGAACCGCACCGACGCCATCCCCAGCGAGGGCAACGAGGGCAACGGCGCTGCCGGCGAGGCCATGAACCTGCTGCTGGTCGGCAACGACAGCCGGGCCGCGCTGACCGAGCAACAGCTGACCGACCTCAACGCAGGCACCGACTCGGGCATCAATACCGACACGATGATCCTGGTTCACGTGCCGGCGGACGGATCCCGCGCCTCGTTCGTCTCCTTCCCCCGCGACTCGTACGTGAAGATCCCCGGCTACGGCTGGGACCGGCTGAACGCCGCATACGCCTACGGCCGGATGAACGCCCCTTCCGGCGCCTCCGAGGAAGCCCGCTCCGCGCAGGGCTCCCAGCTGCTGGTGCAGACCATCAGCGGGCTCACCGGTCTGCAGATCGACCACTACGCCGAGGTAGACCTGCTCGGCTTCTTCGAGCTGTCCAACGTCGTCGGCGGTGTCGAGATCAACCTGTGCAAGGCGGTCGACGACCGCGAGTGGTCGGGGGCGTACTTCCCGGCCGGGGTGCAGACGATCAGCGGCGCCGACGCGTTGAAGTTCGTCCGGCAGCGGCACGGCTTCGGACCCCAGGGCCGAGGTGACTTCGACCGGATCGTCCGCCAGCAGGTGTTCCTCGGCGGGGTGCTGCGGAAGATGCTGTCCGAGGACGTCCTGCTCGACCTGGGCAAGCAGCGTGCCCTCGTGCAGGCCGCGGCCGACGCGCTGACCGTCGACCGGGACCTGGACCTGCTGCAGCTGGCCCAGCAGATGCAGTCGGTGACCGCCGACAGCATCGAGTTCCAGACCGTGCCGAACCGCGGGACCGGCGAGGAGGACGGCAAGTCGATCGTCCGGCTGGAGGACGAGGCCGCGCTGCACAGGTTCTTCGCCGACCTCTCGGCCGAACCCGAGCCCGAGACCGCCGCCACCCCCGAGGCCCCGCAGACGGTCGCCCCCGCCGCGGTGACGGTCGACGTCTACAACGGGTCGGGCACCTCGGGGCTGGCAGCGTCAGCCGCCTCGGCCCTGACCACGGCCGGCTTCCTGGTGGGCACGACCGGCAACGCCTCCTCGATGGACCACGAGCAGACCGAGATCCGGTTCGCCGCCGGGGACGAGGCCCTGGCCACCACCGTCGCCGCCGCGATCCCGGGCGCGGTGAGCAAGATGAGCGACGACGCGACCAGCGGCACCGTGCAGTTGGTCCTGGGCAGCGACTTCAACGGCGTGGGTCAGGCGGTCACCCCACCGGCCCCTGCCCCGGTGGTCGAGGGCCAGGACGCCCGGACCGCGGCGGACACCACCTGCATCAACTGACGTCGCCGCCGTGCCGCCCCTTCCGGGACCCCGAGCGCCACGGCAGCTCCGGTGACACGCTGGGACCGTGCCCGCCACCCTGCCAGCTGACCTGCTCACCTCCGTCGTCCGACGGGACGGCGCCGCCCCCCTGCTGACGCAGTACGACGACGCCACCGGGGAGCGGGTGGAGCTCTCGGCGATCACCCTCGCGAACTGGGTGGCCAAGACCGCCAACCTCCTCCAGGAGGAGTTCGACGTGGCACCCGGCAGCAGGGTGGCGGTGGCACTGCCGGTGCACTGGCAGACCGCGGCCGTCCTGCTGGCCGCCTGGAACTGCGGTGCAACGGTCGTCGAGACCGCGGCGGAGGACGACGGCCGGCTGGACGACTCCGACGTCGTCCTGGCCGCGCAGGACCGGCTGCCGGCTCTGGAGGAGCTGGACCTGCCAGAACTGCTGGGCCTGTCGCTCCACCCGCTCGGCATGGGCATGTCCGGCTACGCCGGGCCTGCCCGGGACTTCGCCCTCGAGGTGCGTGCACACGGGGACGTCTTCCACCCGTGGCAGGAACCCGACCCAGCCACCCCGGGGCTGCGCGCCGGCGGCCTGGCGCTGACCCTCGGCGGCGTGGTCGAGGCCGCTGGGGAGCTGGCCGACCGCCTCGGCCTGCGTGCGGGCGACCGCGTCCTCGTCGACGAGGCGACCGCCACGGAGGCCGGCCCGGTCGCCTGGCTCCTGGCCCCGCTCGCCGCCGGGGCCTCGATCGTGCTGGTCCGCGCCCCGGACCCCGCGCTGCTGCCGGCCCGCGCGGCCGCCGAGCGGATCACCGCGACCCTGGGGCCGAAGGTCGACGGCGTCCGCCAGCTGGGCCGGCCACCAGCCTGACTGCGTCGCGACCGGCTGCCCGCGCCTGTGGACGCAGCGCCCCGGAACAGCAGTGGCCACGACGCCGGGAGGACGTCGTGGCCACTGCCCCCGGGAGATCAGCCGGGCGGACGGTTCAGCGGAAGTACTGCTGCACGACCCGCCGGGCCATCGCGACGGCGTAGCTCTGCCCCCGGTCCTGCGGGTAGATCTGCGACATCGTGGCGAGGACGACCCCGGGCATCGACGTCTCGTGCGGCGGGATCGAGTCCCGGTAGTCCGGGGTGACGACGGGCTGGGCGAAGGGCGCGCGCGAGAAGTGCCAGTCCTTCACCCACGACAGGTCGAAGTCCGGGTTCAGCTTGCGCAGCCACGGCTCGTACTGCTTCAACAGCTCGGCGGGGTCGGTGGTGTAGCGCCAGTCGTCGCGCGGCACGTAGTTGCCGACGTAGACGACGTGCCGGCCGCCGTAGTCGGACCCGGAGACCATGTTGGTGTGCTCGACGACCGCCAGGAACGGGAACGAGGTGTCGTTGACGTTCAGCCAGTAGTACGGGATCACGCTGCGGTCGCACTCGAGCACGAAGCAGGTGGCACCGAGGTACTCCGCCCGCTGGAGGGCATCCTCCGGGGCAGCGCCCGCGGCCTGCGCGAACACCGGCTGGGGGACGGTCACCAGGACCTTGTCGTACTCGTACTGCGCGCCGTCCTCCGTCCGGACCAGGACGGGGCCGGCCGGGTCGGGCTGCGCGATGTGCGCCAGCCGCTTGCCGAGCTCCACCTTGCCGCCGCGCTGCTCCACCGCCTGCAGCAGTCCGTCGTACACCTGGTGGAACCCGCCGTCCATGTAGCCCAGCTTGAACGTGCGGTAGTGGATGCGGGCCCACAGCCAGGCCATGGAGATCTCCGACGCCCGCGACCCGAACTTGCCGGTGAGCAGGGGCTCCCAGATCACCTCGCTGGCCCGTCGGCCGGCCCAGCGGTGCACCCAGTCGAGCGCGCGGCGGTCGCCGAGACGCTCGCCGTTCCGGATGACCTTCAGCATCGCCGACGACGCACCGAAGCGGACGCGGTCGATCAACCGCAGCGGCGGGAACTTCAGCATCTCCACGGGCGTGGAGAAGTCGTGCAGCCGGCCGTCGTGGTAGATGCCGGTCGTGGTCGAGTGGAACGTCAGCTTCGGCCCCAGCCCGAGCTCCTCGATCAGGTCGATCATGGCGCGGTCGGTCTCGAAGATGTGGTGGTAGTAGCGCTCCAGGGGGGTGCCCTGCACCACCAGCGAACCGGCCAGCCCGCCGATCTCGTCCGCGCCCTCGAGGACGGTGACGTCGTGCCCGTCCTTGACCAGGTCGTACGCCGCGGTGAGGCCCGTGGCGCCGGCACCGATGATGCCGATCTTCATCCGAAACTCCATCTCTTGTTGAGGACGAACTGGAAGATCGCGACGATCGGCATCGAGACGACCTTGACGATGTTCGCGTCCACCCCCAGCCAGGTGTGGAAGGCCAGGAGCAGCACCGCGACGAGCGCGATGCCGAGCAGGCCCACCGAGTAGAACCGGGCGAACCGGCGGAGCATCCCGTCCCGCTTGCGGAAGTTCAGGTAGCTGTTGAGCAGGAAGTTGTTCGTGATGCCCGCCGAGGTGCTCAACGCCGTCGCGAGCTGCTCGTGCATCCCCACCACGTTGTAGAGGACGAGGAAGAGGACCAGGTCGAGCAGGACGCCCGAGACCCCGATCAGCTGGTAGACGAAGAACTGCCGGTGGCGCTGCCAGAGCTCACGCGCCGGCGCGCGAAGTTTGCTGTCCGCCGTCGCCATGGTCCACCACCTTCTCCACGATGTAGAGCGGGCGTGCCTGCACCTCGGTGTAGATGCGTCCGACGTAGGAGCCGATGACCCCCAGCGACAGCATCTGCACCCCGCCCAGGAAGAGCACCATGATCATCAGGAGGGTCCAGCCGGGGACCGAGACGTCGGGGAAGAACAGCCGCAACCCGACTGCGTAGAGGATGCCGAGGACGGCGAGGACGACCGTGCCCAGGCCGAGCCGGGTGATCATCTTCAGCGGAACCGTGGAGAAGCTGGTGACGCCGTCGGCGGCGAGCCGGAGCATCTTCGGCAGCGGGTAGTTCGTCTCGCCCGACGTCCGCTCGTCGCGGTCGAACGGCACGGCCGCCTGCTTGAAGCCCAGCGAGGCCACCAGCCCGCGCACGAAGCGGTTGCGCTCCCGGTGCGAGCGCAGCAGGTCCGTGGTCGCCCGGTCCATCAGCCGGAAGTCGCCGGTGTCCACCGGGATCTCGATGTCGGCGAACCGGTGCAGGAGCCGGTAGTAGGCGTGCGCCGTGAAGCGCTTCATCGGCGTGTCCTTGCGACTGCGCCGCTGCGCGTACACGATCTGGGCGCCGCCCTCCCACGCCTTGATGAGCTCCAGGCTCACCTCGGGCGGGTCCTGCAGATCGGTGTCCATGACGATGATCGCGTCGCCCCGGGCGTAGTCGAGGCCCGCCGTGATCGCCATCTGGTGGCCGAAGTTGCGGGAGAAGTTGACCACCCGGACCTGCTCGCAGGACTCGGCGATCTTCTCCAGGATCTCCAGCGACGCGTCCCGGGAGCCGTCGTTCACGTAGACGAACTCGAAGTCCAGGTCCGGCCGTTCCCGCGAGGCGGCGACCAGCCGGTCGTGGAACTTCTCGATCCCGTCGGCCTCGTTGTAGACGGGGAGCACGTAGGAGACGAGCCGTCGCTGCGGTGGTTCCGTCACCACGGCCCGGTCGTCAGGAGCGTGGTTGGGTTCGATGACAGGGGTCGCCATTGCGGCCTTCCGTGGTCTCGGCGTCGCCGGCGCGGCCGGTCGTCATTCTTCGGTGCTGGACGGGGACCGTTCCCGCAGGCGTCCGTGCGGACGGTCGCCTGCCGCGGCCCGGAGGTGCCGGCCGGGGTCAACGATCCCCCTCCCAGCCCCACAGCGTGATCGTGTCCGTCGATCGGTCGTACTGGTCCCGGCCCAGAGGGTAGTCAAGCCGGTACACGTGTCCCCACTCCTCGTGAGGGGCTCCGTCCAGGCGGCTGGGCACCTCCCGGCGGTCGGCCTGCGACACACCGGCGAAGCTCCCGCCCTCGCGGGGGATGTAGGCGATCTGAGCACCGCCGTGCCAGTTCGGGGCGCCGACGATGACCGTCGGCGTCTGCGCCAGGCCGTCGGACACCACCGGGAAGTCCGAGACGCAGGGCAGGTGCCAGGCCAGCGGCCAGTCCGGCAGCACCGGCCCCGTGCCGGCGAGGTAGTCGTGCAGGCTCTGGGCCGTGCGGATCCGGGGGCCGGTCACCGCGAGCCAGCCGCCGACGTCGGTCGTCGCGTCGCCGGCGACCACGCGCACCCGGTCGGCGGTCGCCGGCACGTCGTCCGTCCCGACTGCCAGCGGGCGCCAGGACGGCCGGTCGAACGCTCCGTCGTCGACAGCCCGGAGGCCGAGCGTCGTGACGTCCTCCGTGCCGTCCCCGGACCGGCCGAATTCCAGCTGCAGGGAGTTGGCGCCCCCGACGCGACCGGCCGCCGCGACCGCGACCTCCTGGTCCTCGGAGAGCTCCGGCAGCTCGAACCAGGGCGTCACCAGGCGCCCGATCGTCCGCTCGCCGTCCACCAGGCTGCCCCAGACGTGGGTCGCCGCACCCGAACCAGCTCCGTCCGGTGGCTGCTGCGCCTCCAGGAAGCCACCTCCGCTGACGAAGCCGTCGGCGACCGGGGCCTCCGCGTCGGCGACCGGAGCGAGCGGGCCGCCGGGCTCGTCGATCAGCAGGTCGACCGACTCCGGGATCCCGCAGCTCGTCCCGGTCAGGGTCTGGACGTTCTCCAGGGCGAGTGCATAGCCCCCGGCGTCGGCCTGCCGCAGCGGAGCGACGCTGAACCCGACCAGCAGGACGCCCACGGAGACGGCGGTGGCCGCAGCGGTGACCACGACCGGGGCCGCGACCAGCGGGGCCAGGTCCCGCCCCCGACCCCGCCGGGAGCGCACCCACCAGGACGCGCCCACCGCGAGGGCCGCGACCAGCAACCACACCGCCGGGTTGCCGAGCGGGACGCCCAGCGGGGTGATCGGAGCATCCCGGTACGGCAGGCCGTAGACCGAGTACATGAACCAGGCGTTCGGCCCGGAGTAGGCGAGCCCGGCCGCCAGGGCGACGACGCCCGTACCGGCCAGCGCGATCACCATCGTGGCCCGGTCCCGCGAGCGCGCCCGTGCCGCCTCGAGGAGGAGGACGCAGGCCAGGACGAGGAACGGTGCGCCCAGCCCCGCCACCGACCCGAAGTGGTGCGACCACTTGGACGGCGTCGCGAACAGGAGCGCGAACGCCAGCGCCACGGAGGCCGTGAGGATGTGCGCATCGGGGAAGCGGCGCAGCTCGGTGAGCCGCCGGGACAGCAGGAGGGCGACGACGAGCAGCAGTCCGAGGGTGAGCAGCACGGCCAGGCGCTTGGTGGCCGTGCCCTGGGGCCCCGCGCCGAGCAGGAAGGCGTAGCGCGTGGCCTCCTCGTACCACCCCAGGCTCGGGCCGATCTCCGTGTGCAGCTCGGTGGCCTTGGCCACCCCGTGCAGGGACTGGTCGGCGAACATCAGCACCAGCCCGCTGCCGGCGAGCGCCGCCAGCAGCGCCGCGATACCCGCCGTCGTCCACCAGGACGAGCCGGCCGCACGCACGGTCCGCCAGATGCGCGGCAGCAGCACCAGCACCGGCGCGAGGGCGACGACGCAGGACGGCGTGACCGACAGGCAGATGCCGGCGACCAGCGCCGCGGCACCGATGGACAGCAGCGGGCGGCGGGCCGTCGGCGCGGTGCCGCGCAGCAGCAGCGCCAGCACGGCTGCCGCGCCCAGCGCCACGAACGGCTCGGGCCGGACGCCCGTGTTGAACGGCAACCACCAGGCCAGGAAGCAGAGCGCCGACAGGACGGCGACCAGCGGGCCCCGCGACGACCGAGGCAGCACGGCCCCGAGCACACCGCGGCTCACGACGAACCACGTGGCGAGCCCCACCAGGTAGCTGGGGACGCGCAGCCACAGGGGCGCGGCGGAGACAGCGGCGAACGGCTGCACGATGTGCTGCACCAGCGTGAACGGCGCCTCGGAGGCGTTGAACCAGTGGTAGTAGTTGCCGATGTCGCCGCTGGCCAGGCCGTTGCGGATCGTCATCGTGGCGTAGCCGTCGTCGTCGGTCTGCGGCGCGATGAACATCCACAGCGAGAGCGCCCCGACCACGGCGGCGTCCACCGCCAGCCGGACGCGGCCGTCGGGGGCCCGCTCGGATCGCAGCTCCTCCGCACCGCGGGTGCGCGCGGCGGCCGACCGGGCGAGCATCGCGAGAGCGGCCAGGACCACGAGGGTGTAGACGGCCATCATCGCGATCTTCAGCCCGCTGGGCGAGCTCTCGAACCAGGTGCGGGTCCGGGCGGTCACCGCCGTCCCGTCCGCGTCGTCCGGCTCGAGGTCGGTGGTGAAGGCGAACACCTCTGGCACCGGCTCCGCGCTCAGCACGGTAGGGGCATCGGCGCCGACGACGACGCTGGTGGCCGTGTCGTCGGAGTCCACCCGGACGTCGCAGCCGGTCTCCGGCGGTGCCGCGGCGTGCACGACCCGGCCGTTGACCGCGACCCGCAGCTGGCCGTTCTCGGTGTCGACCACCAGACCCGACGCCGGCCCCTGGTCCCGGACCAGCGACGTGGCCAGCAGGGTCGTCCGCTCCCCGGTGCCCAGCCCCTCCTGCACGGCGGCGCAGGGGACCGTCGCGTGGATCTCGGCCGGGCGGTAGGGCACGAAGAACGCCGTGGTCGACGTCGGCTGCTCCCCCTGCGCCGGCCAGGTCACCTCGGTGCGGTCGGCCACGACCGGGGCCAGCGGCAGCGCCACGGCGAGGCCCACGCCCAGCAGCCCGACGAGCAGGGCCACGACGGCGCGCGTCCGCCCGGGGAATCGGGCCGGGTCGGGCGCGGCAGGGGCCGGCGCAGCCGGCAAGAGCGTCGTCGACACGTGGCGCCTCTCGATTGCCCGGGGCCTCTGCGCCGCAGCGAGCTTGATGGTGCGTCTGAGCAGCGGGAGGGCGGCCGGGCGAGCGCGGGCTCGGTGGCGACCTGCCGGAACAGGCCCGGGAGACTCCCTGGACACCGAGCGTAGCCCACCTCGGCGCCCCTTCCGGGGCGCCAGGGACGGCCGAGTGCTGGTGAGCGACACGTCTCGGAAGTGACTGGTGGGACGGACCGGTCCGGGTACGCGGCGGCTATTCTCGGCGCCGGGACGGAGCGCGCCGGGACCCGTGGCGCAGCACCCGGCGGCCCCTCCGGTCGCCGTCGGGCGGGAGGACGGAGCGCCTGGTCACGTGCTCAGCGAGGAGGCGGCGACGCCGCGCCGCCGTGTCTCTCACCCGGCAGGGCCCCGGTGACCTTCTCCGTCCTCGCCCGCGACCCGGGCTCCGGGGACCTCGGCGTCGCTGTCTCCTCCTGCATCCTCGCGGTGGGCCGGGCGGTGCCCAGCGCGCATCCGGGGCTGGGCGTGGTCGCCGCGCAGGCACGCAGCCGCCGCGGCCTGGGGCGGTCGCTGCTGAGCGGGCTGGCCGACGGCGGTGCGCCGGCCGCGCTCGTGCGCCGGGCGGCGCACAGCGCCGAGGACGCCGACCGGCAGATCGCCGTCCTCGATGCCACCGGCCGGGTGGCCGCCGACACCGGCCGGGGGTGCTTCCCCGTCAGCGGCCACCTGCTGGGCGACGGGTTCAGCGTGCAGGGCAACATGCTCGCCTCGGACGCCGTGCTCCCCGCGATGGCCGAGGCGTTCACGGCCGGCGGCGGGGACCTCGCCGACCGGCTCCTGGCCGCGCTCACCGCCGGGCAGGAGGCGGGGGGCGACCTGCGCGGCCGTCAGTCGGCCGCGCTGCTGGTGGTCAGCGGCGAGCACCCGTCCGACGACGACGACGGCGTGCGCATCGACCTGCGGGTCGACGACTCCGGCCACCCGGTGCGCCAGCTGCGCATGCTGCGCAACCTGCAGCGGGCCTACGACGAGCGGGACTACGAGTACCTCGCCCTGTTCGCACCGGAGGGCGCGCGCGACCTGTACGCCGCGCTCGCCGCCTCCGGGCGGGGCGACCGCGAGGCGGCCCGTCAGGCGCTGGAGGCGATGCGGGCCCGCCCCGGCTGGTCGGCGTGGCTGAGCGCCATGGCCGGTGACGCGCGCCTGTCGGCGGTGTCGCAGCTGCTCGGCTGAGCCGGGACCGGCCGGCTCAAAGGGTGTCCGGCCGCAGCCGCGCCAGCACGGCGGGGTCGATCTCCCGGTCGTGCAGGGGCAGCACGAGCTCCGTGACGAGGTCGGTCAGCTCGGCGACCCGCAGGTTGAGCCGGCGGGATTCGTGCAGGCCGTCGCGCAGCTCGGCCACCTGCCGCTCGAACTCGGCCAGGCGCTCCTCCGCCGCGTCCAGCCGGCTCCGGAGATCGTCGGCCTGCTCGCGCAGCCGTGCGTTGTCGTCGGTCAGGCGGGCGAGCTGCTCCGACAGCTCCAGCGCCGCGGGGGCGAGGGCGCGGCGGACGGCCCACACCGCCCCACCGCGGGTGGGACGCGACTGGGACTGCGGGCTCATCGGGGCCTCCGTCGGAAGGTCAGGCGGTGCACGGGGACGATCTGCTCCTCGGCCGCGCCGAACCACCGCAGCGGCTCCAGCCGGGGCTCGGCCTCCTCGAGGACGAGCCGGTGCCGGTCGGCCTCGGCCACGACCTGGTCGACCGTGAGGTGGCGGTAGGGCGGGATGCCGGCGTAGCCGTGGTCGGCGACGAGGTCGAAGAACGCGCGGCCGGCGGGGCGCAGCACCATCCCGCAGAGCCGGAAGGCGTTCTCCCGCCCCCGGTCCTCCAGCGCGTTGAGCAGGCGCCGGCCGAAGACCGTCCAGGTCTGTGGCGCCGCCGCGAGCTCGGCGCCGAGCCGGAGGACGGTGCGCACGTCGAGCAGGTTCTGCACCTCGAAGGCGACCGGGAGGTCGGTGCCGGCGAGGCGCGACCGCGCCGTGGAGACGGCGTAGCGCGAGTAGTCGATCGCGCGCACGGTGCGGCCGCGCGCCGCCAGCGCGAGCGCGTCGGTGCCCACCCCGGCGCCGAGCTCGAGCAGGGCGCTCCCGTCGGGCGTGCGCTCGTCCACCCAGCGGGCGAAGCCGCTCATCGCCGGGTCGTGGGTCAGCGCGCCCGGCGGCGCGAGGAGGACCAGGTCGTCCCACGCCTCGCGCTCGACGTTGTAGTCGGCGAACCACCCGTAGAAGCGGGCCCCCGTGCTCTCCGGGACCTCGAAGGTGAAGGAGGGGTCCGGCGTCCGCCAGCCCTCCCCGTACACCGCCCGCAGGGCCAGCTCCTGGTCCCGGGGGGCCGGCTCCTCGCGACCGGACACCTGCACCCTGCTGGGTGGCAGCAGGTCCTCGCGACTCGCCTCGGCGCGGATCATGAAGTGCTGCATCCAGTGGTCGCCCAGGACGAAGCCCGGGAAGACGTCGACGTAGTGGTCGGGGCGACCCTCGTGGGAAAAGACGACCTGCAGGTGCCCGACCGACAGCCGGACGACCTCGTACCCGGCCGCGCGCAGCAGCCGACCGACGGCGAAGCTCTCCAGCGCCACGTCGGCGGGGTGCTCGTACCGGCTCAGGTAGGCCAGGTCCGCGTCGTCGTCGTGGGGCAGCAGGCGCCCCTCGCGGACCGGACCCAGGAGGGTGCCGCAGGTGACGTAGACGACCGGCCCGAGCTCGGACTCCAGCAGCTCGCGGATGGCGGTCATGTGGTCGAGCATCCGCTCGACCATGCCCGGCGCGGCATCGGCGAAGGCCTGTCCCAGCCGGCCCCACTTGTTGACCACGAGGGGGCGGCCGTAGTGGTCGACGAGCTCCGGCGGCCCCGTCCCGCCGTCCAGGCTGACGGTCGCCTCCGGGCCGGTGTCGGTGCCGCTGACCCGCACCCGCACGCGGAAGGTGCCCCGCAGGCGGGGGCGCAGCGCCGGCGGCCACGGCTCGAACCGCAGCGCGCCGTCCTGGAACGCCGTGTACCGGAGATCGGCGGGCACGTCGTCGGGGGCGACGACGGGCGGCGATGCCCGGAAGGAGAAGACCCGCCGCCCGTCGAGGTCGACGTCGAGGACCTGGTCGTCGTCGGCGGGCCCCGACGTGCGGTAGAAGAGGCCGGACGGGGTGGGCCACACCTGGTCGATCGGTCTCTCCTCGTCGGTTCCGGGAACGCCGCGGACGCACGCAGAGCGGGAGTCTACGGGCATGCCCCGTCAGGCGGCGGGGCCTCCGACGCCCGGCCCGCGGCCGTCAGTCGTCCTCGGGCGCCGCGTCGGCGAGCACGACCAGCCGACGCAGGCAGTGCTCCCGCAGCGGCTCGGGGAACCCGTGGGCCAGCCGGTAGTACACGACGCGCCCCTGCTTCCGGTTCGTGACGAGACCCGCCGTGCGCAGTAGCCGCAGGGCGTAGCCGACGGCGTCCTCGTTGACCTCCAGGGCCAGGGCGAGGTCGCCGACGCAGAGCTCCTCCACCACGTCGAGCGCGAACAGAACCCGGGCCCGGGTGGGGTCGGCCATCAGGCTCAGCACGCTGGTCAGCCGGGCGGCCTCCTCCCGGCCGGGGAGCCGCGCGCGGGCACGGGCCGTCCGCTCGGGGTCGACCGGGTGGGCGTGCAGGGATCCAGGCATCGGCGGGCACCTCCGCGGACGGCCTACCCGTACGGATCCACGGGCACGCCGCCGTCCCGGGCTCGCGCCCCGGGCCCCGTCGGCGTTTGTCCGTACGACCGTACGGGCATGCGGACCGTCGCCTCGATCCCGCGACGCCGTCGACCCGCACGTCGGCCCCGGGGGATCACCGTGGGACGAGAGCGCAGCCGTCGCGGCGGCCGCGGGACGACGCGCGCGGCTGCGCGCACGGACGACGGAGAGACGGAGAGCGGATCCATGGCGACGAAGCGGAACCACGACGGCGACGAGCACGATCAGGGCGGCATGTCCCACGAGGCGAAGATGTACCTGCGCTTCGCGGCCATGATCAGCACGTCCATGGTGGTCATGTACTTCACCATGTTCGCCGGCACGTGGGAGTGGAGCCACGTCCGGTTCAGCGAGAGCCGCGTGTTCATGGCGCTCACCATGGGCGGGACCATGGGGCTGGTCATGCTCGCCTGGATGCTCTCCATGTACAAGAACGTGAAGGGCAACATCGCCATCGTGGCGGCGAGCCTCCTGCTGCTGGGCGGCGGGATCTTCCTCGACCGCAGCCAGGTCACCGTGGACGACGTCAACTGGATGAGCGCGATGATCCCGCACCACTCGCTGGCCATCACCCGCTCCGAGCGCGCGGACATCGACGACGTCCGGGTGTGCCAGCTGGCCGTCGAGATCATCGAGGCCCAGGAGCGGGAGATCGCCGAGATGGAGTGGCTGATCCAGGACATCCGGGAGAACGGTGAGGCCGAGACCCTCGAGGAGGCGCAGGCCCGGCCCGTCCCGGAGTTCACCGGCTCCGCCCTGCGCGACTGCCCGACGGGCTGATCCCGGGGGACGCTCCCCGCGTCGAGGACCGGCCGGTGAGGGCCCGGGCAGCCGGGGCCTCGCGGTGGCTACCTCAGCAGGCTCCGGGCGATCACCATGCGCTGCACCTGGTTGGTGCCCTCGTAGATCTGGGTGATCTTCGCGTCGCGCATCATCCGCTCGACCGGGAAGTCCTGGGTGTAGCCGGCACCGCCGAAGAGCTGGACGGCGTCGGTGGTCACCTGCATGGCGACGTCGGAGGCGAACGCCTTGGCCGAGGCCGAGACGCGGGTGACGTCGGGCCGCCCCTGCTCCCCCGCGGCGGCGGCGACGTAGACCAGGTGCCGGGCCGCCTCGATCTTCATCTCCATGTCGGCGAGCATGAACTGCACGCCCTGGAACTCCCCGATGTTCTTGCCGAACTGCTTGCGCTCCTTGACGTAGGTCACGGAGGCATCGAGCGCGCCTTGGGCGACGCCGACGGCCTGCGCGCCGATGGTCGGCCGGGTGAAGTCCAGCGTCCGCAGCGCGGTCTTGAAGCCGGTACCGGGCGCGCCGATGATCCGGTCGGCCGGGATGGTGCAGTCGGTGAAGTAGAGCTCGCAGGTCGGCGAGCCCTTGATGCCCATCTTCCGTTCCTTCGGGCCGACGGCGAAGCCCGGGTCGTCGCGGTGCACCGCGAAGGCGGAGATGCCGTTGGCACCCTTCTCCGGGTCGGTGACGGCCATGACCGTGTACCACTCGGAGATGCCGGAGTTGGTTATCCACGCCTTGGTGCCGTTGAGCACCCAGGAGTCGCCGTCGAGGCGGGCGCGGGTCTTCATCGCGGCGGCGTCGGAGCCGGCCTCCCGCTCGGAGAGGCCGTAGCTGATCATCGCCTCGCCCGAGGCGATCGAGGGCAGCACCTTCTGCTTCACGTCCTCGGACGCGGACAGGATGATCGGCATCGAGCCGAGCTTGTTGACCGCGGGGATCAGCGAGGCGCTGACGTCGACCCGGGCGACCTCCTCGATCACGATGCAGGTCGCGATCGCGTCCGCACCCTCGCCGCCGTACTCCTCGGGGATGTGGGTGGCGTGGAAGCCGGCGGCCGTCAGGGCCTTCTGCGCCTCGATGGGGTACCGGGAGTCGGCGTCCACCTCGGCCGCGTACGGCGCGATCTCCCGCTCGGCGATGTCACGCACCGCCTCGCGGATCGCCTCGTGCTCCTCGGTCAACGCGTACAGCCCGCTGTCGGTACCCACGACCCGATCGTAGGACGTCCGACTACCCGCCGGTAGCGAGGCGCTCCTGGAGGGTGAGGTCCCGCGCGACAACGCGCTCGGCGAGATCGGCCTGGAACCGCTCGACCCGGCCGCGCAGCTCCGCGTCGCTCGCGGCCAGGATGCGCACCGCCAGCAGCCCGGCGTTGCGGCCTCCCCCGATGCCGACGGTCGCCACCGGCACGCCCGCCGGCATCTGCACGATCGACAGGAGGCTGTCCAGTCCGTCGAGCCGGTCGAGCGGGCGGGGCACGCCGATGACCGGCAGCGGCGTGGCCGCGGCGACCATCCCCGGCAGGTGCGCCGCACCGCCGGCGCCGGCGACGATCACCCGTAGCCCACGCCCGGCGGCCTGCTCGGCGTAGTCGAGCATCCGCCGGGGCGTGCGGTGCGCGGAGAGCACGTGGGCCTCCCACGGAACGTCGAACTCCGCGAGCGCCTCGGCGGCCGGCTGCATCATCGGCCAGTCCGAGTCGCTGCCCATCACGATGCCGACGACGGGGTCGCTCATGCCCTGCTCCTCAGTGCTCGTGGTCGTGCGCGAAGGCGAAGGCCGGGTCGACCACGCCGTCGGCGAGGTAGCGGGCGGCAGCCACCGCCCGCGCCCGCACCTCCTCGAGGTCGGCCCCGAGCGCGGTCACGTGGCCGAGCTTGCGGCGCGGTCGCTGCGTCTTGCCGTACCAGTGCAGCTTCACGTCGGGCCAGTGCGCCATGAGGTGGTGGATCCGCTCGTCCAGCGCCGGCCCCGACCAGCCCTCCGCCGCGGCGGCACCGCCGAGCACGTTGGCCATCACCGCGACCGGGGCGACCATCTCCGTCGAGCCCAGCGGGTAGTCCAGGACGGCGCGCAGGTGCTGCTCGAACTGGCTGGTGCGGGCGCCCTCAATGGTCCAGTGCCCCGAGTTGTGCGGGCGCATGGCCAGCTCGTTGACCAGGACCCCCTCGGCGGTCTCGAACAGCTCGACCGCGAGCATGCCGACGACGCCGAGCCGGTCGGCGATGCGCACCGCGAGTTCTTGGGCCGCGGTGGCCAACTCGTCGGAGAGCCCGGGGGCGGGGGCGTACACCTCGGCGCAGACGCCGTCGCGCTGGACGGTCTGCACCACCGGCCACACCGCCACCTGCCCGAACGGCGAGCGGGCCACCTGTGCCGACAGTTCCCGCACCATGGCCACCCGCTGCTCGGCGAGCAGGGTGCCGTGCCGGTCCAGCAGCTCGTCGGCGGCTCCGGCGTCCCCGACGACGAAGACACCCTTGCCGTCGTACCCGCCGCGGGGGGTCTTGAGCACGACCGGCCAGCCGTGCGCCGCGGCGAAGGCGGCGACGTCAGCGGCGGAGCGGACCTCGGCCCAGGCCGGCTGCGGCTCCCCCGCCTCCGCGAGCGCGCGGCGCAGCACCAGCTTGTCCTGCGCGTGCACCAGCGCCTCCGGGCCGGGGGCGACGCGGGTGCCCTCCTCGACCAGCGTGCGCAGGTGCTCGGTGGGCACGTGCTCGTGGTCGAAGGTGACCACCGTGGCGCCGTCGGCGAGCGCCCGCAGGTCACCCAGGTCACGGTGGTCACCGATCCGGACGTCCGCGGCCACCAGCGCCGCGGACTCGGCCGGGCCGGCGGACAGCACCCGCAGCGACTGGCCGAGCGCGATCGCCGCCTGCTGGGTCATCCTGGCCAGCTGCCCTCCGCCGACGACGGCGACCACGGGCAGACCGGTACGCGGGTCCAAGGCGGCAGGCACGGTTCCGAAGGCTATCCGGAGAGCCCCGGCGGGCTACCGGGCGTGGCCCGCCGGGACCGGGCGGCGATCGGTCAGGCGGCGGAGCCGACCCGCAGGCGAGCGACCCACGGGTCCTCGCCCTTGTGCGGGGCCAGTCCCTGACTCTCGACCTGCTCGAGCACCCGCAGGCCGCGGTCGGCCAGCTCATCGGCCACCTGGGCCACCGGGAGGTACTGCCGGTAGTGCTCCCCGAAGACCTTCTCGGCGGCCGCGTCCTTGTCGGTGCGGAACTCCAGCCACCCCTGTCCGCCGGCCGAGACGACCTGGACCAGGAGCGTCCAGAGGTTGGCGCGGGCGTCGTCGGTGATGGCGTGCACCAGGAAGCGTGCGTAGAGGTTCCACCCGCGGCTCCAGTCGAGGCCGTCGGCGAAACCGGCGATCGACCGCTCGTCGGACAGGTCAACGACCTGGAATCGCGCGCCCCAGCCTTCCTCCTCGGACCGCCGGGTGGCGGTCTCCACGGCGGCGGCGGAGTAGTCGACCCCGACGACCTCGTGGTCCTTCATGCCGAAGAAGCGGGCATCCCGGGCGGTACCGGTGCCGACGTCCACGATCGGCGGCTGACCGTTCATGCGCTCGGTGACCCAGCGGGCGAAGGTCGACTCCTCCAGGGGGACCCGCTCCGACGCCGGGCCGCTGTAGAAGGACTGCCAGTGGTCGTTGCGCATCGGTGCACTCTCCGCATCAGCTCTGGAGCCGCCACCCGCGAGATCGGGTACGGCGGGCGAGAGGCGTGGCACTCCCTGGCCTCACCCTCCGGACACCGGGTGGAAGGTCTTCGTCACCGCGGATACCCCGAACGTTACGTCACCGGACACCCGTTGGTCATCATTTCGACCGTCTGCGTGTCGACTTGTCTACTCTGCGTGATCGCACCGGTCAGCCGGCCAGGCGGGAACCGTTCCGGCCGGCGATCACCTCGAGCCTGGTCGGGATGCGGGTGCGCAGCTCCTCCAGGTGGCTGATGACGCCCACCGTGCGTCCGCCCCGGCGGAGTTCGTCGAGCACCGTCATCACCGCGTCCAGGGCCTGCGCGTCGAGGGTGCCGAACCCCTCGTCCACGAACAGGGTGTCGATCCGGACGCCGCCGGTCTCCGCGGTGACGACGTCGGCGAGCCCCAGCGCCAGCGCCAGCGAGGCCATGAAGCTCTCCCCGCCCGAGAGCGTCTTGGTGGGACGGCGGGCGCCGGTGTACTCGTCGAACACGTCCAGCCCCAGCCCACCGCGAGCGCCGTGCCGCCCCTGCGCGTCGCTGTGCAGGAACGTGTACCGGCCCCCCGACATGTCCAGCAGCCGCCGGCTGGCCACCTCGGCCACCTGCTCGAGGCGCGCGGCGAGCACGAACGACTGCAGCCGCATCTTCCGTGTGTTCGCCCCGCGGCCGTGGGTCAGGTCGGCCAGCCCGGTGACCTGGTCGGCCCAGGCGCGCAGCTCGGCCAGCGTCAGCTCCGCCGCGCTCACCTTCCCGACCAGGTCGTCGAGCGCACTGCTGCAGCGGCGCGCCTGCTCGAGCGCGGCCACGGCCTCCTCCCGCCGGCGGGTGCCTCCCGCGCAGCGGTCCTCGAGGGCGGCGAGATCGGGCCGGTCGGGGAGGTCGGCGAGCTCTGGGGCGGCCAGCTGGGCGCGCAGCACGGCGACGCGCTGGTCGTGCTCGTCGAGCTGCCGGTCCAGCTGCGCCAGACGGCCCGCGCCGGCGAGGGCCGCCGCCGCGGCCTGGACGTCGCGGAAACCTGCGGCCCCGGCGCGCTCCTCCGCCGTCCGGCGGGCCGACTCGGCCTCCGCGCGGGCACGCAGCTCCTCGACCTCGGCGGCCACCACCGCCTCGCACGCCTCCGCGGCGGCCGACAGCCGGGCGACCCGGGCGGCCAGGTCGGCGTCGCCGCCGCGGGCTGCGTCCAGCCGGCTGCCCAGCTCGGCGAGGCCGGTCGTCAGCGCGTCGCGCTCGGCGGTGCGGGCCCGGAGCTCCTCGCGGTCGACGGCGAGCCGCCCGGCCGCCTCCTCGCGCTGATCGAGGAGCCGCTGGAGGCGCGCCTCGGCCGGCGGGAGCCCGGCGGCCAGCCCGGCCGCGACGCGCTCGGCCGCCGCCAGTTCCGCGACGCGCGCGGCCTGCTCGTCCACCGGCAGTTCCCCGGCCCGCGCCCGCAGGCCGGCGAGCTCGCGCTCGACGGCCTCCAGCCGGCCGGCGGCCCCGGTGAACGCGGCCTCGGCTGCATCCGCGAGCGCCCGCGCGGCGTCCTCGTCGGCCGCGGTGACCCGTTCGCCGCCCGGCTCCGCCGGCCGAGGGTGCTCGGTGGAGCCGCAGACCGGGCAGTCGGCGCCGTCGATGAGCCCGGCGGCGAGCTCGGCGGCCATCCCGTCCAGTCGCCGGGCGCGCAGGTCCAGCCACCGTTCCCGGGCGTCGGCGCGGGCGTCCCGCGCCCGGGCGACGTCCTCGCGCAGCGACCGCAGCGTGCGGTCCAGCTCCCCGGCCGCTCGTCCCGCGGCGAGAGCCGCCTCCGCGGACTCCAGGGCGGCGCGCAGGCCCGGCAGCTCCGCGGCGGCCGACCGCGCCGCCACCACCTCCTGCTCCTGCTCGGCCAGCAGCCCCGGCAGCGCGGCGACGGCCTCCTCCCCCGCGCGGCACCGGTCGGCCAGCTCGCGGGCCTGCCGGTCGAGCGCGGCGATCGACCGCTCCAGGGCGCGGGCGCGCTCCACCTCGGGCAGCAGTGAGCGCGCCTCGGCGGCCTGGTCGCGCAGCTCGCGCGCGACCACACCGTCGGCGGGGCGGCCCCCGGCGACCGGCTGCCAGGCCGCCACGGCGCCGGCCAGGTCGTCCGCGGCCCGCTCTGCCGCCCGCCCGGCCGAACGGGCCGCGGCGAGCACGTCGCGCAACGGCTCGGCCCGGCGGGCGGCGTCGCGCTCGGCCCGCAGCGGCGCGAGCTCCGGCTCCCGCCGCTCCAGTGCCGCGAGCTCCGCGGTGGCCTGGTCGCGCCGGTCGTGCCGTCCCGCCAGCGCGCGGGCGGCCGTCAGCTCGGCGTCCGCGGTGGCCGTCTCGGCGGCGGCCGCATCGGCCCGCGCGGTGGCCGTCGCCAGGCGCCCGGCCGCGGTGGCCCGCACCTCCGCCACCCAGCGCAGCACTCCCCCGCCTGCCCCCGCGCCCACCAGCTCCGGGGCTAGCTCCTCGGGCACCTCGACGTCGGCTATCTGGGCGACCCGGTCGAGCAGCGTGCCCAGCTGGTAGCGCGCGTCCTCGGTGCGTGCGCGGGCCGCCGCGCGCTCCTCTGCCAGCCACTCCTCGGCCCGGGCGAAGCGGTCGACGTCGAACAGCGTGCGCAGCAGCTCGGTGCGGTGCTCCGGCTCGGCGCGCAGGAACCGCGCGAAGTCGCCCTGCGGGAGCAGCACCACCTGGCAGAACTGGTGCACGTCGAGCCCGAGCCGCGTGCGCAGGTGCTCGGACCCCTCGTCGATGCGCGTGCTGACCGGCTCCCACCCGCCGTCGGTGAGCCGGGAGACCACCAGCTTGGCCTGCTCGGTCGCCCAGCCCTCGCCGCGCTTCTTGGGCCGTTGCTGCTCCGGCCGCCGGACGACGCGCAACCGCTCGTCGCCGAGGGTCAGCTCGCAGCTGACCTCGGTCCGCGTGGCGGCGTCCGCGTGGTCGCTGCGCAGCCGCTTCTCCTCGCCGCGCGCGCCCGGGACGCGGCCGTAGAGGGCGAACACGACGGCGTCCAGCAGCGTGGTCTTGCCCGCCCCGGTCGGGCCCCACAGCAGGAACAGCCCGTCGCGCCCCACCTCGTCGAGGTCGACCTCGACGGTGCCGGCGAAGGGCCCGAAGGCGGTCAGCGACAGCCGGTGCAGCCTCATCGGGCGGCGTCCTCGCGGTCGGCGGCCCCGAGCGCCCGCGCCAACAGCTCCCGCTCGGCGGCCCCGGCGGGTACGCCCCGCACCGCGCTGACGAATTCGTCGGCGATCTCCAGCGCGCTGCGCCCGCGCATCCGCTCCTGGTAGCTGCCGCGCTCGATCACCGCGCCCGCACCGGTCCAGTCCAGGTGCACGCAGTGCGGGAACCGGGTCTGCAGGCGGCGCATGGGGTCCGCGGGTCGCGCCGGGTCGGTCAGCCGAGCGGAGACGAAGTGCTGCTCGGCCGCCTCGTGCGCCGGCTCGGCGAGCAGCTCCTCGAGCGTGCCGGTGAGCACGCTGAGCGGCCGCGGGATGGGCAGCGGGACCGCCCGGACTCCGGCCAGCCCGCCGGCGTCGAGCTCGACCAGCCAGGCCTGCTTCTGCTGCCCGGCCTCGCCGAAGGAGTAGGCCAGGGGCGAGCCGCTGTAACGCACCCGCGGGCTGAGCGTCTGCGGACGGTGCAGGTGGCCGAGCGCGACGTAGTCGACGCCGTCGAAGACCGACACCGGCACCAGGTCGACGCCGCCGACGCAGATGTCCCGCTCGCTGTCGCTCGCCACGCCGCCACCGACGAAGGCGTGCGCGAGCACCACCGAGCGCACCCCCGGCCGGAGGAAGAGATCGGCGCGCACGCGGTCCATCGCCTCCTGCAGCACCGCCTCGTGCCCACGGGCGCCGGGGACGCCGAGCTCGTGCCGGGCCACCTCGGGCTCCAGGTAGGGGATGCCGTAGACCGCGACCTCGCCGTGCTCGTCGGCCAGCAGCACCGGTTCGTCCAGCCGCGGGGTCGCCGCTCGCACGTGCAGGCCCGCGGCGCTGAGCAGACCGGAGAAGGTGCCCAACCGGCGAGCGGAGTCGTGGTTGCCGGGGGTGAGCACCACGCGGGCCCCGGTGGCCAGCAGCCGGCCGACGACCCGGTCGAGCACGGCGGTGGCGTCGGCCGAGGGCACCGCCCGGTCGTAGACGTCACCGGCGACGACGACGACGTCGACGCCTTCCTGCGCGACCACCGCGGCCAGCCCGCTCAGCACCTCCTCCTGCTCGGCGAGCAGATCGGTGCCGTGCAGGGTGCGGCCGATGTGCCAGTCGGAGGTGTGCAGCAGCCGCATAGCCGCAGAAGGTAGGGAGGGGGTACGACAGAACCGCCGAGGCGCGCCGTGACGGACCCGTCACATCCGGTGGACGTCAGAGGATCTCGGTGGAGCGCCACCCCTCCGGCGGCGGCCACCCCTCCTCGCCGCGGACGTACCCGGCGTTCTCCCGGGCCCGGCGCTCCGCGTCCTCCTCGATCATGACGTTGAGCAGCTGCTGCACCCCGTCGCTGTCGGGGATCTGCCGCAGCACGGTGGGGCCGCTGTCGCCGGCGGTCTCGATGGTGAGCGTGCCGGATCGGACGATCCGCTCCCAGAGCGTCTGCCGGTAGGAGACGTCGGTGATCCGGGAGAGCCCGAGATCGCGGCCGCGGCGGGCGAGGATCCCCTCGCGGAAGAGCAGCCGGTGGGTGGTGACCACGTAGTGCGTCGTCCGCCAGCGCAGCAGGGGCACGAGCACGAGGAACACCAGCAGGAGGAGCGCCACCACCACGATCGCCAGCCGGATCATCCCCTGCTGCCGGCCGGGCGGGACCAGCGCGGCACCGAACGACGCGCCCCCGACGACGAGCAGGAAGAGCACGACCGGCCAGAAGACCGTCAGCCAGTGCGGGTGCAGGTGCCGCACGACCTCTTCGTCGTCGGCGAGGAGCTTGTCGGGGTACGGCACCCCACCAGGATGCCGCCGATCCGCCCCGGGTCCGGCGATCGACGCCCTCGGCGCGTCCGCACGGACGGCGCTCGACGCCGAAGCCGGGCCGGGGGCGGCGATGCCGTACCGGGTCAGGCCCGCCGCACGTGCCGGACGTCGCCGCTGGCGAGCTCCACCTGTCCCTCGGGGGTGTCCACGACCAGCCGGCCGTCCCAGTCGATCGCACGGGCGGTGCCGACCATCGCGGACCCATCCGGCATCGTCACCTCGACCGTGCTGCCCACCGTCGACGACCACGACAGGTAGTCGCGGGCGAGACCCGAGACGACCGGGTCACCCAGCGCCTCGCGCCAGCCCAGGTAGCGCCGCTCGACGGCCCGCAGGAAGCCCAGCAGCACCGGGCCGCGGTCCACGGTCGCGCCGGTGACGACCGACAGCGACGTACCCGTTCCGGGGAGCTCGGCCTCCGACGTCGACACGTTCAGCCCCACGCCGACGACGACCCCGGACGGCTGCCCTGCTCCACCGACCGACTCGGCCAGGATGCCCGCCAGCTTGCGCCCGTCCCGGGCGAGCAGGTCGTTGGGCCACTTCACGGTCGAGAGCACGCCGGCCACCTCCCGCACCGACTCCGCCAGCGCCACCCCGGTCAGCAGCGGCAGCCAGCCACGGCGGGCGGCGGGCACGTCCGGGCGGAGGAGGAAGGAGACGGTCAGGCCGGCGCGCGGCGGCGACATCCACACCCGGTCGAGCCGCCCGCGGCCGGTGACCTGGTGCTCGGCCACGAGCACGGTGCCCTCGGGGGCGCCGTCCGCGGCCGCGGCGGCCAGCGCGGCATTGGTCGAACCGATCTCGTCGACCACCTCGACCGAGCGCCACAGGGCGGTGTCGCGGGTCAGGGCGGCCTGCAGCGCGGAGGCGTCGAGCGCGGGACGCTCGAGGTCCGACCAGCGCGAGGAAGGTGTGTCGGGCACGGAGGAGACGGTAGCCACGCGCCGCCGCGGGGTGAGCGCTCGCACCGTGGGCGGGACTCCGGAAGGAAGGGGGCGAGCGGCTCCCCTACGCTACGGATCCCGTGGCCCCGCATGCGCGGCCACGCCCCGTGCACAGCAGCGCCGCCACGGCGGCCGACGAGCGCCAGCGAGGAGAACGAGGACGCGTGAGTGCCGCCGAACTGGAGAGCGCCGGGGAGCAGGTCCCCGACGACGTCGACATCCACACGACCGCCGGGAAGCTCGCTGACTTCGAGCGCCGGGTGCAGGAGGCCGTCCACGCGGGCTCCGAGCGCGCGGTCGAGAAGCAGCACGCGGCCGGCAAGATGACCGCCCGCGAGCGGATCGAGGCGCTGCTGGACCCGGGCTCGTTCACCGAGTTCGACGAGTTCGCCCGGCACCGGTCGACGAACTTCGGGATGGCCGACAAGCGCCCGTTCGGCGACGGCGTCGTCACCGGGTACGGCACCGTCGACGGCCGCCCGGTGGCGATCTTCTCCCAGGACGTCACGGTCTTCGGCGGCAGCCTCGGCGAGGTCTACGGCGAGAAGATCGTCAAGGTGCAGGACTTCGCCATCAAGAACGGCTGCCCGGTCATCGGCATCAACGAGGGCGGGGGCGCCCGCATCCAGGAGGGCGTGGTCTCCCTCGGCCTCTACGGCGAGATCTTCCAGCGGAACGTGCACGCCTCCGGCGTGATCCCGCAGATCTCGCTGGTCATGGGCCCGGCCGCGGGCGGGCACGTCTACTCCCCCGCGCTCACCGACTTCGTCGTCATGGTCGACAAGACCAGCCAGATGTTCATCACCGGCCCCGACGTGGTGAAGACGGTCACCGGTGAGGACGTCACGCTCGAGGAGCTCGGCGGCGCCCGCACGCACAACACGAAGTCCGGCGTCGCGCACTACCTGGCCGAGGACGAGAACGATGCGCTCGACTACGTCAAGGCGCTGCTGTCCTACCTGCCGAGCAACAACCTCGACCCGCTGCCGGCCGTCGAGATGGCGCCGGTCGAGACCGTCCTCCCGGACGCGCTGACCGACGAGGACCGGGAGCTCGACACCTTCGTCCCCGACTCGGCGAACACCCCCTACGACATGCACGCGGTCATCGAGCACGTGCTCGACGACGGCGAGTTCCTCGAGGTGCAGCCGCTGTTCGCGCCGAACATCCTCATCGGCTTCGGCCGGGTCGAGGGCCGACCGGTCGGCGTCGTGGCCAACCAGCCCACCCAGTTCGCCGGCACGCTGGACATCGACGCCAGCGAGAAGGCCGCGCGGTTCGTGCGCACCTGCGACGCCTTCAACATCCCGGTGCTCACCTTCGTCGACGTGCCGGGCTTCCTCCCGGGCACGTCGCAGGAGTGGGAGGGCATCATCCGTCGCGGCGCCAAGCTGATCTACGCGTACGCGGAGGCCACCGTCCCGAAGGTCACGGTCATCACCCGCAAGGCCTACGGCGGCGCCTACGACGTCATGGGCTCCAAGCACCTGGGCGCCGACGTGAACCTGGCGTGGCCCACCGCGCAGATCGCCGTGGTCGGGGCGCAGGGCGCGGTCGGGATCCTCTACCGCAAGGAGCTCGCGGCCGCCGAGGACCCCGACGCCCGCCGCGCCGAGCTCATCGCGGAGTACGAGGACACGCTCGCCAACCCCTACATCGCCGCCGACCGCGGGTACGTGGACGCCGTGATCCCGCCGTCGCACACCCGCGTCCAGGTGACGAAGGCGCTGCGGGTGCTGGCCAACAAGCGCCAGACGCTGCCGCCCAAGAAGCACGGGAACATCCCGCTGTGAAGGCGACCGATGAGGGCGGCCCCCTGCAGGGTGCCCGCCGCGAGCCTGCGAGTGGTGGGGAGCAGGGGGTCCTTCCTCCGTTGCTGCGCGTCGTCAAGGGTGAGCCGACGCCCGCGGAACTCGCCGCCCTCACCGTTGTGGTGGCCGCCCTCTCACAGCGCCGCACCCGCCGCCGGCCTCCCGCGCCGGTCGGCGCGTGGGCGTCCTACGGGCGCACCCACCGCCGTCCGCTGCAGGCCGGCCCCGGTGGGTGGCGCGCGGCCGGGAGCCCGGCATGAGCGCCGACCGCAGGCTGGTCCTGGGCTCGGCCTCACCGGCCCGGCTGTCGCTGCTGCGCCAGGCCGGCCTCGCCCCCGAGGTCGTCGTCAGCGAGGTGGACGAGTCGGCGCACTCCGCCCCCCGGGTCGCCGAGACCGTCGCCCTGCTGGCCGCGGCCAAGGCGGCCGACGTCGCCAAGCGGGAGACCGACGCACTGGTGATCGGCGCGGACTCGCTGCTGGAGTTCGCCGGGAGGCCGCAGGGCAAGCCGGCCGACGCCGCCGAGGCCCGCGACCGCTGGCGGCGGATGGCCGGGCGTTCCGGCGTCCTGCACACCGGTCAGGCCCTGTTCGACGTCCGGGACGGGTCCGTGGTGAGCCGGGACATCGCGGTGGCCTCCACCGTCGTCTACTTCGCCGACCCGACCCCGCCGGAGGTGGAGGCCTACCTGGCCACCGGTGAGCCGCTCGCGGTGGCCGGCGCGTTCACCCTCGACGGGCTCGGCGCGCCGTTCGTCCGCCGGGTGGAGGGCGACCCGGCGGCCGTCGTGGGGCTGTCGCTGACGGTGCTGCGCACCCAGCTGGGAAAGCGGGGGCTGACCATCACCGAACTCTGGCGACGTTGACCGCCGGGCCGCGTGTGACAGGTGTGAAGGGATGGCACTCCGGGATGGCGATCACCGACGGCGACAGGTACCCATGGTGACCATGAGTGCGCACCGGGTGATCGTTCATGTCGGTACACCGAAGTCCGGCACGACCTACCTGCAGGACCTGCTCTGGAACTCTCGGGCGGCCCTGGCCGACGCCGGGGTCCTCTACCCGGGCGACGTGCCCGAGGCGCACTTCCACGCCACGCTGGACCTGAAGCAGGAGGGCTTCAACGGCTGGGTCGACCCCGCGCTGGACGGGGCCTGGAACCGGCTGGTCGAGGCCGCGCGGGCGCACGAGGGCACCACGGTCATCTCCCACGAGCTCTTCGGCGACCTGCCCCCGGAGGCGATCGCGCGGGTCCACGCCGACCTCTCCTTCGCCGAGGTGCACGTGATCGTCACCGCTCGCGACCTGGCCCGGCAGCTGCCCGCCGTCTGGCAGGAGGACGTCAAGAACCGGCACTACCTGCCCTTCGGCGAGTGGCTCGCCACCGTGGGGTCCGAGGCCTGGAGCGACACCTGGTACGGCCGGGCGCTGTGGCTCCGCCAGGACCTCCCGGCGCTCGTGGAGCGGTGGGGGGCGGAGCTCCCGGCCACCCAGGTGCACCTGGTCACCGTCCCGCCGCGGGGGGCCGACCCCGCCACCCTGTGGCAGCGCTTCGCCCAGGTGGTCGGCGTCGACCCTGCCCTCGCCACCCCGCCGGACGGACGGCGCAACAAGTCGCTGGGCCGGGCGGAGGCCGAGCTCCTCCGCCGGCTCAACGAGCGGCTGGACTACGGCATCGACTGGCCGACCTACGCCGCCCGCATCACCCACCACGTGGCCGTCGACGTCCT
Source organism: Blastococcus sp. SYSU DS0616 (assembly GCF_054051015.1). Classification (NCBI taxonomy): domain Bacteria; kingdom Bacillati; phylum Actinomycetota; class Actinomycetes; order Geodermatophilales; family Geodermatophilaceae; genus Blastococcus; species Blastococcus sp. SYSU DS0616. The sequence continues at coordinate 28,663 of NZ_JBJHAJ010000040.1, forward strand.
GGCCGAGCGCCCGTCGTCCGGCTCGCTGACCGTGCCCGCGAGCGCCCGGCCGTGGGTGGTCGCCCGCGCCGCCGCGATGGTGGACGAGCTGCTCGCGGCCGGCTGCCAGGTGGTCGGGGAGCTCGACGAGCTCCGGGTGCCGCCGGCGGGGCCCGCCGAGGCGCCGGCACCCACGGCCGAGGAGATCCTCGATGCCGCCCTGGACGCGATCGTCGCGCTCATCCCCACGCACTCGGCGCCCGAGCCGGAGACCACCGGCGCCGCGCCGGACCCGGGCGAGGAGGACGCCGCGGCGCTCCCGGAGACGGCCCCGGACACCACCGCGCCCGCCCTGGCCACGGGCCCGGAGTCCGCCGAACCGGTGGATCCCCCGGTGGCCGCGGCCGTCGCCCCCGACGCGGACGACGCACAGCAGGACCCGGTCCGACGGCGGGTGCGGCAGCGAACGCAGCGGATGGCGCGCTTGACGCGCCGCCTCGCCGGGTCGCTCACCGCGAGCTGACCGGTACCGGTACCGGACGTCTGCAGCCCTGCCGCGGAGGCGACGCGGCCTGCTGGCTACAGTCCGAGCCGTCCGAACGAGAGGGAGAACACCGGTGCAGAAGGTTCTCATCGCCAACCGTGGCGAGATCGCGGTCCGCGTGGCCCGCGCCTGCAAGGACGCGGGTCTCACCAGCGTCGCGGTCTACGCCGAGCCCGACCGCGACGCGCTGCACGTACGCGTCGCCGACGAGGCCTTCGCGCTCGGCGGCACCACCCCGGGCGACTCCTACCTGGTGATCGACAAGATCCTCGACGCGGCCCGGCAGTCCGGCGCCGACGCGATCCACCCCGGCTACGGGTTCCTCTCCGAGAACGCCGACTTCGCCCAGGCCGTCCTCGACGCGGGGCTGGCCTGGATCGGCCCGTCGCCGCAGGCGATCATCGACCTCGGCGACAAGGTCGCCGCCCGGCACATCGCCACCAAGGCCGGCGCCCCGCTGGTGCCCGGGACGAAGGACCCGGTCGGGGGCGCCGACGAGGTCGTGGCCTTCGCGCAAGCGCACGGCCTCCCGGTCGCCATCAAGGCGGCCTTCGGTGGTGGTGGCCGCGGGCTGAAGGTCGCCCGCACGATGGAGGAGATCCCGGAGCTGTTCGACTCGGCGGTTCGCGAGGCGGTCGCCGCCTTCGGCCGCGGCGAGTGCTTCGTCGAGCGATTCCTGGACAAGCCCCGGCACGTCGAGGCACAGGTGCTCGCCGACACCCACGGCAACGTGATCGTCGTCGGCACCCGCGACTGCTCGCTGCAGCGGCGCAACCAGAAGCTGGTCGAGGAGGCGCCCGCGCCGTTCCTCACCGACGACCAGCGCGCCCGCATCCACTCCTCGGCGAAGGCGATCTGCAAGGAGGCCGGCTACCACGGTGCCGGCACCGTGGAGTACCTGGTCGGCGCCGACGGCTCGATCTCGTTCCTCGAGGTCAACACCCGCCTGCAGGTGGAGCACCCGGTCTCCGAGGAGACCAGCGGCATCGACCTGGTGCGCCAGCAGTTCCGCATCGCCGAGGGCCTGCCGCTGGAGATCACCGAGGACCCCGAGCCGCGGGGTCACAGCATCGAGTTCCGGATCAACGCCGAGGACGCCGGCCGCAACTTCATGCCGGCCCCGGGCCCGGTGAACCGGCTGGAGATCCCGCAGGGCCCCGGTGTGCGCTGGGACTCCGGCGTCGAGACCGGCGGCGAGGTCGCCGGCGCGTTCGACTCGATGCTGGCCAAGCTGATCGTCACCGGCGCCACCCGCGAGGAGGCCCTGCAGCGGGCCCGCCGCGCGCTGGACGAGCTGGTGGTCGAGGGCATGCCCACGGTCATCCCGTTCCACCGGGCCGTGGTGCGCGACAAGGCGTTCACCAGCGAGCCGTTCACGGTGCACACCCGCTGGATCGAGACCGAGTGGGACAACCAGGTCCCGCCCTACGACGCCGCCCCGGCCGGGCAGGACGAGGAGGCGCCGCGGCAGACCGTCGTCGTGGAGGTCGGCGGCCGCCGCCTCGAGGTCTCCCTGCCCGCCGGGCTCGCCGCCGGCGGTGGCGGCGCGGCGCCCGGCGCGGCGGCCAAGCCCCGCAAGCGCGGCGGCGGGGGCGGCGGTGCCGCGGCCTCCGGTGACTCCCTCACCTCGCCGATGCAGGGCACCATCGTCAAGGTCGCCGTCGAGGACGGCGCCACCGTCGAGGCCGGTGACCTGGTCGTCGTCCTCGAGGCGATGAAGATGGAGCAGCCGATCACGGCGCACAAGGCCGGCTCGATCTCCGGCCTGGCGGCGGAGGTGGGCGCCTCGGTCACCAGCGGCGCGGTCATCTGCACCATCGCCGACGCCGAGTAGGACCGCGCGTCGATCGGGGCCCGTCACCAGCTGGTGACGGGCCCCGAGCACGTCCGGCTCAGGAGGCGCGCACCTGCCCGGTCCGCATCGACCAGTGCAGGGTCCCGCCCTGGAACCGCTGCGATGCGTCGCCGTCGGGCGCGCGGACCGCCGGGGCGACCGGGTAGCCGAGGTACCCGTTCTCCCAGCCCAGCTGTCCCCACCGGGCGCGGATGGCTCCGTCGATGGCCTGGGCCCCGGTGAACGGCGTCCAGTAGATCGACCCACCCTGGAAGTGCTGCAGGCACCCACCGTTGCGCAGCCCACAGCGGGCATCGGCCACCGGATAGCCGTAGTACCCCAGCTCCCAGCCCAGCTGCCCCCACCGCGTGCGAATGTCACCGTCGATCGCCCGGGCACCGGCGAACGGCGTCCAGTAGATCGACCCACCCTGGAAGTGCTGCAGGCACCCACCGTTGCGCAGCCCACAGCGGGCATCGGCCACCGGATAGCCGTAGTACCCCAGCTCCCAGCCCAGCTGCCCCCACCGCGTGCGAATGTCACCGTCGATCGCCCGGGCACCGGCGAACGGCGTCCAGTAGATC
>NZ_JBJHAJ010000041.1:0-31316 GCF_054051015.1 Blastococcus sp. SYSU DS0616
CCCCCGCCCCCCCCGCCCCCGCCCCCCCCCCCCCCCCCCCCCCCCCCCCCCCCCCCCCCCCCCCCCCCCCCCCCCCCCCCCCCCCCCCCCCCCCCCCCCCCCCCCCCCCCCCCCCCCCCCCCCGTCCCCGGGTGCCGGGAGGGGGGGTGGACGCGCCCGCCCCGGACGCGGGAGCGAGACTCGGCACCATGAGCGCACCGGCCCCCACGACGACGGGCACCGACGACGGCCGGTCGGTGGTGGCCGAGCTGCGGCGCGCCGGCATCGGCGACGTCGACGACTCGGGGCTGGCCCGCGCCCTCTACTCCTCCGACGCGTCGCTGTACCGCGTCCTCCCCCGGGCCGTGGTGCGGCCGCAGCACCCCGACGAGATCGTGGCGGCGCTCGAGGTGTGCCGCTCGCTCGGGGTGCCGCTGACCGCCCGCGGCGCGGGCACGTCGATCGCGGGCAACGCCGTGGGCACCGGCGTCGTGCTGGACACCAGCCGGTACCTGTCGCGGGTGCACGCGATCGACCCGGAGGCCCGGACGGCGACGGTGGACCCCGGCGTGGTCCAGGCCGCGCTGCAGACCGCCGCGCGCCCGCACGGGCTGCGGTTCGGCCCGGACCCCAGCACGCACAACCGCTGCACGATCGGCGGGATGATCGGCAACAACGCCTGCGGGTCCCGGGCGCTGGGGTACGGCCGGACGTCGGACAACGTGGTGGGGCTGGACGTCGTCACCGGCACCGGTGAGCGGCTCCGGCTCGGTCCGGGCACCGAGCCCGCGCCGGGCGTGCTCGAGGACCTGCACCGGCTCGTCGCCGGGCACCTCGCGACCGTGCGCACCGAGCTCGGCGCCTTCGGCCGGCAGGTGTCGGGCTACTCGCTGGAGCACCTGCTGCCCGAGCGCGGCTTCGACGTGGCCCGGGCGCTGGTCGGCAGCGAGGGGACGCTCGCCGTCGTCCTCGGCGCCACCGTGCGGCTGGTCGCCGACGCTCCCGTCCGGGGGCTGGTGGTGCTGGGCTACCCGAGCATGGCCGACGCCGCCGACGCCACCCCCGGCCTGCTCCCCCACGAGCCCACCGCGGTCGAGGGGCTCGACCAGCGGATCGTGCAGCGGCTGCGCGACGTGCCCGCCGCCGTCGTCCCCGAGCTGCCGCGCGGCGACGGGTGGCTGATCGTGGAGCTGACCGGCGACACCGTGGCCGAGGTGCAGGGCAAGGCGCAGGGGGTGCTGGCCGACGCCGGTGCCCTGGACTCCCTCGTCGTCACCGACCCGGCGCACGCCGCGGCGATCTGGCGGATCCGCGAGGACGGCGCGGGGCTGGCCAACCGCACCTCCGACGGCCGGCCCGCGCACGCCGGCTGGGAGGACGCCGCCGTCCCGGTGGAGCGGCTCGGGGAGTACCTGCGCGGCTTCGAGGCGCTGCTCGACGGCCACGGGCTGCAGGGCGTGCCCTACGGCCACTTCGGCGACGGCTGCGTGCACGTGCGCATCGACTTCCCGTTCGGGGAGGGGCCCGATCGCGGCCGGTCGGCCTACCGGTCGTTCGTCGAGGACGCCGCCCGGCTGGTCGCCGGCTACGGCGGTTCGCTGTCCGGGGAGCACGGCGACGGGCGGGCGCGCAGCGAGCTGCTGCCGCACATGTACTCCCCCGCCGCCCTGGACCTCTTCGCCCGCGTCAAGGCGGTGTTCGACCCCGCCGACGTGCTCAACCCGGGCGTGCTGGTGCGCCCGGCACCGCTCGACGAGGACGTCCGGATCGCCGCTGCCCCGCCGCTGGTCTCGACCTCCCGCCGCCCCCTGGCGCTGGCCTACCGGCACGACGGCGGTGACTTCTCCGCCGCGGTGCACCGCTGCACCGGCGTCGGCAAGTGCCGGGCCGACCTGCAGTCCTCCGGCGGGGTCATGTGCCCGTCCTGGCCGGCGACGCGGGAGGAGAAGGACACCACCCGCGGCCGCGCCCGGGTCCTGCAGGAGATGCTCGCCCCCGGCGGGCCGGTGAAGGACTGGCGCGCACCGGAGGTGCACGAGGCGCTGGACCTCTGCCTGTCCTGCAAGGGCTGCTCGTCGGACTGCCCCACCGGCGTGGACATGGCCTCCTACAAGGCCGAGGTGCTGCACCAGTCGTACCGGCGCCGGCTGCGGCCGCGCGCCCACTACACGCTGGGCCGGCTGCCGTTCTGGTCGGACCTGGTGGCCCGGGCCCCGCGCCTGGTCAACGCGATGCTCGGCTCCGCGCTCGTCGGTTCGGTGGCCAAGTGGGGGGCGGGCATCGACCAGCGCCGGTCGGTGCCGCAGTTCGCCGCGCGCACCTTCCGGCAGCAGTGGGCCGACCAGCCGCTCCAGGGCGACGGCGCCCCGGTGGCGCTGTGGGTCGACTCCTTCACCGACCACTTCGCCCCGGAGGTCGCCGCCGCGACCGCCCGGGTGCTGACGGCCGCCGGCTACCGCGTCGAGGTGCCCGGCGCCGACACCTGCTGCGGGCTCACGTGGATCACCACCGGCCAGCTCGACAAGGCCAAGGGGATCCTCGGCGGCACCGTGCGGACGCTGGCCCCGCTCGCGGCGGCGGGCGTGCCGATCGTCGGCATCGAGCCCTCCTGCACCGCCGTGCTCCGCAGCGAGGCGCTGGAGCTGGTCGGCGGCGCGGAGGCCGAGCAGGTCGCCGCCGCCACCCGCACGCTCGCCGAGCTCCTGACGAGCACCCCGGGCTGGACGCCGCCGTCGCTGGACGGCCTGGAGATCGTCGCCCAGCCGCACTGCCACCACGCCTCGGTGCTCGGCTGGTCCGCCGACGCCCGGCTCCTGCAGGACGCGGGCGCCCGGGTGAACCGGCTCGGCGGTTGCTGCGGGCTGGCCGGCAACTGGGGCGTCGAGCGCGGGCACCACGACGTCTCGGTGGCGGTCGCCGAGCAGCAGCTGCTGCCCGCCGTCCGCGACCTGCCCGACGACGCCGTCGTGCTGGCCGACGGGTTCTCCTGCCGCACGCAGCTCGACCAGCTCGCCGAGCGGCGCGGACGGCACCTCGCCGAGCTGCTGGCGGAGCGACTGGCCTGATCCGGGTCTGCGACGATGCCCCGGTGGAGCTCGAGGAGACGCTGCTGCCCGGTGTGGGTGTCCGTTACCAGATGCGGACCCGCTCGGGTCAGGTACTGGGCATCGTCGTGCAGCGGGAGGGCGGCGCGGAGATCGCGGTGTTCGACCGGCGCGACCCCGACCGCGCGCGGGAGACGTTCCGGCTGGACCCGGAGGAGGTCGACGCCCTCGCCGAGGTGCTGGGCGCCCCCCGGCTGACCCAGCGGTTCGCCGACCTCTCCCGCGAGGTGCCCGGGCTGGAGTCGGCCCGGATCACCGTGCGGGAGGGCTCCCCGTACGCGGGCCGGAGCCTGGGCGACACCCGGGCCCGCACGCTGACCGGCTGCTCGGTGGTCGCCATCGTCCGCGGCGCCGACGTGGTCCCCTCCCCGTCACCCGCTGACCGGTTGTCCGCCGGCGACGTGCTGGTCGTCATCGGCTCCTCGGCCGGGCTGGAGCAGCTGGACCGGCGGATCGCGGGCCAGGAGTAGCCCGCGGTGGACCACGTCGCCGCCCTGCTGCTCGAGCTGGGGCTGTTGTTCCTCGGCCTGTCCGCGCTCGGGCTGCTGGCCCGGCGCCTGGGCCTCTCCCCCATCCCGTTCATCCTCCTGGCCGCGCTCGCGCTGGGCGAGGGTGGCCTGGTGCCGGTGGAGAACGCCGCGCCGTTCCTGGAGGCGGCCGCGGAGATCGGCGTCGTCCTGCTGCTGCTCACCCTCGGCCTGGAGTTCTCCGCCACCGAGCTGTTCGCGTCGTTCCGCCGGCACGCGCCCTCGGGGCTGGTGGACCTGGTGCTCAACGGCCCACCGGGGTTCGTCGCCGGGCTGCTGCTGGGGCTGCCCTGGGAGGGGGCGCTCGCCCTGGGCGGGGTCACCTACATCTCGTCGTCGGGGATCATCGCGCGGCTGCTCGGCGACCTGGGGCGGTTGGCCAACCGGGAGACCCCGGCGGTGCTCTCGGTGCTGGTGCTCGAGGACCTCGCGATGGCGCTGTTCCTGCCGCTGCTCGTGGTGGCCCTCGCCGGCCAGGGGCCGATGTCGGCCGCGGCCGGGGTCGGGCTGGCCGTCGGCGCGGTGCTCGTGGTGCTCCTCGCGGCGCAGCGGCACGGCCCGCGGCTGGGCCGGTGGCTCACCCACGACGACGACGAGCAGGTGATGCTCCGGCTGATCGGGCTGACGCTGCTGGTCGCCGGCGCCGCGCAGGCGCTGGGGGCCTCGGCGGCGGTCGGGGCGTTCCTGGTCGGGCTGGCGCTGCCGGCGTCCTTCGCCGAGCGGGCCCGTGCCATCCTCGGCCCCCTCCGCGACCTGTTCGCCGCCACCTTCTTCGTCGCGTTCGGCCTGGCCACCGATCCGGGCGCCATCCTGCCGGTGCTGCCCGCCGCCCTCGCGCTGGCCGCGGTCACCACCGTCACGAAGATCGGCACCGGCTGGTTCGCCGCGAAGCGGGACGGCGTGGCCGTCCCCGGCCGGCTGCGGGCCGGCACCGCGCTGGTGGCCCGCGGCGAGTTCTCGATCGTGATCGCGGGGCTGGCGGTCGGCGCGGGGATCCCCGCGGTCGGGCCGGTCGCCACCGGCTACGTGCTGCTGCTCGCGGTGACCGGTCCGCTGCTCACCCGGTTCGTGGAGCCGGTGGCGGCCCGGCTCGTCCGGGCACCGGTCGGCGCGTGAGCGCTCAGGCCGCGGCGCCGTCCCGCCGGGCGCGGGCCGCGGCCAGCACGTGGGGCGCGAGCACCGCGGCGATGGCCGCGTAGCCGGCCGAGGACGGGTGGAACCGGTCGGCGGAGAACAGCGCCGGGTCGGCCGAGAAGGCGCGCGCCACCTCGGCGGCGACCGGCGCCACCGTGGCACCGCCGGTGGTGGCCACCTGCGACTGCCGCCGCTGGAGGACCGCGCAGGCTCCCCGGACCAGCGCCCGCAGCGCGGGCGGCACGAACGGGACCATCGACATGTCCGGCGCCGGGACCACCACGACGTCGGTGCCGCCCGCGCGGAGCGCGGTCACCGCGGCCGCGAGCGCGCTCGCGGCCTGCTCGACCGGCACGAACCGGGCGAGGTCGTTGGCACCGATGACGACGACGGCGAGGTCGGCGGAGAGCGGCTGGGCCCGGCGCGCCTGGTCGGCCAGCCCGGCCGAGACGGCGCCGGGGACGGCCATGACGTGCAGCTCGACGTCGAACCCGTCGTCGGTCAGCACGCGGGTCAGCCGCGGCCCCAGGGCGTCGGAGGGGCGGGCGGCCCCGGTACCGGAGGCGAGCGAGTCGCCGAGGACGACCAGGCGGAGAGGAGTGCGGGCCACGCCGGGTCCAACAGGACCGGGAGGCCGGCTATGCCGGGCCGGGCTCGGTCAGCGACCGCGCCAGACCGGGGGCCGGCGCTCCGCGAAGGCCGCGGAACCCTCCCGGGCGTCCTCGGAGGCGAACACCGGCGCGACGAGCTCGTCGTGCCGCGTCCAGGCCTCGTCCGGCGCCCACCCCGGCGCCTGCTGCACGACCTGCTTGGTGGCCGCCACCGCCAGCGGACCGTTCGCGGCGATCACCTCCGCCAGGGCGACGGCCTCCGCGACCGCCGAGCCGTCCTCGACCACGCGGTTCACCAGGCCGACCGCGGCCGCGCGCTCCGCGTCGACCGGCTCACCGGTCAGCAGCAGCTCCAGCGCGACCGCGCGGGGCACCCGCTGCGGCAGCAGGAGTGCGGCCCCGCCGGCCGCGACGAGCGAGCGCTTCACCTCCGGCACCCCGAACCGGGCGCCCCGGCCCGCCACCACCAGGTCGCAGGCGAGCACCAGCTCGAAGCCGCCGGCCAGCGCCCAGCCCTCGACAGCGGCCAGCAGCGGCTTGCGCGGCGGGGTGCGGGTGATGCCGCACAGCCCGCGACCGGGGATCGCGGGGCTCTCCCCACGCAGGAACGCCTTGAGGTCCATCCCGGCCGAGAAGGTGCCGCCCGAGCCGGTGAGCACCCCCGCTCGCAGGCCGCCGTCGGCGTCCAGCTCGTCGACCGCGGCCGCGACCGCCCGGGCGACGTCGGCGTCGAGGGCGTTGCGCGCGGACGGCCGGTTGATGGTGATCACCTGGACGGCGCCGCGGCGCTCCACCAGGACCTTGTCGTCGTCGACCATGACGCCTCCTCGGCGATGGGGAGAAGCGCGCGGGGCCGGGCAGCCGGTGCGGCTGCCCGGCCCCTGCTGAGCGGATGGAACGGCCCCTCTGCAGGGCCCCACCGCGAGCGGAGCGAGCGGTGGGGGGCAGAGGGGTCCGCTCAGGCCTTCGGGCCGCCGGCGGCGTAGACGACCTGGCCGGAGACGAAGCCGGCGCCCTCGCTGACGAAGAAGGACACCAGGTGGGCGATGTCCTCCGGCTTGCCCGTGCGGGCCACCGGGATCTGCGAGGCCGCGCCCTTGATGAAGTCGTCGAACGGGATGCCCATGCGGTCGGCGGTCGCCTTGGTCATGTCCGTCTCGATGAAGCCCGGGGCGATGGCGTTGGCGGTGACGCCGAACTTGCCCAGCTCGATCGCGAGGGTCTTCGTGAAGCCCTGCAGACCGGCCTTCGCCGTCGAGTAGTTCGCCTGGCCGCGGTTGCCCAGCGCGGAGGTGCTGGACAGGTTGACGATCCGACCCCACTTCTGGTCGATCATGTGCTTCTGCGCGGCGCGGGTCATGAGGAAGGCGCCCCGCAGGTGCACGTTCATGACGATGTCCCAGTCGGAGTCGCTCATCTTGAACAGCATGTTGTCGCGGAGCACACCGGCGTTGTTGACCAGGACGGTCGGCGGGCCCAGCTCCGTCGCGATCCGCTCGACGGCGGCCTCGACCTGCGCGGAGTCGCTCACGTCGGCGCCGACGGCCAGCGCCCGGCCGCCGGCGGCCTCGATCGCCTCGGCGGTGCCCTTGGCCGAGCCCTCGTCCAGGTCGAGGACCGCGACGGCGAATCCGTCCTGCGCCAGCCGCTGGGCGGTCGCCGCGCCGATGCCGCGGGCCGCGCCGGTCACGATGGCCACGCGGGACGCGCCCGTGGTGCCTGCCTCGCTCATGTGAGTTCCCTTCGTCTCGGATGCCGGCGGTACCGGGGCGGAGGGCCCCGGTCCGCGGCGGGCTGCGCCCGACACGTTACGGCCGCCGGTTGCGGCCACGGTCACAAGGTCCGGTGCCGGGTCCTGCGCACCCGCCCGGACGACGTCGACCCGGTCGAACCCCTCGGCGACCGACGGCGGCACGAACCGCGCCCGGGTGGCGTGGACGCCCACCAGTGGCACGCGGGCCCGACCGGTACGGGCGTCGTTGCGGGCCAGGCAGACCTCCAGGGGCGTGTCCAGCCACACCGCGCGCACGGGCACGCCGGCCTCGCGGGCGAGGGTGACGAGCGGTGCGCGCTCCGCCGGTGAGGGGTTGGTGTTGTCGACGACGACGCTGCGCCCCGCGGCCAGGAGCTCGGCGACGACCCGCTGCTGGCGCGCCTCCCGGCGCCGGGCGTTCGGCCACTGGTCCTTGCTGACGACGACGTGGCTGCCGGCCAGGTGGCGGGCGATCCAGGTGCTCTTCCCGCTGCCCTGCAGACCGGCCAGCACGACCAGCTCCTGCCCGGTCAGCCCCGGCCCGCCGGGGTGGCCGCCGCGTCGTCGGTCTCCTCCGCCTCGGCGGCGGACGACCGGCGGTGCGGGTGGTGGTGCAGCCGCCGCATGGACGCCAGGGCGGCGTGCCGGTCGGCCATGCGCCGCCGGGCCCGCATCGTGCGCGGGGCGCGCGGCTCCTCCCGCAGCAGGGCGTCCAGCCAGTGGCCCCGGGGATCGACGTCGACCAGCAGGGCCTTGACCAGCAGCGTCAGCGGGATGGCGAGCAGCGCGCCCAGCGCGCCGAGGACCCAGCCCCAGAAGAGCAGGGCCACGAACGTCACCGTCATCGACAGGCCCACCGAGTCACCGACGAAGCGGGGCTGGATCAGGGTCTGGACGACGAAGTTCAGCAGCGAGTAGACGACCAGGATCGCGATGAAGTCGCCCCAGCCGCCGGCGAGCAGCCCGAGCACGGCGGGCGGCGCGACCCCCAGGACGAACCCGATGTTGGGCACGTAGTTGGTGATGAAGGCGAGCAGCCCCCACAGCGGGGCGGCCGGCACGTCCAGCAGCGCCAGGGCGATCGTGTCGCCGATCGCGACGATCGCCCCGAACACCGTGCTCACCAGCAGGTAGCTGCGGGTGCCCCGGGTGAACAGCCGCAGCGCCACCGGCAGGTGGGGGCGCTCGGCGCCGATGAGGGCCAGCCGCCTGCCGAAGCCGCTGCTCTCGATGCCCATGAAGACCAGCGCCGACAGCAGGAGCAGCAGGGTGGTCGCCGCATCCGTGAGCCGGCTCAGCAGGTCGGTGGCCAGCCCCACCAGCGAGCCGTAGTCGATCTGCTCGACGAGGTCCGACAGCTGACCGGAGACGATCCCCCGGCTGTTGAGGTCGGCGACCACGTCGTTGATCAGCAGCTGCGCCCGGTCGGCGTAGTCGGGCAGCAGCGCGGCGAACTGGGCGACGGCGGCCACCAGCAGCGCGACGAACGCCAGCAGCACCGTCCACACGAGCAGCAGCAGCACGGTGGTGGCCAGCCAGCGCGGCACGCCGATGCGGCGCAGCCACCCCTGCACCGGGGTCAGGGCGATGACGACGACGAGGGCCAGGAACACCGGCGCCACGAGCCAGGCGATCGCCTGCAACCCGGCGATGGCGATGGTGGCGGCGGCGGCACCGCCCACCAGGAGCAGCCAGCGCGGCAGCCCGGGCTCCGGTGCCGGGACCACCGCCGCCGGGTCGGGCCCGGCCGGCTCCGGCGCGCCGGCCGGTGCCGCGTCCTGCCGGTCCGGCCGGATCAGCGGCAGCGGCCCCGTCTCCGGCAGGTCATCTCGTGCTGGCATGCCCGCCTCCCCCTCGGTCGCGCCCGGGCGCACCGGCTCCGCCGACCCGCCGGTCAGTCGCGGGCGGCCAGCAGCGCGGTCATGGCCGGCAGGTCGAAGAACGCCGCCGTCTCGCGGGCGCTGGGGCCACCCGCGTCCGGATCGGCCCCGGCCGCGAGCAGCCGCTGCACGGTCTCGGCCGACTGCTTGAAGACCGCCGCGGCCAGGGCCGTCTGGCCGCGGTCGTTGGCCCGGCCGTGGTCGGCGCCACGCTCCAGCAGGGCGGCGACCGTGCCGCTGTGCCCGTGGTAGGCGGCGAGGATGAGCAGGGTGTCGCCCTTGTCGTTGGTGAGGTTCACCGGGACGCCGGCGTCCACGTACGCCACGAGCTCCTCGGTGTGCCCGCCGCGGGCGAGGTCGAAGACCCGTCCGGCGAGTTCGATGACTCCGGGATCGATCGGCTGGCCGCTCACCCGCCCCAGGGTAGGAGACGAGCGGCCGACGGCTCCGCAGGCCAGTCCGTCCCCGCCGTCCCGGACGCCCCGGACGCGGCCCGGCCCGTCTCCGCCGGCACTACGCTGACCGTCGTGGCGGCCGACTCGCACCTGGAGTCGGTGCTGGTGGGCGCACCCGAACCCGCGGTGATCGTGCTCCAGGAGGACCACCGGGCCTGGGCGGCCCGCTTCCGCCAGGTCCGCGACGAGGTTCTGGCCGTCCTCGGTGACCGGGTGGTCGACGTCCTCCACATCGGGAGCACGGCGGTTCCCGGGCTGGCCGCCAAGCCGGTGGTGGACGTGCTGGTCACCGTTCCCGACGTCGCGGACGACGACGCCTACGTCCCTGCCCTGCGGGCAGCAGGATTCGCTCTGCGCGTGGTCGAGCCGGGGCACCGGATGCTCCGCACCCCGGCCCGGGACGTGCACCTGCACGTGCGCGCGACCGGCGACCCGGCCGTCACCGACCACCTGCTCTTCCGTGACCGGCTGCTCCGCTCCGCGGCCGACCGGCAGCTGTACGAGCGGACCAAGCGGGACCTCGCCACCCGGCGGTGGGCGGACATGAACCACTACGCCGAGGGGAAGTCCGCCGTCGTGCGCCAGATCCTGTGCCGGGCACGTCAGAGCGCCAGCTTGTAGCCCGCGTGCGAGTGGACGAAGCCCAGCCGTTCGTAGAACCGGTGCGCCTCGCGGCGGGCGAGATCGGTGGTCAGCTGCACCAGCGCGCACCCCTGGCGGCCCGCCTCCGCGATCGCCCACCCGAACAGTGCCGTCCCGAGGCCCGTGCCGCGCCGGTCCGGCCGCACGCGCACGCTCTCGATCTGCGCGCGCAGGGCTCCTCCGCGGGACAGGCCCGGGATGACCGAGAGCTGCAGGGTGCCGACGACCGCGTCGCCGTCCGCGGCCGTCACCAGCAGCTGCGCCGGATCGCGCTCGATCCGTCGGAACGCCGCCCGGTACGGCGCCAGGTCCGCGGCCCGCTCACGTGCCCCGCCGATCGGGTCGTCGGCCAGCAGCACCACCAGGGCCGGGAGGTCGGCTGCCGTCGCCGGCCGCACCCGTACGGTGCTGCCGGGCAGCGGTCCCCACGCCGGCCTCGTCACGGCCGGGCGACGCGGTCGGTGAGCGACAGGACGTGCGCCCAGGCGTCGCGGCAGGCCTCTGCCCAGGCGTCGTGCGACCGGTCGAAGAACGAGTGCGGCGCGCCCTCGTAGACGACGAGGTCGACCTCTGCCCCGGCCGCGCGCAGCCGGTCGGCCAGGGCCCGCTGCTCCGGCACCGGCGTCACGCTGTCGGCGCCGGCGACCAGCATCACCGTGGGCAGCCGCGCCCGGTCGGCGGCGTCCCCCACCAGCGACGGGCGGCCGTAGAAGCCGGCGCAGCCGGCCAGGTCGAGGTCTCCACCGGCCAGCCGCCACGAGTGGCTGCCGCCGAAGCAGAAGCCGACCGTGACCACCGGCAGCTCCGCGCCGGCCCGCTCGCGCAGGTGGTCGATCGCGGCGGCGACGTCGGCGTCGATCCCCTCCGGCGTCGTGCGCGGGATGTGCGCCTGCCAGTCGAAGTCCTCGGGCCGGACGCCGTCGGCGCAGACGCCGGCGGTGCGCCCGAACCAGTCGATCGCGACCGCCGCCAGCCCCGCCTCGGCGAACCGCTCGGCCAGGGCGACGTAGTACGGGTGCAGGCCCCGGATGTCGGGGAGCACGACCACCCCCGCGCGCGCGGGCTCCGCGGGCAGCGCGGTGGCGGCCGTGAAGCAGGCGCCGTCAGCGGCGGTGAGCGTGGTCGTGGCGCGTTCGCGCACCGGCCCGCTGCGCGGCGGGGCGGGCGGACGGCTGTCGTGGTCGTGGCACATGCGGTGTTCCTCCGTCCAGCTCCCGGCCATGGGTGGCCGGCGTCCTCACCCGCCGGAGGCCGGCGCCGGGTCGCACCGGCCGACGGTGGCCGACGGTGGCCGACCGCCATCCTCGCCGTCCCGCCGCTCCCCCGCTGGGCGGGCGCTGCACGCAGCAGCGGGCCGCTCAGTGGGCGAGGAAGACGTCGTGCTCCGCACACTCCGCGGGGACCGTGACACCGGCGACCTCGTGCGGGCCCGGTTCGACCGTTCCGGACGAGTGCTCGAGCACGAAACCGCCGCTCACCTCGACCCGGTCGCCGAGCGCGGCGGTGCCGTGGCCCGGGATGCTGACGGTCAGGGGATCGTCCTCGACGACCTCGGTGCCGTGCGGCCACACGATGACGTAGCCGCTCGCCCCGAGGCAGCCGCCGACGACCTCCAGCCGGCCGCCGCCGAGCGCGTCCATGCCCGCCTCTGCGCGCTCGGCGACGAGAACGGTCGCTCCCCCGGCCCGGACGACCTCGCCTCCGCAGCCACCGAGCGCGAGCGTGACCGCCAGGACGGCCAGCAGCCGGTCGACGCGCCCGCGGGCCGCACTCGTCACGTGCGGTCCGACGATCGGCACGGAGCCTCCGTTCCCGTCACCCCGGGGGGACGACGGGGTGCGCTCAGCCGCGGAGCAGGACCGCGACCCCCACGCAGCCGGCGGCCCACAGCCCGCTCGCCAGGGTGCCCACGATGAACCGCTCGGCGGCCGCCGGCGCGCGCAGTTCGGAGAACCGCCCCAGCCCCTTGATCGCGAGGACGACGGCGAGCCCCTCGGGCCAGCCGACCAGCAGCGTGCTCGCGATCGCCCCCCGCTCGAGGACGCCGATCCATGCCCCGCCGCGGAGGATGTCGGGATCCTGCGGGCCCCCGGACACCCCGGCGGCGGCCGGGTCGGCGGCGTGCAGCACCGCCGTCGCCACCGGTCCCCCACCGGTGACCGCCGCCAACGCGGCGAGCAGGGCGCCGGCCTGCGCCGGGCCACCGCTGCTCTCGGCCGGCCAGGCGAAGGCGGCGGCGACAGCCAGCGCTACCACCAGGGCGATCGCGCCGGCGGCGCCGGGCGTCCGCTCGCCGCGGAAGGACAGGACCAGGCCGGCCAACCCGGCCAGCCCGAGGAGCAGCAGGACCGCGGTGGTCATCCGGCCGCCCTCGCCAGGAGCCGGGCGGCCGTCGGCCGCAGCTCGCGCTCCAGCTCCCACGAGGCGGCAGCCAGGCGCTGGCCCACCGCCTGCCGCGAGACGCCGAGGGCTGCGGCCGCCTCGGCCTGGGTCCGTCCGGCCTCGACCAGCTCGATCGCCTCCCACGCCTGCTCGCTACGCCGGCCCACCAGCACCGCCAGCGCACCGAGCACCGCCTGTGCGTCGCCGGCGTCGGCCGGGACCGCCCCGCGCACGGCCAGCCGCACCGGCCGCTGCTTGGCCGCGTCGACGGCCCGGCGGGCGCAGAGGAAGGCCGGCCCGGCAGCGGCCCGGGTGCTGGCCGGCAGCGGCTCCTGGACCGCCCCCGCACCGATGCCGATGCTCCAGCCGCCCAGCCGGACGAGGCGCAGGGCGACGTCGACGGCGGCGTCGGGCTCGCCGAGGACGCCCTGGAACTCGTCCCCCGCCGTCCGTTCGAAGGCCAGGACGGTGGGGACGTCGGCGTTGAGCTGCGCCAGGACGTCGCCGACCCGGTCGGGCCCCCGCCGGCTGGCCCGTTGGTCGATGGTCAGCACGTACGGCACCGCGAAAGCCTTACACCTTTCTCTGGATGAAGCAAGGATCAGAGCTTGTCGGCCACATCGGCCGGGAACCCCCCGGTGGCGATCGGCCCCCAGCCGGTGACGGTGATGCGCAGCAGCGCCTTGCCCTGCCGCGCCATGGCCGCGCGGTACTCCGCCCAGTCGGGGTGCTCCCCGCTGATCGACCGGTAGTAGTCGACCAGCGGCTCCAGCGCCTCGGGCAGCTGGAGCACCTCGGCCTCGCCGTCCAGCTGCACCCAGGGGCCGTCCCACTCGTCGGAGAGGACGCACAGGGAGACCGACGGGTCGCGTCGCGCGTTGGCGACCTTGGCCCGCTGTGGGTACGTGGACACGACGACGCGGCCCTCGGCGTCGACCCCGCAGGTGACCGGCGAGAGCTGGACCCCACCCTCCCGCCGTCGGGTGAGCAGCACCGCACGGTGCCGGGGGCGGAGGAAGTCCACGAGGGACGCCCGGTCGACCCGGTCGGTGGTCGCGATCTTCGGCATGCCTGCACGCTACGACGCGGGTGTGATGATCGTTTCCCGCCCGGTCAGGTGCGTGCATCTGTGTTGAGATCGCAGCATGAGGATCCGCTTGCCCGGTCGCACCGAGCCGCCACCGGACGAGACGGCCGACGACGTCGAGCCGGACGAGCCCACCCCCTCCGCCGGGGTCGTGCCGGCCACGCACGCGCCGGTGCCGACCACCGAGCGGGGCGAGCGCCTCCAGCGGGCGAGCCGACGGCTGGCCATCGCCTCGGGCGAGCTGCTGCTCATCGTCGGCGGGGTGATCGTGCTCGGCTACGTCCTGGGCAAGCTCTGGGTCATCCTGCTGCCGGTCGTCCTGGGCCTGCTGTTCACCACCGTGCTGTGGCCGCCGACCCGGTTCCTGCGCAACCACGGCTGGCCGGCCGCGCCGGCCGCGATCACCGTCCTGCTCACCTTCTTCGCCGCCTTCGGCGGGATCATCGCGCTCATCGCCCCTCCCGTCGTGGGCCAGGTCGAGGAGCTCGCCGAAGGCGTCAGCGTCGGCCTGGAGCAGCTGCAGGACTGGCTGACCGGGCCGCCGTTCAACCTAGGCGAGGAGCAGATCGGCAGCGCCGTCGACCAGGCGATCAACACGATCCAGGGCAACGCCCAGAACATCGCCGGCTACGCCGTGACCGGCGCCACCGCGATCGGCGGCCTGCTGATCAACCTGGTGCTGGCGCTCGTGCTGACCTTCTTCTTCCTCAAGGACGGCCCCCGCTGGGTGCCGTGGCTCGCCGCGCAGACGGGCCAGCCGGCCGCCCCGCACGTGGCCGCGCTCTCCTACAAGACGTGGTCGACGCTCTCGGAGTTCATCCGCCAGCAGGCCATCGTCGGGTTCGCCGACGCGTTGTTCATCGGCCTGGGCCTGTGGATCCTCGACGTCCCGCTGGTGCTGCCGCTGGCGGTGCTGACCTTCTTCGGCGCGTTCGTCCCCATCATCGGTGCGTTCGTCGCCGGCGGTTTCGCGGTGCTGATCGCGCTGGTCGACCAGGGCTTCACCACGGCGCTGATCGTGCTGGGCATCGTGATCCTCGTGCAGCAGATCGAGGGCAACGTCCTGCAGCCGATCCTGCAGGGCCGCGGGCTCAACCTGCACGCCGCCGTGGTGATCCTGGCCGTCACCGCGGGCGCCAGCCTGGCCGGCATCATCGGCGCCTTCCTCGCCGTCCCGGTGACCGCGCTGATCGCCGTCTGCTACCGGTACGCGCGGGACCAGCTCGACGGGAAGTCCCCCGAGGTCCTCCCCGACGGCACGCGCGCGCAGATCGTCGACGACCCGGCCGGTGCCCGCCTGTCCCGGGAGCAGGCCGACCCGCCCGGTCATGACGGCGGGCAGGAGCCCAGCGCCACGCAGCCGCGCGGCACGGGCGCGACCAGTACGGAGGCCAGCGAGGAGGACGCGGCCACCCGCTGAGCGCCCGGACGGGTGGTGGCGACGGCCCGCCGGGAATGCGGCGGGCCGTCGCGCGGCTGTAGCGGCCAGCGCGACCCGGCCTCGCGCCGGACGACCCGACAGGAGGTGCCCCCGTGGCCCAGCGACCGGAGGACCTGGTCGAACTGCTCCCGGCGGCGGAGCCGTTCCTCACCCGCGAGGCGGCCGTCGACGACCCGGCCGAGCGCCGGGGCCTCGTGCTGGTGCACGACCTCGCCGGAGACTTCGACGCCGCGTCGGCGGGCACGCTCGCCGGCGCCCATCTGCTGGCCGGGCTGCCGCACGAGGTCATCGCCCGCTTCGACGCCGACAGCCTGATCGACTACCGGGCCCGACGTCCCCGCATGACCTTCAACGCCGACCGGTACGAGGGCTTCACCGCCCCGGAGATCGCGCTCTACGCCGTCGAGGACGACGCCGGCGAGACGTTCCTGCTCCTCCACGGCGCCGAGCCCGACTACGCCTGGGAACGGTTCGTGGCCGCGGTCGGCATGCTCGTCGAGCGGCTCGGCATCACCTCCGTCGCCGCGCTCCAGGCGATCCCGATGCCGGTGCCGCACACGCGGCCGGTCACCGTCACCGCCCACGCCACACGACGGCAGCTCATCGAGTCCTATCCGGTGTACTGGGGCGAGATGCGCATCCCCGGCAGCGTCTCGGCCCTGCTGGAGCTGCGCATGGGCGAGGCCGGGGTCGACGCCTTCGGCGTGGCCGCGCACGTCCCCCACTACCTCGCGCAGGCCACCTACCCCGCCGCCTCGCTCACGCTGCTCGAGCACCTGGAGCAGCTCACCGGGCTGCGCCTGCCCACCGAGTCGCTGCGCGAGGCGGCCGAGCTCCACCGCTCGGAGGTCGACGCGCAGATCGCCCGCTCGGCGGACAACGTGGCCGTCGTCGCCGCCCTGGAGCAGCAGTACGACTCGTTCACCGCCGCCCGCGAGGGCACCGACCTGCTGGGCGGCGCCGGCGAGGTGCCCAGCGCCGAGGAGCTCGGCGCCGAGTTCGAGCGGTTCCTCGCCGACCAGGACCGCAAGCGCGACTGAGCGGTACGCCCCGTCGTCCCAGGACGACTCGGCACGGCAGAAGGCCGACGGGCCGCGACCGGGATGATCCCGGTCGCGGCCCGCCGCGGTGGTGCTGTGGTGCCTGTCAGGCGACGACCACGCGCTCGTTCGGCACGCAGTGCGTCATGACGTGACCGGTCACGTCCCGCGGACCGTTCTTGCCGAGGTTGGCCGCGCGCTGCAGCTCCTCCTCGGACAGGGTCTGCGTCTGCAGCGGCTCCAGGCCCCGGACGTCGTCGGCGGAGATGCCGAGGGCCTCGCCGACCCGCTGGCCCCACTCGTCGTCGCACATGAAGAAGTGCCAGACCATCCGCTCCTGGATCTCGCGGCGGCACTGCTGCAGGGCGCCGACCAGGTTGGTGACCAGGTCGTCCTTCTCCCACTGCTCGGAGAGCTGGTAGCGCTCACCGGCCTGCTTGTAGTCGTTGGTGCGCGGGATCCGCTTGCGGGTGAGCCGGCCGGTGATGACCGGGCCCTGCTCGTCGTGCGTGGGGTAGGTGTCCTCACGCAGGCCGCCGGTGATCGACGGCTCGTAGTTGACGTGCGGGTTGTCGCCCACGATGTCGCGGCCGTAGGACATCGGGCCGCCCTGCTGGTTGGTCCGGACCTCGACCTTGGGCCGGTTCACCGGCAGCTGCAGGTAGTTCGGACCCACCCGGTAGCGCTGGGTGTCCGAGTAGGAGAACGTCCGGCCGACCAGCATCTTGTCGTCGGAGAAGTCCAGCCCGTCGACCAGGACGCCGGTACCGAAGGCGATCTGCTCGTTCTCGGAGAAGAAGTCCTCCGGCATCCGGTTGAGGGTCATCGTCCCGACCTTGCGGAGCGGGAAGACCTCCTCCGGCCACACCTTGGTGTCGTCGAGCGGGTCGAAGTCGAGCTCGGGGTGCTCGTCGTCGCTCATGATCTGCACGTGCAGGTCCCACGACGGGAAGTCGCCGGCGGCGATCGAGTCGTAGAGGTCCTTGGTGTGGGCACCCAGGGTCTGCGCCTGGATCTTGGCGCCGTCCTCGGCGGTGTAGGACTTCACGCCCTGCTTGGGCAGCCAGTGGTACTTGACCAGCACGGTCTCGCCCTGGGCGTTGACCCACTTGTAGGTGTTCACGCCGAAGCCCTGCATGTGCCGGTAGCTGGCCGGCAGGCCGCGGGGGCTGAAGACCAGCGAGACCATGTGCATGGCCTCGGGGGTCTGGCTGAAGAAGTCGAAGGCCCGCTCGGCGACGCTGGCCTCAAAGGTGACCGGGTCGGGCTTCTGCGAGTGGATGAAGTCGGGGAACTTGATGGCGTCCCGGATGAAGAAGACACCCAGGTTGTTGCCGACGAGGTCCCAGTTGCCGTCCTCGGTGTAGAACTTCACGGCGAAGCCGCGCGGGTCGCGCGCCATCTCCGAGGAGTCCCGGCCACCGGCGACGGTGGAGAAGCGCAGCGCGACGTCGGTGCGCTTGCCCTTCTCCTGGAACAGCTTGGCGCGGGTGTACTTGCTGACCGGCTCGTCACCGACGGTGCCGTCGGCCTCGAAGTAGCCGTAGGCGGTCACGCCGCGGGCGTGCACCACGCGCTCCGGGATGCGCTCCCGGTCGAAGTGGCTGATCTTCTCGAGGAACTGGTAGTTCTCCAGGGTCGCGGGGCCACGGGCGCCCACGGTGCGCTGGTTCTGGTTGTCGTAGACCGGGTGGCCCTGACGGTTGGTCAGGACCGGCTTGCCGGCCTGGCTGGGCGCCGTGCCCTGCGATGCGACGTCGGTCATGCTCCTGCTCCTCCTCGGATGTGGTGCTGGTGTTCGACCTGCATGGAGTCGGTGCCTGCCGCGACCTCCCGGTCACGGCTCCGACAGGTGGCGCAGAGCCCCCAGAACACGACCTCGGCCTCGTCCACGACGAAGCCGGCGGTGTCCGACGGGCTCAGACAGGGGGCCGCACCCACGACGCAGTCCACGTCGGCGACCGCGCCGCACGAGCGGCAGACCAGGTGGTGGTGGTTGTCCCCCACCCGCAGCTCGAACAGCGCGGGCGCCCCGGCGGGCTCGATCCGGCGGGCGATGCCGGTGGAGACGAGGGCCTTCAGCACGCCGTACACGGCCTGGGGGGACAGCGAGGGGTGCAGCTGCCGCGCGCCGGTCACGATCGTGTCGGCGTCGGCGTGGGGATGATCGGCCAGCACGCTCAGCACCGACAGGCGGGGCCGCGTCACGCGCAGCCCGGCCTCCCGCAGCTCGTGCGCCCAGGTCGTCTCCATCGAGAACCATCCAACGCGCTTTTCTTGAACGAGTCAAGACAAGCGGGTGAACGATCGCGGACGTGTCCCCCTGCGGGGGCCCTGATGATCAGGTCACCTGATCATCAGGGGTCCTGGCTCACTTCCAGCACTGAGCCAGGACCCCGAACGATCAGGTGACCTGATCGTCCTGCGGGTCAGGCGAAGACGATGGTGCGGTCGCCCTCGACGATGACGCGGTCCTCCACGTGCCAGGTCACCGCCTGCGCGAGCACCTGCCGCTCGACGTAGCGGCCCACCCGGCGCATGTCCTCCACCGTGGCGCGGTGGTCGACGCGGGCGACCTCCTGCTCGATGATCGGCCCGGCGTCCAGCTCCGCGGTCACGTAGTGCGCGGTGGCACCGATGAGCTTCACCCCGCGGTCGTGGGCGGCCTGGTACGGGTTCGCGCCCACGAAGGCCGGCAGGAAGCTGTGGTGGATGTTGATCAGCCGCTCGGGGAACCGGGCGCAGAACTCCGGCGAGACGATCTGCATGTACCGGGCCAGCACCACCAGGTCGACGTCGCCCACGATCTCCAGCGCCCGCGCCTCGGCCTCGGCCTTCGTGCCCGGGGTGACCGGCACGTGGTGGAACGGGATGCCGGCCGCGGCGGCCACCGGCTCCAGGTCCGGGTGGTTGCTGATGACAGTGGTGATGTCGGCCCGCAGGTCGCCGGCGCGCACCCGGTAGATGAGCTCCTGCAGCACGTGGTCGGTGCGGCTGACGAAGACCGCGACGGTCGGGCGGTGCGCGGCCTCCACCAGCCGCCAGGTGAGCTGCCACGTGCGGGTCAGCTCGGCCAGCCGCTGCTCCAGCTCCGCCCGCCGGGCGGCCAGGTCGGCCAGCACGAACTCCAGGCGCAGGGTGAAGGTGCCGCCGCTCGGGTCGGAGGAGTGCTGCTGGGAGTCGGTGATGTTCGCGCCGACGTCGGCCATCAGGCCGCTGATCGCCGCCACGATCCCCGGCCGGTCGGGGCAGCGGACGACCAGTCGTCCCAGGTCGGCGGTGCGGTCGTCGAGCGGGCGGGCAGCAGACACGGTGCTAGATCGTCCCAGACCCGTGCGACGCGCGGTCGGGGCCGCCCCGGCGGAGGGCCGCGAGCACGGTGCACGCCGTCCAGACGACGTCGACGGCGAACACGATCACCCAGATCCGGCCCACCCCGTGGACGAAGCCGGGCAATCCCTCCAGCCCGGGCCGCGCGCCGCGCAGGAGGGCGTCCCACCCCTGCTCGGCGGAGGCCACGTCGACCACCCAGGAGAGGTCGACGAGCGCCAGCAGCACCTGGACGAGGACGAACAACACCGCGTGGGCGGCCAGGAGCGACAGCTGCCGGCGCGGGTCGCGGGAGCTCGCACTGCCCGTGCGACGGCCCGCCGTCCGGCCGTCGGACCCGGCGGTGTCCCCGACGGCGGCCGCCGGTGCGGTGGCGGCTGCATCCGGGACGGCGGGTGCGCCGGCGGGCACGGGAGCCGCCGCCACCTCCGGCGGGGTGGCGACGGGCCGGTCCCGCACCCCCAGCCGGCCCACCGCCCACGGCCCGAGCACCGCGCCGGCCAGGCTGGGCAGCGCGAGGACCAGGCAGGCCGTCGTCCACGACCCGCCCTGGTAGAGCGCGCCGGCCAGCACCGCACCCACGGCGGCACCCACCAGCGCGGCCGCCTCGTACAGGCCCATGCCGCGGCCGATGCCGGCGCCCGCGGCCTCGGCGACGACCGCCTGCTGCACGGGGATGACCGCCGCCCAGGCCGCCGCGCTCAGGACCCACGCCGCCGCCAGCACGCCCGGGGTGGGTGCGAAGGACAACCCGACCGCGAAGAGCGCGCTGGCCACCGATCCCAGCGCCAGCACCCGGCGGCGGCCGAACGCCACGGCGAGGCGGTGCAGCGGCCCGGGCAGCAGGCCCATGACGACGGCGCCCGGGAGGTAGACCAGCGCGATCTCCACCGGCTCCAGACCGTGCCCGCGCTGCAGGTGCAGGAGCAGCAGGATGCCGACGGCGGACTCCGCGGCCATGGTGGCCGCGACGGTCAGCAGCAGCGGGCGCAGTCTCCGGCCGGTGCGCCGCAGGGCGGCAGGCGGCCCGGCACCGGCCACCGCGCCCGGCCGGATCGGCGCGGAGTACAGGAAGCCGGCACCCACCAGGCAGGCGGCGGCGCAACCGAGGAACAGCCCCCGGTAGCCCAGCGCCGGCAGCAGCGACAACCCGGCCACGAAGGCCACCCAGACGCCGGTCTCCTGCCAGGAGAGCAGCCGCGCGAAGACGGCGGGGTCCACCGCCAGCCGCTCACCCACCATGGCGCGCAGCGGCACCCACAGCAGCGCACCTCCCACTCCGCCGACCACCGCGGCCAGGAACGCGAGGGGAAGCGCGCCGGCGAACGCGTACCCGGCGGTGGAGAGCGCGTACAGCAGCGCGCCGACGGCGGCGACGGTCCGACGCTCCCGCGCATCCGCGAGCCCGCCGGCCAGCGGCCTGGCGACCACGGAGACGGCCAGCTCGGTCGCCACGAGCAGGCCGACCTCCACCGCGGCGGCCCCGAGGGCGGCGCCCGCCCAGAGCGGCAGGAGGAAGTCGAGCAGTTCGGCGGGCCCGCGGGTCAGTGCGGCGGCCGCCAGCGCGCCCGCCTCGCGGCGTGCGGCAGGGCTCCGGACGCGGTCCGCCATGCCCGGCAGCGTAGCGGAACGTCTGTTCCACTAACATCGGCGCATGCCCCGGTCCGTGGATCCCGACGAGCGCCGGCGGACCATCGCCGAGGCGCTCTGGCGCGTCGTCGCCCGCGACGGCCTGGCCGCGGCCACCGTGCGCAGCGTGGCCGCGGAGGCAGGGCTGTCGCTCGGCGCGGTGACGCCCTTCTTCGACGGCCAGGAGGCGCTGCACCTGTTCGCGATGCGGCTCGTGGTGGAGCGCACGGCCGCGCGCGTCGCACGCCTGGATCCGCAGGGGTCGCCTCGAGAGGTGGCCGAGCAGCTCCTCACCGCGGCCATGCCGTTGACGGAGGAGACCCGGCAGGAGGCCGCGGTCTACTACGCCTTCCTGGCCCGCGCCCGCGTGTCCCCGTCCTTCCGCGCCGTGGCCGACACCGTCGACGACGACCTGCGCCGCCTGCACGCCCTCGTCGTCCGCCTGGTGCTCCCCGACGCGCCCGATCCGCATCGGGAGGCGGCGGTCAGGGAGCTCCAGGCGCTCAGCGAGGGGCTGGCCTTCCAGCTGGTCACCTGGCCGCACCGCTACTCGGTCGAGGACGCGCGCGCCGCAGTGCGCACGTGGATCGACCGGACCGCGGCACCGGCCGGCCGCTCCTCTTCCGGGGAGTAGGCCGAGGTCAGACCTCCGGCAGCGGGGCGCGCCGGGCGCCGGCGACGTCGAAGAGGTCGCCGTACTCCTCGACGCGGGCCAGCACCTGCTCCGTGGTGAACCGCAGGGCCGCGGGATCCAGGGAGCCGTCGCGGACCGCGTCGACCTCGTCCCAGCCGATCGGCGTGGAGACCGTCGCCCCCGCCCGCGCCCGCAGCGAGTACGGGGCGACGGTGGTCTTGGCCGGGTTGTTCTGGCTCCAGTCGACGAGCACCTTGCCCGGCCGCAGCGCCTTCTCCATCCGCCAGACGACGTCGTCGGGGGTCTCGGCCGACAGCTCCTGTGCCAACTTCTTCGCATAGCGGCTGGGCTGCTCGCGGTCGGTGACCTCGATCGGCGCGTACACCTGCATGCCCTTGGAGCCCGACGTCTTCACCACCGGGTCCAGGCCGTCGGCCTCCAGCCGCACGCCGAGCCGCTCGGCCACCTCGCAGCACTCGGCGATGCCGGTCTCCGGGCCCGGGTCGAGGTCGAGCACCAGCAGGTCGGGCAGCTGCGCCACCCCGTCGTCGTCCACCCGCCACTGCGGGACGTGCACCTCCAGGGCGGCCAGGTTCGCCGCCCACGCCAGATCGGGGACGTCGGCCAGCAGCACCATGTCCAGCGTCTCGCGGCCGCGCGAGCTGCCCGGGCTCGGCAGGGTCACCCGGCGCACCCACTCCGGGGCGTGCCGCGCGCTGTTCTTCTCGAAGAACGCCGGGCCCTCGACCCCGTCGGGCCACCGGGTGAAGGTCACGGGCCGGCCGGCCACGTGCGGCAGCAGCACCGGGGCGATCCGCACGTAGTAGTCGATGACCTGGGCCTTGGTGAAACCCACCTCGGGGAAGAGAACCTTGTCCAGGTTGGAGACCGCCAGTTGCCGCCCGGCGATCTCCACCCGCTGCCTGGCGGGGCTCACGGTCCGCTACCGCGGCGCCGGCCGTTCACGACTCCCGCACCACGTCGTCGGGCTCCAGGTCGTCGCGGACCCCGCGCCAGACCGGGTGCCGGAGCCGCCCGTCCGCCGTCCACACCGCGTAGGCGACCTCGCCGACGAGGTCGGGCTCCACCCAGCGCGCGTCCCGGGTGACCTCGCGCGGCAGTGCGCCGGCGAAGGGCGAGGTGCGGCGCGGGGTGAGCAGCCGCTGCAGGTCGCGCAGCCCCTGGTCGGTGAACCCGGTGCCCACGTGCCCGACGTAGACCAGCCGCCCCTCGTCGTCGGGGACGCCGACCAGCAGCGAACCGATGGTGCCGGCGCGCCGTCCCTGGCCCGGCCGCCACCCGCCGACGACGGCGGACTGGGTGGAGAAGTTCTTGACCTTGCGCCAGTCGGGGCTGCGGACGCCGTCGCGGTACGGGGAGTCCAGCCGCTTGGCCACGATCCCCTCCAGCCCGTTCTCCTCGCTGGCGGCCTGCACGTCGGCGCCGCGGCCCGGGAACCACGGCGTGAGCACCCAACGGCGCCCGGCCGGGTCGAGCTCGTCGAGGAGCGAGCGGCGCTCGACGTACGGGCGTCCGCGGAGGTCCTGCCCGTCGAGCTCCAGCAGGTCGAAGACGAGGTAGCTGACCGGAGCGGCGGCCGCCATCCGCGGCACCTCGGGACCGGTGCGGTGCATCCGGTTCTGCAGCGCACCGAAGTCGGGGCGGCCCTGCCCGTCCATCAGCACGATCTCCCCGTCGAGGACGGCGTCCCGACCGGTGAGCGTGCCGGGCAGCCGGGCGACCTCCGGATACCGGACGGTGATCTCCGTGCCCTTGCGCGAGGCCAGCGTCATCCGCCCGTCCCGCACCGCGGCCAGGGCACGCACGCCGTCCCACTTGAACTCGTAGCCCCACCCGCCGTCGTCGGCGGGCAGGTCGCCGGGGACGGCCAGCATCGGCAGCGGGAGGTCGGCCGGCTCGGGAGCCACCACCTCAGGCGCTGCGGCGGGCCCGCTTGGCCGGCGGCTTGTCGTCGCCGGCGGCCCGGGCGGTCGTCTTCTCCGCCGGGCCGGCCGCCTTCTTCGGCGCGGCCTTCTTCGCGGCGGCCTTCTTCGCCGGAGCCTTCGCGTCGGCCTTGTCGGCGGCGGCCTTGCGGGGCGCGGCCTTCCGCGCCGACGCCGGCTTCTTCGCCGGCGGCGCCGTGGGCTCCTCGTCCGCGGTCGCGCCGCCCCGGGCGCGCTCGACGCTGCGCCGCAGCGCGCTCATCAGGTCGACGACGGCGGCCCCGTCGTCGGGGGTCTCCACCGGCTGGGCCACCTCGCCCCCGGTCTGCTTCGCCTCCAGCAGGGCGGTCATCGCCTCGCGGTAGTCGTCGGTGAACTCACCCGGGTCGAAGTCCGTGGTCATCGAGCCGATGAGGGCCTCGGCCATCTTCAGCTCCTGCGGCCGCACCGAGATGTCCTCGTCGAGGAAGGCGAAGTCGGGCGTGCGGATCTCGTCGGGCCACCGCATGGTGTGCAGCACGAGGACGCCGTCGCGCACCCGCAGCGCCGCCAGCGACTCCCGCTGCCGCAACGCGATCTTGGTGATCGCCACCTGGCCGGCGTTCTCCAGCGCGTCGCGCAGCAGCACGTAGGGACGCGCCGCGGGACCGTCGGGCTCGAGGTAGTACGTCTTCTCGAACATGATCGGGTCGATCTCGGACTGGTCGACGAACTCCAGCACCTCGATCTCCCGGCGGGTGGTGAGCGGCAGCCCCTCGAAGTCCTCGTCGGTGAGGATGACCACCTCCCCGCTGGGCAGCTCGTAGCCCTTGGCGATGTCGGAGTACTCGAGCTCCTCGCCGTCGATCGAGCACACCCGCCGGTACTTCACCCGGCCACCGTCGGCCGCGTGCACCTGGTGGAAGCGGATGTCCTTGTCCTCGGTGGCCGAGTACAGCTTCACGCCGATGCTGACCAGGCCGAACGACACGGCGCCTCGCCAGATCGATCGCATGCCGCCCTCCCTCGCACCCGTTCCGCCGGGCGTCCCCGACCCGGAGCCGGGTCAAGATCGCAGGATAGGTCCGGAGCGCCCTCCGCGGCAGGGCGAACGACGCGGCCACTCCCCCCGACGGAGGACCGTCGCCTCCTCAGCCCTGGTCGTCCGCCCCCTCGTCGGCCGGGGCCAGGGCACCGTTCTGGATCGAGTCGTACACGAACTGCAGGACGTCGGAGCCCGCGACCGTCGTCATCGTCAGCGCGGCCAGCCGGGTGGCCCGGGGTGCGGTCACGTACCCGAAGACGAACGCCGTGCCCACCCACTGGGCCAGGCAGAAGGGGCAGGTGAGCAGCTCACCGACGGCGTGCTTCACGCCGCCGTGCTCCCGCACCTCCTCGGCCACCTCGGCGTGCCCCGAGGCGCCCTCGAAGCGCACGAACGGCGCGCGGAGCGGACTGGTCACCGGGTCCTTGGCGATGCGGCGGGCCAGCCGGAAGGTGGCGATGGTGAGCAGGACGGCGTCACCGAGCGGGATCCGCTCGGGCAGCTGCTTGCCCGCGGCCCGCACCGCCACGGCGCCACCGGCCACCACGCCCGCGTACACGCCCATGGCGCCCAGGTCACCGCCCAGCGGCCTGGGTTCCCCGTTGGTGTACTCGCGCTTCTGGGTGCGCACCCACCGGCGGAGCGGCGCCCCGACCCGCTGGACCTCGTCTGCGATCGCCATGGCCCCCTGCTACCCCGCGGACGCGCTCCCATGCCGCGAGGGGCGGCAGTGCCGCGACGCACACCGGCGCATGGCCGCACGGCCCCCGGGTAGGGCGGTGGAACGACGCCGGTCCCCCGACCGGCCCACGGCCCCTCCGGGGGCGAGAGCGCGGGCACGCCCGCCGACGAACGGAGGCCCGATGACCAACCCCGCCAACGACGGCACCGACCCCGGTACGTACGACGGCACCACCCAGACCGAGGGGCAGACGGCCCGGGACATCTTCCCCTCGGACGACGGCATCCCGGACGTCGCGCAGGACGACTCCCCCACCCAGTCGTGGAAGGAGGACCCGCAGTTCCAGCCGATGCCGAACGAGAGCGCGACCGCCACGGTCGACTTCGGCACCACCGCCTTCGAGCAGTCCCAGGGCGAGTCCCTCGCCGGCCGGCTGGATCGGGAGCTCCCCGACGACGCGGCCGACGTCCGCCCCGCCGAGGACCCGCAGCGGGCCGACGCGCAGCTGGAGCAGGACACCTCGACCACGCCCGAGAGCGACTCCGGCACCAACCGCACCGCAGACGACGTCGAGGCCACCGCGGACCAGCCCGTGGGCGGCGAGGGCCCCGAGGAGTCCGCCGTCCACGTCACCGACGGCTGACGCTCCCCCGCACACCAGCGACCCACCCCTCGGCGCCCCTTCGGGTGCCGTCCGGGGGGTGGGTTGGCGCGCGCGCGGCAGGTTGTCTACGTTGAGTCAGCGGTTCAGCAGGTAGCCGCGACGTGCTGGGCCCGGTGGTCCGGCACGCAACACATTCGACCACCGCGAGCCGGGGGCCCGGGCCCCCGGAGATGTGCAGCGGTAGATTGTCCGGGCGGCCCGTCGTCCGGGTTCCGCCGAGAGGAGCCACTGTCCGTGACCACTTCCGACCTGCCCGCCGAGGGGCAGCCCGACGTGTCGACCGAGGGCACCGAGGCACCCTTCGACGACGTGATCACGCTCTCGACCTCCACCGACGAGGACGGCGCTGTCACGGTCACGGTCGTCGGCGAGGTGGACACCTTCACCGCTCCCGTGCTGCGCTCGACCCTGGACAGCCAGCTCGAGCAGCAGCCGCGTGAGCTGGTGATCGACCTGTCCGGTGTCCAGTTCCTGGGCTCGGCCGGTCTCGCCGTGCTCGTCGAGACGCAGAAGTCCGCCCGCAGCCGTGAGGTCGCCCTGCGGCTGATCGCCACGACCCGCGCCGTCACCCGGCCGCTCGAGGTGACCGGGCTGATCGACCTCTTCACCATCGCCGACGCCCGCTGAAGAAGGACCTCGTCCGGAGGCCCCGCTCCACACCGGAGCGGGGCCTTCGTCGTCACTAGGCCGAGAGCAGCCGGCAGACGGCCTCCTCCAGCACCTTCTGCGTGTCCCGGTCGGCCACACCCCCCGACGACAGGACCTCGTCGGCGTCGCGCAGGGCCTCGGCGACCGTCTCGCCGTGCTCGAACCGGTCGACGACGCGCGGGTCGACGTAGCTGGCCTTGCAGACGGCGGGGGTGTTCCCCAGCTGCTCGCTGACCCGCTTGTAGGCGGCGCTGACGACCTTCTTGCGGGCCGTCTTCGACGTCGGCGGGGGCACCTCGGCGAGCGCGGCGGCCATCAGCACCGTCGCCGTCCACGTGCGGAAGTCCTTGGCCGAGATCTCCGCGCCGCTGATCTCCTTGAGGTAGGCGTTGATCTCCGCGCTCGTCACGTCCCGCCACGTGCCGTCCTCGGTCTGGTAGGCGAGCAGGTCCTCACCGGCGTCGGCGGGGCGCTCGAGCAGCTGGCGGACGACGGTCGCCGTGGACCGGTCGGTGATCTCCACCTCCCGCTCGATGCCCCCCTTCGCGAGGTAGGAGCAGAAGGTCCGCTCGCCGCGCACCGACACGTGCGCCCGTTTCAGGGTCGCCAGGCCGAACGTGCCGTTCTCCTCCTCGTACTGCTCGCTGCCCACGCGGAAGGCGCCCAGGTCCAGCAGCCGGATGGCGGTGGCCAGGACGCGCTCGCGGGTGAGGCCGCGGGTGCGCAGCCCGGCCCGCACCGCGTCGCGCACATCGGGCAGCTGGCGCGCGATCTCCAGCACCCGCTCGTGCTTCTCCGCGTCGCGCCGGGCACGCCAGGCGTCGTGGTAGCGGTACTGCCGCCGCCCGGCGGCGTCCACCCCGGTGGCCTGGATGTGCCCGTTGGGCCACGGGCAGATCCAGACGTCCCTCCAGGCCGGCGGGACGGCGAGGGCCCGGATGCGGTCCAGCCGCTCGTCCTTGATGAGGCTGCCGTCGGTGTCGTAGTACGCGAAGCCGCGCCCGGCTCTGCGGCGTCGGTAGCCGGGCCCGTGCACGTCGCTGCGCCGCAGTCTCACGGGCGGGGAATGGGCACCGCAGGCACTCCGCAAACCCCCCGGGACGGAGAGTCACGCCTCAGCGCAGCTCGACCAGCCCGTCCAGACCGCTGATCTCCAGCACGTGCCGGGTCACGCCGCCCGCGGGGGCCTGGACGACGAGGCGCCAGGACTCGTCCCGGGCGATGCGGGCCACGGCCAGGACGACGCGGACGGCGGCGCTGCTGAACAGGCCGACGTCGCAGAGGTCGAGCTCCATCGGGGTGGCGCCGCCGTGACTGGCCTCCAGCATCCGGATCCGCAGCTGTTCCGCGGCCGCGGCGTCGACGGCCCCCCGGGCCCGCACGACCGGGCGCGGACCCTCGCGCTCGACCACCACGTCCGCACCGTCGACGACGCGGTGCGCGTCGATCTCCTCGTCCGGGGTCCGCCGCAGCCGGAAGCTCAGCGTGACCGTCGTCCCGTGGTCCTCGGCCAGGGTCACGCCGTCGACGAGCTGGCGCATGATCAGCAGCCCGCGGCCACGGTCACCCGGGTCGCGGTCCGGCGGGCGCCAGGTGCCCTGGTCCCGCACGGTCACGGTGAGCACCCCGTCCACGTCGACCTGGGCGGTCACCGACATGGGCCCGGGCTCGGTACCCCGGTAGGCGTGCTCGGCGGCGTTCGCGCACGCCTCGCCGACGGCGACCATGACACCCACCCGGTCCTGCTCGCCCATGCCCAGGTCGGTCAGCCAGGCGTTGAGGCGCCGGCGCACGCCGGGCAGCGCGGAGGGCACGGCGAGCAGGTCCAGCTGGAGGGCCTCGTGCGCGGTGGCCCGCCGGTGGGCGACCAGGACGGCGACGTCGTCCAGCCAGCCGTGCGGCCGGCGCACGCCCTCGGCGATCGCCCCGGCCAGCCCGGCCGCGGCATCGACGCCGAGGGCCCCCGGATCGTCCAGCACCTCGCGCGCGGCCGCACCGAGCCGTTCGAGCGCCTCGGCGGGTGGCTCGTCGAGCCCCGCGACCACACCGTTGGAGAAGAGCACCAGCGTCGCGCCCTGGGCGAGCTGGGCCTCGTGCAGCGGCGCCGGCGCCCCGGGGAGGCTGCCGAGCGGCGGCCGGGCGGTCACCTCGAGGAACGTGCTGCTCCCGTCGGCGTGCACGACCAGCGGGGCCGGGTGACCGGCCGCGCTGTAGACCAGCCGCCCGGTGGCGACATCGAGGACGCCGTAGAACACCGACGCCCCCTCGACGTCGTCCATCTGGGCGGCGAACGCGTCGAGAGCGGCGAGCACGGCCGCCGGCTCCGGGTCGCCGAGCACCGTGGAGCGCATCGCCCCGCGCAGCCGGCTCATCGCGCCGGCCGCGGCCACCCCGTGCCCCACGGCGTCGCCCACCACCAGGGCGACGCGGCCCTTGCCCAGCGGCACGGCGTCGTACCAGTCGCCACCGGCCGCGGAGAGCTCGGTGGCCCGGTGGTAGCTGCCGGACAGGACCACGTCGGGGAGCATCGGCAGCGACGGCGGGAGCAGCGCCTGCTGCGCGCGGTGCACGTCGTCGGCCGCGAGCGCTTCGATCACCACGAAGGCACCCGGCTCGCCGGCGACCGTCATGGGCCGCACCGTGGCCGTCACCATCGGCCCCTCCGGCCCGAGCGCGCCGCTGAGGGTCTCGGTGTGCCCGCTGCGCGCAGCGGCCTCGACGAGGTCGGCCAGCGGGCGCCCGGAGACCTCGGGCAGGCCGCCGCGCCGGGCCTCCAGGCCGCGGGCTCGGGCGTTGGCCCACAGCGGTCGGGCGGCGTCGGCCGCCAGGCAGAACAGCGCGTCGGGCGACGTCTCCATGGCAGCGAGCAGCACGGCGGAGCCCTCGTCCAGGGCGCCGTCGTCGGTGGGTGGCAGACTGCCGGAACCGGTGCTCATCTCGGGCCAGCCAACAACAGGCTGCGGGTGGCGGCAACCGCGTGCCCGGCACGCGAACGCCGTGGTCCAGGCCACGTTTGGGCGCCGGCGCCGGTCGGGTAGGCAGCAGTCTTGTGCACCGATCGGTGCCGGTCCGCGCCGCCACCGGTGGCCGGGCCGACCGGCACGGGGCACCACCGCGGCTCGAAGGTCGAGTGCGCCGGGAACGAAGGAGCGGACGACGGATGGTCGATTCGAGGGCCCCCCTCGCGCAGGACGGACGGCGTGCGGAGCGACTGGAGCTGCGGGTGCCCACCACCGCGACCCAGCTGCCCGCGGTCCGGGCCATGGCCGGTGACCTGGCGATGCGGATGGACTACGACCTCGACGCGGTGGAGGACCTCCGTCTCGCGGTCGACGAGGCCTGCGCCACCCTGTCGACGATCGTCCAGGGGGACGCGCCGCTGACGGTCGTCTTCGAGACCACGCGGGCCGGCCTGCACATCAACGCCTGGGTGCCCACCGCGGACGGCACGGAGGTCCCCACCGACGGCTTCGGGTGGGCGGTCCTCGCCGCCCTGGTCGACTCGGTCGAGGGCCGGCGCTCCACCGAGCGCGAGGTCCCGGGCGGGACCGGCAGCGACTCGCCGGTCGCCGTCATCGCCCTCGCCAAGTACCTGCCGGGGCAGCACCCGGCGGGCGTGGGCGACGAGAACCTCTCGGTGGCCCGGTGAGCAGGTCGGCCGCCGCCGCCGACTCCATCGAGGAGGAACCCCTGGACGCCACCGAAGGCACGCCCGTCGACCCCTCGGCCGAGCAGCCGGTCGAGACCCCGGACGAGCCCGCGCCCGGCCTCCCCGGCCCGCCGGCCGCCCCCGAGCCCGATGCGCCACCGCTGTCGGAGAACCGGCGCCGGGCCGAGCGCACGGCGCCGCTGTTCGCCGAGCTGGCCACCCTCGACAAGGACGACCCCCGCCGGGAACGGCTGCGCGAGATCCTCGTCGAGGAGCACCTGCCCCTGGTGCGGCACTTCGCCCGGCGGTTCAGCAACCGCGGCGAGCCCTTCGACGACCTGCTGCAGGTCGGCACGCTCGGGCTGATCGCCGCGATCGACCGGTTCGACCCGACACGGGGCGTGGAATTCCTCTCGTTCGCCGTCCCGACGATCACCGGCGAGATCAAGCGGCACTTCCGCGACCAGGGCTGGTCGGTGCGCGTACCGCGCCGGCTGCAGGAGCTGCACCTGTCGCTGAACGCCGCCGTCGGCGAGCTGGCGCAGAAGAACGGCCGGGCCCCGACCCCCAGCGAGCTGGCCGAGCACCTGGGCATCCCCCGCGCCGAGGTGCTGGAGGGGCTCGCCGTGGCCAACGCGTACCGGAGCAGCTCGCTGGACGAGCGGCTCTCCGGTGAGGACGACTCCCCCACCCTGGCGGCGACCCTGGGCGAGGAGGACGCGGCGCTCGAGGGCGTGGAGTACCGCGAGTCGCTGCAGCCGCTGCTGGCCACCATCCCGGCCCGGGAGCGGCGGATCCTGATCCTGCGGTTCTTCGGCAACATGACCCAGTCGCAGATCGCCGCCGACATCGGCATCTCCCAGATGCACGTCTCCCGGCTGCTCAGCCAGACGCTGGCCAAGCTCCGCGAGGGCCTGCTCAAGGACTGAACGACCGGTGGGGGGGGGGGGGGGGGGGGGGGGGGGGCGGGGGGGCGGGGGGGGGGGGGGGGGGGGGGGGGGGGGGGGGGGGGGGGGGGGGGGGGGGGGGGGGGGGGGGGGGGGGGGGGGGGGGGGGGGGGGGGGGGGGGGGGGGGGGG
>NZ_JBJHAJ010000042.1:0-29132 GCF_054051015.1 Blastococcus sp. SYSU DS0616
TCGCCGGGCCCGGCGCGCGGCCGCCGAGCACTTCCACGGGCTGGACGACGACGAGGCCTCCCCGCTGGACGCCAGTCCGTCACCGCTGGAGGAGCCGGTCGAACCCTCGCCGTCGGCCCGCGGCTGACCGGCGTGGACGTCGCGGTCCTGGTCAGCCCGGCCGCCGGGCGGGGCCGCGCCCGCGCCGTGGCCCGGGCGGTCCTCGACGCCCTGCGCGAGGAGGGCCTGGCGCCCCGGGTGCTCGCCGCGACCACCCGACCCGACGCCGAGCGGCAGGCAGCGGTCGCGGTCGACGGCGGCGCCCGCGCCGTCGTCGCGATCGGGGGCGACGGCGCCGCCCACGCGGGGCTGCAGGCGGTCGCCGGCACACCCGTCCCGCTCGCCGTGGTCCCGGCCGGCACCGGCAACGACCTGGCGCTGGCCCTCGCCGTGCCGACCGATCCGGTGGCCGCCGCCCGCGCCGCCGCCGGCGACCTGCTGGCCGGCCGCGCCCGGGCGGTCGACGCCGGCCGGACCGCCGGCCGGTGGTGGGCCACCGTGCTCTGCTGCGGCTTCGACTCCGCGGTGACCGACCGCGCCAACCGGCTCCGCTGGCCACGCGGCCGCCGCCGGTACGACGTCGCCGTCCTGGCGGAGCTGGCCCGGCTGCGGCCCTACGAGGTGATGCTCACCCTGGACGGGGTGGCGCGCACCCTGCCGGCCACCATGGTCGCCGTCGGCAACACGGCCTGGTACGGGGGCGGCTTGCGGATGTGCCCGGGAGCCGACGTCGCCGACGGACTCCTCGACGTCACCGTCGTGGGGGTCGTCTCCCGGCGGGAGCTGGTCCGCACCAAGCCGCGGCTGGCCGACGGCACCCATGTCCACCACCCCGCGGTGACGGTGCACCGGGCCGCCCGGGTGGAGCTGGCGTGCGCCGGCGTCAGCACCTACGCCGACGGCGAGCTGGTGGCCCCGCTGCCGGTCGTGAGCGAGTGCGTCCCCGGCGCCCTCCGCGTCGTCGGCGCCGGCCGGGCCTGAGCACCGGGTCGCTCGGCCGCGTCCCGGGGCTCGCCCCGAGCCGTCGAGGGGCGGGGAGGACGGGGTCCTTCCGCTGATCGACCCGGGCAGAGCGCCTAACGTGGGGGCATGTCCAGCCCCGCTGAGCGGTACGCAGCTGCCCGGAGGCGGACCTCCCACCCGGTCCTGGCCGAGTTCACCGCCGAGCTCGGCTTCTCCCTGGACCCGTTCCAGGTGGAGGCCTGCGAGGCGCTCGAGCGCGGCTCCGGCGTGCTGGTCTGCGCCCCGACCGGTGCCGGGAAGACCGTGGTGGGTGAGTTCGCCGTGCACAAGGCGCTCGCCGAGGGGCGCAAGGCCTTCTACACGACGCCGATCAAGGCGCTGTCGAACCAGAAGTACAACGACCTGGTCGAGCGCTACGGCGCCGACCGGGTCGGGTTGCTGACCGGCGACAACGCCGTCAACGGCGACGCCCCGGTGATCGTGATGACCACCGAGGTGCTCCGCAACATGCTCTACGCCGAGTCGCCGGCGCTGGCGGGGCTGGGCTACGTGGTCATGGACGAGGTCCACTACCTGGCCGACCGGTTCCGCGGTGCCGTGTGGGAGGAGGTGATCATCCACCTGCCGCAGTCGGTGACCCTGATCTCCCTGTCGGCGACGGTGAGCAACGCGGAGGAGTTCGCCGACTGGCTGGTCACCGTGCGCGGCGACACGGAGGTCGTGGTCAGCGAGGTCCGGCCGATCCCCCTCTGGCAGCACATGCTCGTCGGCAACCGGGTGTTCGACCTGTTCGCCCTGCGCCCCGCGGCGCACGCGGGGGAGCAGGGCGTGGAACCCCGGTCGCTGTCCACGCGCGAGCGCGGCGCCTCCGTGGTCGACCCCGAACTGGTCCGCTACGTGCGCGAGCACGAGCGTCGCATCGACAGCTGGGGTGGCTCCTCGCGCCGGGAGGGCCACCACCGGCCCCGGTACCGGCCGCCCGCCCGGTCCGACGTCGTCGAACGGCTCGACCGCGCCGGCCTGCTGCCCGCGATCACGTTCGTGTTCAGCCGCAACGGGTGCGACGCCGCCGTGCACCAGTGCCTGCTCAGCGGGTTGCGCCTCACCGACGAGGCCGAGCGGGCCGAGATCGCTGCGATCATCGACGAGCGCACCGGATCGCTGCCGGAGGAGGACCTGCACGTCCTCGGGTTCTGGGAGTGGCGCGAGGGCCTGCTCGCCGGGCTCGCCGCCCACCACGCGGGGCTGGTGCCGGCGTTCAAGGAGACCGTCGAGGAGTGCTTCGTCCGCGGCCTGGTCAAGGCCGTCTTCGCCACCGAGACCCTGGCGCTGGGCATCAACATGCCCGCGCGCACCGTCGTCCTCGAGCGGCTGGTGAAGTGGAACGGCGAGGCGCACGTCGACATCACGCCGGGGGAGTACACGCAGCTGACCGGTCGCGCCGGGCGCCGCGGCATCGACGTGGAGGGGCACGCCGTCGTCATCTGGGCGCCGGGGATGGACCCGAGCGTGGTCGCCGGGCTGGCCAGCACCCGCACCTACCCGCTCCGGTCGTCGTTCCGGCCGAGCTACAACATGGCGGTCAACCTGGTGGGTTCCTTCGGGCGGGCCCGGGCCCGCGAACTGCTGGCGAGCTCCTTCGCCCAGTTCCAGGCCGACCGCTCGGTGGTCGGCCTGGCGCGGGCGGCGGCCCGTCACGAGCGGGACGCCGCGCAGTTCGCCGCGGAGATGCGCTCCGACCGCGGTGACGTCGGGGCCTACGCGCAGTTGCGCCGGGAGATCGCCGACCGGGAGAAGGAGCTCTCCCGGGACTCGCAGGCCAAGCGCCGGATGGAGGCCGCCGATGCACTGGCCGCGCTGCGCCCGGGGGACGTCATCCGCGTGCCGACGGGCCGCCGGCAGGGGCTGGCCGTCGTCCTCGACCCGGGCATCACCGACCTGGCCGATCCACGCCCCCTGGTGCTGACCGAGGACAAGTGGGCCGGGCGGCTGGGCTCGGTGGACTTCCCGACGCCGGTGCAGGCGCTGGCCCGGGTGCGGGTGCCCAAGAACTTCAACCACCGCAGCCCGCACGCCCGCCGCGACCTCGCCTCCACCCTGCGCAACGCACGGGTGGAGCACGAGCTGGGGGCGCGCCGGGTGAAGAAGGGGCGCTCGGCGGCGGCCGACGACCCGGTGCTCGCCGACCTGCGGCAGGCGCTGCGCAACCACCCGGTGCACCAGCTGCCCGACCGCGAGGAGCGGG
Source organism: Blastococcus sp. SYSU DS0616 (assembly GCF_054051015.1). Lineage (NCBI taxonomy): Bacteria > Bacillati > Actinomycetota > Actinomycetes > Geodermatophilales > Geodermatophilaceae > Blastococcus > Blastococcus sp. SYSU DS0616. The sequence continues at coordinate 3,248 of NZ_JBJHAJ010000042.1, forward strand.
TGCGGATGGCCGAGCGCTGGCTGCGCGCGGTGCACGAAGCGGAGTCGCTGCAGCGGAAGATGGCCGAGCGCACCGGCTCCCTCACGCGCCAGTTCGACCGCACCTGCGACGTCCTGGAGGAACTGGGCTACCTGGTGCCGGAGGTCGCGCCGCTGGTCCCGGCCGACACCGAGGTGGTCGGTGCGGTCGACGACGCGGGGGCGGAGGAGGACAGGGTGACCGACGACGGCCGCCGGCTGGCCCGCATCTGGTCGGAGTCGGACCTGCTCGCCGCCGAGTGCCTGCGGGCCGGCATCTGGCGCGGCCTGACGCCGGCCGAGCTGGCGGCCGTGGTCTCGACACTGGTCTTCGAGGCGCGGCGGGACAACCCTGCCCTCCCCGCCGTCCCGGCCGGCAAGGTCGGCGTGGCGATCGGCGAGATGCGCGCCATCCGCTCCCGGCTGCAGGACGTCGAGCTCGACCACGGCGTACCGGCCGGCCGCGACCTCGATCTCGGCTTCGCCTGGGCCGCCTACCGCTGGGCCGACGGGCAGAGCCTGGACCGGGTGCTCGCCGGCGCCGAGCAGGCCGGCACCGAGCTCTCCGGGGGTGACTTCGTCCGCTGGGCGCGGCAGCTCATCGACCTCCTGGACCAGCTCGGCAAGGTCGCCGACGACCCCGTGGCCCGAACCGCCCGGGCCGCGGTGGAGCGAGTGCGGCGGGGGGTCGTCGCCGTCGCCGTCGGCGGCTGATCAGCGGTCCGCCGCCACCGGCCCGGTGCTCGGGTGCGGCAGAATCCCCGGCGCCCGGTCGCCGACCGGACGCAGGCAGTCGGGAGCGACGATGACCCATCCGCCGCACGGCGAGCACTCCTCCGGTGATGCACCGGGCGGGGACCGTCCCGCGCCCCCGCAGCAGCCGTGGGGTCCGCCGGCCTGGCCCCACGGGCAGGCTCCGGCCGGCTACGGCCGGCCCGGGGACACGCGGCCCTACGGCGCCCCACCGTTCGGTCAGGCTCCCTACGGCCAGCCGCCGCAGCACAGGCACCCGGGCGCCGGCGGGTACGGCCCACCCCGGTACGGGCAGCCACCGCACGGGCAGCCGCAGTACGGGCAGCCGCAGTCCGGCCCGCCGGCGCAGTACGGGCCCCCGGGCGCGAGCGGTTCCGGACTGCCGCAGTACGCGCTCGCCCGGCCTCCGGCCCGCACGACGCGGACCGGGCTGCTCGTGGGGCTGCTCGTGCTGGCGGCCGTCCTCGTCGGCGGCGTCGTCCTGGCGAGCACCACCGGGCCGACGGTGCTCTCGCGCTCGGCGGTGGAGCGCGACGTCGCCGAGCAGTTCGAACAGCGCGAGGGCGTCGCCGTCGACCTGAACTGCGACCAGGAGATGCGCGTGGAGGAGGGGGCCACCTACGCGTGCACCGGCGTGACCGCCGACGACGAGGAGATCACCCTCCGGATCGAGATCACCGACGCCGAGGGCGCCCGGTACACCTGGAGCGAGCCGTGACCCGCGGCTGAGGCGTGCTCAGCCGAGCGCGTCCGCCGGCCAGCCCAGCGCGGCACCCAGGCGGCCGAGGGAGGACTGCAGGCCGTGCCGCTCGGCCAGCGCGGCCAGCGCGCCGGGGTCGGCGGGGGAGCGGGGGAGGGCGCCTTCGACCGCGGGCAGATCGATGTCCCGCGCCACGGCGACCACCACCGGGGCGGCGTCGAGGTAGTCGGCGGCCGCGTGCAGCTTCTTCAGCACGGCCGCCGTCAGCGGCGGCGCCGGGACCACCGTGCGCGCCACCGCCGCCCGGATGCCGGCCAGGTCGCCGAACTCGCCGATGAGCGCGGCGGCGGTCTTCGCGCCCACGCCGGGCACGCCGGGCAGCCCGTCGCTCGGGTCGCCGCGGAGGACGGCGAAATCGGCGTAGGCCCGGCCGGGGATGCCGTACTTCGCGGTGACGGCGGCCTCGTCGACGAACTCCAGGTCGGAGATGCCCCGCGCCGTGTACAGCACCCGCACGCCGCGGGCGTCGTCGACCAGCTGGAACAGGTCGCGGTCGCCGGTGACGACGTCGACGGGGCCGCGGGCCCGGGTGGCGAGCGTGCCGATCACGTCGTCGGCCTCGTAGCCCGGTGCGCCGACGCGGGCGATCCCAGCGGCGGCGAGCACCTCGATCAGGACCGGCACCTGCGGAGCGAGCTCGTCGGGGGTCTCCTCGCCGCCCTCTGGCGCGACCCGGTGGGCCTTGTACGAGGGCAGCGCCGCCACCCGGAACGCCGGCCGCCAGTCGTCGTCCCAGCAGGCGACCAGCCGGTCCGGCGCGTGCGCGGTGACCAGGCGCGCCGTCATGTCCAGAAAACCCCGGACGGCGTTGATCGGCCGCCCGTCCGGGGTGGTGACGCTGGTCGGGACGCCGTAGAAGGCGCGGAAGTACAGCGATGCGGCGTCCAGGAGCATGGTGGTCACGCGGCCACCCCGCCGACCTGTGCCGTCGTCCGCCCGGACTGCGCGTGCTCGTCCACGTCCGCGGACGGTAGCGGTCTGGCAACGATTGCGGGGAAGGGTGGTCCGGCGTGGCTACTCTGCGCCGGTGACAACCGTGACAGAACCGGCCGGAACAGGCCCGCTCGTGACCGTCGACCGGGTGCACGCCGCCCGGGCGATCGCCGGTGAGCTGGGCGTGGACCTCCTCGTGCTCACCCCCGGCGCCGACCTCCGCTACCTGTGCGGCTACGCCGCCCACGCGATGGAGCGGCTGACCGCCCTCGCGGTGCCCCGCTCGGGCGAGGCGTTCCTCGTCGTGCCCCGCCTGGAGGCGCCCATGGTCGACGCCAGCCCGGCCGGAGCGCTCGGCCTGGAGGTGCTCGCCTGGGACGAGACCGATGACGCGTTCGCGGTGCTGGCCGGGGCGGCGACCGCCCGGCTCGGCTCCGCCCCCGCCCGGGTCGCCGTCGGGTCGCGTACGTGGGCCGAGCACGCGCTGGGTGTGCAGCGGGCGCTGCCCGGGTCGGCGCTGGAGCTCGCGAGCCCGGTCGTGGACCGGCTCCGCATGGTGAAGACGCCCGCCGAGGTCGAGGAGCTGGCCCGGGCCGGCGCGGCGATCGACCGGGTGCACGCCCGCATGGGGGAGTGGCTGCGGGTCGGCCGCACCGAGGCGGAGGTCGGCGCCGACATCGCGGCGGCCATCCTGGCCGAGGGGCACGTGGGGGTGGACTTCACCATCGTCGGCTCGGGGCCCAACGGCGCCAGCCCTCACCACGAGCTCTCCGGCCGCACGGTGGAGGCCGGGGACGTCGTCGTCGTGGACATCGGCGGCGAGACGGCGACCGGCTACCGCTCCGACTGCACCAGGACCTACGTCGTCGGCGGGAGCGCACCGGCCGACGTGGCGCAGTGGTACGAGGTGCTGCACGCCGCGCAGCAGGCGGCGACCGCCGCGGTGCGCCCCGGCGTGACGGCCGAGCAGATCGACGCGGCGGCCCGCACCGTGATCGCCGACGCCGGCTGGGGCGAGTACTTCATCCACCGCACCGGGCACGGCATCGGACTGGACAGCCACGAGGCGCCCTACATCGTGGCCGGCAACCAGCTCCCGCTGGAGCCGGGCATGGCGTTCTCCGTGGAGCCGGGCATCTACCTGCCCGGTCGCCACGGCGCCCGCATCGAGGACATCGTCGTCTGCACCGACGACGGCGTCCGCGTCCTGAACAACGGTCCCCGTGAGCTCGTCGAACTCCCCGGCTGAGGCCGGGGGCGTCCCGCTGGACGTCGACCGGGCGCTGATGGCGGCGCTCGCCCGCGACGGCCGAGCCAGCTTCACCGAGCTGGCCGAGCGGGTGGGGCTGTCGGTGTCGGCCGTGCACCAGCGGGTGCGGCGGCTCGAGCAGCGCGGGCTGATCACCGGGTACCGGGCGACGCTCGACGCCACGCAGATCGGCCTGCCGCTGACGGCCTTCGTGTCGATCACCCCGACCGACGCGCAGACCGACGACGCGCCGGCCCTGCTGGCGCACCTCGACGCCATCGAGGAGTGCCACGCGGTCGCGGGGGTGGAGAGCTACATCCTCAAGGTGCGGGTGGCCTCGCCGGACGCGCTGGAGAACCTGCTCAAGGAGATCCGCGCCGCCGCGAACGTCCGCACCCGGACGACGGTGGTCCTCTCCACCCCCTACGAGGCCCGGCCACCGATCTGACCGCCGGCTGTCATGCGTCACGAGGGGGTCCCGGGCGCAGCCTTCGCCGGGCGTGGTGGTCGACCGGCCCCCCGGTGTGGCCTGACCGATGACTCTCCCGCGGTGCGCCGGTCTGTACGCCGGAGACCGACTCATGGGAGGCAGACGCCGTGCGGAGACTGAGCTTCGGCATGAACGTGAGCCTGGACGGCTACATCGCCGCGCCCGGCGACGACATCGGCTGGAGCGTGCCGAGCGACGAGCTGTTCCAGTGGTGGTCCGACCGGGTGGGGGCGACCGGCCTGGCGCTGTACGGGCGGAAACTGTGGGAGACGATGAGTTCCCACTGGCCGACCGCCGACCAGCAGCCCGGCGTCACACCGGCGGAGATCGAGTTCGCCCGCCGCTGGCGGGACATGCCGAAGATGGTGTTCTCCTCCACGATCAGCGCGGTCGACGGCAACGCCCGCCTGGTCACCGGCGACGCGGTCGCCGAGATCACCCGGCTGAAGGCCGAGGACGGCGGCCCCATGGACATCGGCGGCGCCACACTCGCCGCAGCGGCGATGCGGGCCGGGCTGATCGACGAGTACGTGGTGGCCACCGCACCGGTCCTGGTGGGGAGCGGCACGCCGTTCTTCACGGCCCTGGACAACTGGGTGGACCTGACCCTGGTGGAGACCCGGACGTTTCCCGACGGCGTGGTCCTGACCAGGTACGAGACCAGGCGGTAGCTGTCCGACGTCGGTAGGACCGGTGGTCACCGGGCAGCCGCACCGGTCGACGTCGGGCCCCGCCACCCATCCGACAGCTGGACAGTCGTTCGAACGTGTGTTCGGATGGTGGGCATGCGGTGGGACGCGCAGCGACTCGACGTCGACGAGCCCGGGGCGCTGCCCGGCATGCCGACCATCCGTGGGCTGCTGCGCAGCGTGCAGGTGCCCGAGTTCCCCGGGCTCACCTTCCACGAGGTGCGGTCCAGGAGCGCGCTGAACCGCGTGCCGGGGGAGTCGGCGATGCCCTTCCCGTGGACCATCAACCCCTACCGCGGCTGCTCGCATTCGTGCGTGTACTGCTTCGCTCGCCGGACGCACGAATGGCTGGAGCTCGACTCGGGCCGGGACTTCGACACCCAGGTCGTGGTCAAGACCAACCTGGTCGAGGTGCTGCGGCGGGAGCTGGCCCGGCCGTCATGGCGGCGCGAGCACGTCGCCCTCGGCACGAACACCGACCCCTACCAGCGGGCCGAGGGTCGCTATCGGCTCATGCCCGGGGTGATCGAGGCGCTCGCCGCGTCCGCCACCCCCTTCTCCATCCTCACCAAGGGCACCCTACTGCGGCGCGACATCCCCCTGCTTGCGGCCGCCGCCCGCGACGTCCCCGTGGGGTTGGGGGTCTCGATCGCCATCTGGGACGACGACCTGCACGCCGCGCTCGAGCCCGGCGTCCCCGGCCCGCGCGCCCGGCTGGAGCTGATCCGGGCGCTGGCCGACGCCGGGCTGCCCTGCGGGGCCTTCCTCGCGCCCGTGCTCCCCGGCCTCACCGACTCTCCCGCGCAGCTGGACGCCGCACTCGCTGCGATCGCCGCGGCCGGGGCGTCCGGCGTGACCGTGATCCCGCTGCACCTGCGCCCGGGCGCCCGGGAGTGGTTCATGGCCTGGCTGCGTCGCGTGCACCCCGAACTCGTTCCGCGGTACGAGCGCCTGTACGCCCGCCGGGCCTACGTGCCGGCCGAGTACCGCACGTGGCTGGCCCGGCAGGTGGCGCCGCTGCTGGCCCGGCACGGCCTGGACCGGCGGTCCGGCGGGGCGGCCCGCCAGGTCGAGGTCATGGGCGTGCCCGGCGACGAAGAGGTCGGCTTCCCCGCCGGCAGCCTGCCCTCCACGGCGCTCCCGGGGCCCGGTCCTGTCCCCGACCGGGGTGCAGCGTCGGCCCCCGCCCCCGGTGGTGCGGCTGAGCAGCTGACGCTGCTCTGAGCGCGCTCAGCCGGCCTGCCGGGACGCCCGGGCCACCGCTCGGGTGGCGCGGACCATGCCGCGGGATCCCACCGGCTGGGCGCCGGCCGCGAGCGCCAGCCGGCGGTAGGAGTCGTAGGACAGCGTCCGGTAGGCAGCGGCGAGCTCCTCGACGGCCTCGCGGCGGGACGGGGCGACGGTGGCGCGCAGGTGCCCGACCGTGGCGCGCACGTGCTTGGTGAAGGTGGCCTGCAGGGCCTGGTTGGAGAGCCTGCCACCGATGCGGGAATCCAGGCCGGGCCCCCGGCGCAGCGCCGGCAGCACCCAGGGACTGGCGGCCAGCGCCGGGAACCTCGCCCGAGCCGCCTCCCAGGCGTGCCAGGCGGTCAGCGCCCCGGGGACGGACCACTCGCCGTCGTCGGTGGTGACGTGCAGGCGGCGCGCGGTCGCCCGCACCTGGTCCCGCCGCAGCGAACGGAAGGCGCCGACCGGCGCGGGCCAGCCCAGGGCGAGCGCGCACCAGGCCACCGAGCGCAGGTGCTCGGGGTCCTCGGCGCGGATCCGGGTCAGCGGCCGGAGATCGAGCTGCGGCGGATCCGGCTCGGGGGTGGCCGGCTGCGCGAGCGCCAGACCGCCGTAGCGGGCGACCTTGCTGTAGAGCGCGACGGTGGCCGGCTTCCAGCCGCGCGCGGCGGACAGCTCGTCGAGGCCACCGGCCGCCAGCTCCTCGGGCCCGAGATCGAGCTCGAGCGCCGCGTCGGCCAGCCGGCGCCACTGGTCCTCGTACCCAGGAGGCGGTCGCAGCCGGGCCCAGGCGCGTGCCGGCGGTAGGGCAGGCATGTCGGGCAACGGCTGCTGCCAGGCACGTGGCATGCGTCCAGTCTACCGTTATCCCCAACAATCGGGACAACATTCGTTGTGCTGATTTGACGAGCAACCAAAACCGGCGCCCTTCGGGCACCGCATCACCAACGGACCACCAGGACCGGTTGGATCTGCGCCCGGCGATGTCCCTCTGGATCATGGGACCGTGCGAACGGTGGGCGTCGAGGAAGAACTGCTGGTCGTCGACCCCCACGGCGTTCCCGTTCCCCGGGCCCCGGAGGCCCTGGCGGTCGCGGCGCGCCGCGGCGAGGGCGAGGACGTCCACCAGCACGACCTCGAGGAGCGCGGCAAGGACGTCGCCGTCCCGGAGACCGCCCGCCTCGTCCCCGAGCTGAAGGCCCACCAGATGGAACTCGGCACGCCGGTGTGCACGACGCTGGCCGAGATCCGCAGCCAGCTGCAGCACTGGCGCGGCCGGGCCGACGACGCGGCCGCCGCCGTGGGTGCCCGCGTCGCCGCCCTGGCCACCTCGCCGGTCGGCGTGACGCCGGTCCCCACGGAGGGCGAGCGCTACGGGCGCCTGCTCGAGACCTTCGGGCGCACCGCTGAGGAGGTCCTCACCTGCGGCTGCCACGTGCACGTGTCGGTGGCCGACGACGAGGAAGGGGTGGCGGTGCTCAACCGCATCCGCAACTGGCTGCCGGTGCTGACCGCGCTCAGCGCGAACTCGCCGTTCTGGCAGGGCCGGGACACCTCCTACGCCAGCTTCCGGTCGCAGGTGTGGCACCGATGGCCCTCGGCCGGCCCGAACGAGCCCTTCCACGACGCGGCGGACTACCACCGGCTCGTCGAGGCGGTGCTCGCCACCGGGACCGTGCTGGACGACGGGATGGTCTACTTCGACGCCCGCCTGTCGGCCACCTGGCCCACCGTCGAGGTCCGCACGGCCGACGTGCTGATGCGTGTGGAGGACGCCGTCACCCTCGCCGGGCTCGTGCGCGGCCTGGTCGAGACCGCCGCCCGGGAGGCCCGCGCCGGGGGAGCGGTACCGGAGACGCGCGCGGAGGTGCTCCGCCTGGCGTCCTGGCGCGCCTCCCGCTCCGGGCTCTCCGGTGACCTGGTGCACCCGCGAACCGGCCGGCCCGCCCCGGCCGCCGACGTGCTGGCCGATCTGCTGGATCACGTCCGGCCCGCGCTCGCCGAGGCCGGCGACGAAGCCGTGGTGAGCAGCGGTCTGGACGCCCTCCTGACCCGCGGGACGGGAGCGGACCTCCAGCGGCGCGTGCACCGCGAGACCGGCGACCTCGCCGCCGTCGTCCGGGCGGCCGTCGCCGTCACCGCGGGGGAGGAGACCCCCCGGGCGACCGCCGGCGCGAGCCGCTAGATTCCCGCCATGTACACCGCGAGCTGGCGCGACGTCGTCCGTCCGGGGCTGTTCGGCACGTCGCCCGACCCGAGGGACAAGCCCTACCGCCTGGTCATCCGACTGGCACTCGTCGTCTTCCGGCTCCTCCGGTTCCGGTTCGACGTCCGCGGCTCGCAGCACGTCCCACCCGTGGGTGGGGCGATCATCTGCAGCAACCACGTCAGCTTCTTCGACTTCACCTTCCTCGGCCTGGGCGCGCTGCCGCAGCACCGCCTCGTCCGGTTCATGGCGAAGTCGCCCGTGTTCGAGCACTGGCTCGCCGGGCCGTTCATGCGGGCCATGAAGCACATCCCCGTCGACCGGAAAGCCGGCTCGACGGCGTTCGAGGCCGCCGTGCGCGCCCTCAAGGACGGCGAGGTGGTCGGCGTCTTCCCCGAGGCCACCATCAGCACGAGCTTCACGGTCAAGGACCTCAAGGCAGGCGCCGCCCGCATGGCCATCGACGCCGGTGTGCCGATCATCCCGGCGGCGGTGTGGGGCGGGCACCGGGTGGCGACCAAGAACCACAAGGTGGAGCTGCGCCGGGGCGTCCCGGTCATGGTCTTCCTGGGCGACCCGATCACCCCCGAGCCGGGGGAGCAGATCGCCGCGCTGCTGGACCGCACGCGCACCGCCATGGTGGCGCTGCTCGACGAGGCGCAGCGCAGCTACCCCGACCGGCCCGCCGGCGACGACGACCGCTGGTGGCTCCCGGCCCACCTCGGGGGCACCGCCCCCACGCCGTCGGAGGCGGCGGCCGCCGACGCGGTGCGCGCGGCGGGGCGGGGGACGACGCGCGCGAAGAAGTCCCCGGCCCGCCGGCTCACCGGGCTGCTCCGCCGCCGCTGAGCGGACAGCTCACTCGACGACGACCGGCGCCATGAGCCGGAAGGCCTCCAGCTCGACGTCGTACCAGCGCCGCATCCGGCCCAGCGGGGTCATGCCCAGCCGCCGGCACACCGCCATCGACGGCTCGTTGCCGGGTCGGACGACGGCGTAGACCTCGGGGAGGCCGCGAACGAACGCCCGGTCGATCACCGCCCGCGCGGCCTCGGTGGCGTAGCCGTGACCCCACGAGTCGGGGTGCAGGTGCCACCCGACCTCCACCTCGCCCACCCCGTTCGGCAGCGGCTTGAGCAGCACCGTGCCCGCCGGGACGCCGTCGGGTCGCTCGATCGCCCAGCACAGGAACGTCTCGTCCTGGCGGTGCACCTCGGCCCAGCGCTCGACCAGCTCGGCCGGGGGCACCGACGGCGTCCCGCCCAGCCAGCGGGTCACCTCCTCCCGGCGGTAGACGTCGCGAAGCCGGGCCAGGTCCGCCGGGCCGGTGGTCCAGGGGCGCAGCCGCAGCCGCTCGGTGCGCAGCTCCTTCCCCTTGCCGCCCATCGGTCCTGCCTACCGTCGGGCGGGGCGCCCGGCCACCGGAGGGTCTCCCGCCGGAGCGGCCGAGTCGGCGTGATCTCCTACTCGTCGCCTCGCGGTCGGACGCGAGCGCGGGGACGAGAGGTGGACGCCACATGAGCCTGCTGCTCACCGACGTGCGGATCGGCGACCGCCCCGGGCGCGCCGTGCACGTCGTCGACGGCCGGATCGCCTGGACCGGTGCTGCCGCAAAGGCCCCGCGTGCCGATCACGCGGTCGCGGGGGAGGGGGCGCTGCTGACGCCTGCCTTCGTCGACGCGCACGTGCACGCCACGGCGACCGGTCTGGCGCTGACCGGTCTCGACCTGCACTCGAGCCCCAGCCTCGCCCATGCGATGGAGTCCATCCGAGCCCACGTCGCGACGGCGCCAGGCGGGATCGTCCTGGGCACCGGCTGGGACGAGACCGACTGGCCCGAGCGACGGGGCCCGACGCGCGCCGACGTCGACGCCGTGGCCGCCGGGCGCCCGGTCTACCTGGCCCGTGTCGACGTCCACTCGGCGACGGTCTCCACCGCGCTGCTCGACCTCGTCCCGGGCATCACCGGGCTCCCGGGGTTCTCGCCGGACGGACGGCTGCGCCTGGACGCCCACCACGCCGCCCGCCAGGCCGCCTACGGTGCGGTGGGGACCGCGCAGCGCCGCGCCGCACAGCGCGCCGCCCGGTCCGCGGCGGCCGCCCTGGGGATCGGCAGCCTGCACGAGATGGCCGGGCCGGAGGTCTCCTCCGCCGACGACCTGAGGGAGCTGCTGGCCCTGGCCGCCGAGGTGCCCGGCCCGCGCGTCGTGGGGTACTGGGGCGAGCTGTCCGAGCGCGGCGGCCTGGAGCTGGTCCGGGAACTCGGTCTCGCCGGCGCCGGGGGAGACCTGTTCTGCGACGGCGCCCTCGGCTCGCACACCGCCGCCCTGAGCGCTCCTTACAGTGACCGACCCGAGACGTCGGGCACCCTGCGGTTCGAGTCCGCCGCGCTGGTGGAGCACGTGCGCGCCTGCACGGCGGCGGGGATCCAGGCCGGCTTCCACGTCATCGGGGACGCCGCCGTCGAGCAGGTCCTGGACGCCGTCGGCGCCGTCGTCGCGGAGCTGGGCGTCGCGGCCGTCCGCGCCTGCCGTCACCGCCTCGAGCACCTGGAGATGCCCTCCGCCGCGGCCATCGACCGGATGCGGGACTGGCAGATGGTGGCCAGCGTGCAGCCGGCCTTCGACGCCACCTGGGGAGGCGATGCGGGCATGTACGCCGAGCGGCTCGGCGTCGAGCGGGCCCTGGCCACCAATCCGTTGGCCGAGCTCGCGGACGCGGGGGTCGCCCTGGCTCTCGGCAGCGATGCGCCGGTGACTCCGCTGGACCCCTGGGGGGCGGTGCACGCGGCCGTCGACCACCGGACGCCGGATTCCGGGTTGCGTCCCTTCGACGCCTTCGACGCCGCCACGCACGGCGGCTGGTTCGCCGTCCGCGCCGAGCACCCGGCCGGGCCGCTGGCCGTGGGAGCGCCCGCGGACCTCGCGCTGTGGGCCACCGACCAGGGGCTCTCCGGCGTCCTCGGCAACCGGATCCGACCCGGCTGCGCCGGTCTGCTCGTCGACGGCCGGGTGGTGACGGGCGCGGGGTGAGCGCCGTCGCTGTCAACGATCAGTAACGATTCGATCACACTGCGACGCACAGCTCGCCAGGGTCTCGATTCGGCGCGGGGCAGTTCTTACAGTCCCTGCAGTTCCTGACCGGGAGCACCGCACGCACGTTCCCCGGCAGGCGCGTCAGTCCCTCCGGCCGGCGCTCCCGATCTCGGGTGCGCTCCCGGGTCGCGGGGGGCCGGCGGGCCGCCGGTCGCGGCGTGTGCGGGCACCCCGGCGGAGCCCCCGTGGAGCCGCGCCATCAGACAACGGTCGCGCCGATCGCCGCCAGCGACCGGCCGTCCGGCCCGAAGGCGCGCCGATCGCGGAGGGCGACCGCCGGCGCCCCCGGGAGCAGGGGTCCGGTGGTTCGGACGGAAGGTCCCGGCGCACACGCGCTCGCCCACTCCGCCGGGATGGGATGCTGGGTCGGGGCCGCGGACACCGCGGCCCGGACCCCGCCCGAACGGGCGCGGGGACGTCCCGCCCCGGGTGGGCGGCTGCACCGGGGAGGCGCTGCGTGCCCGCAGGCGATGGCGGGCCGGGAACCTGGACGCTCGCGCGCCCGGCCGGCCCCGACGCTGCCGGGCGGCCCGTGCCGCCGGCGGGAGCTCCGGCCTCCCGCTGGTCGCGCGCCCCCTGGCGCACCGTCCTGGCTGCCTGCGGCGGGCTGGCGATGTTCCTGGCGTTCCCGGGATACGACCTCGCCGCCCTGGCGGTGCTGGGCCCGGCCGCGCTCGCCGTCGCCGTCCACGGGCGCAGCGTCCGCGCCGGTCTCTGGCTCGGGCTGGTCACCGGGCTCACCTTCTTCGTCCCCCTGCTCTCCTGGACCGGCATCTACGTCGGGGCCGTCCCGTGGCTGGCCCTCGCGGTCAGCCAGGCGCTGTTCGTCGCCGCGCTCGGGGGCCTGACCGCGCTCACGTCCCGGCTCCCCGCCTGGCCGCTGTGGGCCGCCGCCCTGTGGGTGGCCGTCGAGGCGGGCCGCGGCCGCTTCCCCTTCGGGGGGTTCCCCTGGGGCCGGCTGGGCCTCTCCCAGACCGAGGGCCCCTTCCTGGCGTTCGCCGCGTACGGCGGTGTCCCGCTGGTCGGCTTCGCCGTCGCGCTCACCGGCACCCTGCTGGCGGCGGCCCTCGCCCTCGCGCAGGGACGGAGCGCGGCAGGGATCACGGCCCGGCACCGTCGCGGGGCGGCGGCCGCGCTGGCCGGCGCGCTGACGATCCCGCTGGTGGGCGGGTTGGCCTGGCTGCCGCTGGCCGGGGGCTCCCTCACCGCAGGCGGCCCCACCGCCACCGTCGCGGTGATCCAGGGCGACGTACCGCGCGCCGGCCTGGACTTCAACGCCCAGCGGCGGGCGGTGCTCGACAACCACGTCCAGCAGACGCTGCGCCTGGCCGGGGAGGTGGCCGCCGGCCGGCAGCCACCTCCCGACGTCGTCCTCTGGCCGGAGAACAGCTCGGACATCGATCCCTACCGCAACGCCGACGCCGCGGCGCAGATCCAGCGCGCGGCCGATGCGGTGGGTGCGCCGGTGCTGGTCGGCGCGGTCGTGAACGGCCCGGGGGAGTACATCAGCAACACCGCGATCGTCTGGACCCCCGAGGGCGGTCCCGGCGACACGTACGTCAAGCGGCATCCCGTTCCGTTCGCCGAGTACGTCCCGGCCCGCGACTTCTTCCGGTTCTTCAGCGACAAGGTCGACCTCGTCCGCCGGGACTTCGCCGCGGGGGACGAGGTGGGCGTCCTCGACATCGGTGGCGTGCGGCTCGGCGACCTCATCTGCTTCGAGGTGGTGTACGACGGCCTCGTGCGCGACGTCGTCGACGGTGGTGCGGGCATGCTCGTGGTTCAGACCAACAACGCCACGTTCGGCTACACCGACGAGAGCGCCCAGCAGCTGGCGATGAGCCGGGTGCGCGCGGTCGAGTTCGGCCGCACCGTCGCGGTGGCCGCGACCAGCGGCATCTCCGCGATCGTGGCGCCGGACGGCACCGTGGTGCGCTCCTCCGAGCTGTTCGAGCCCGCGGTGTTCGTGGCCGAGGTGGCCCAGCGGGACGGCCGGACGGTCGCCCAGCGGCTCGGTGCCGCGCCGGAGGTGCTCCTCACCGCCCTGGGGCTCGGCGCGGCGCTGTGCGCCGCCCTCCGGCGGCGTGCGGGGAGCCGGGCGTGAGCGAGCGCGTCCTGGTGGTCGTCCCGACCTACAACGAGGCGGAGAACCTCGAGCGGGTGCTCGGCAGGCTGCACGCCAGCGTCCCGGAGGCGCACGCCCTGGTCGTCGACGACGGCTCGCCCGACGGCACCGGGCGGATCGCCGACTCGCTGGCGGCGGCCGATCCCCGCGTCCACGTCCTGCACCGCGCCGCGAAGGCCGGCCTGGGACGTGCCTACGTCGCCGGGTTCCGCTGGGCCCAGGAGCGCGGTTACGACGTCCTGGTCGAGATGGACGCCGACGGCTCGCACCCGCCCGAGCAGCTGCCCGCCCTGCTCGCCGCCCTGGCCGACGCCGACCTCGTGCTGGGGTCCCGCTACGTCGACGGTGGCCGGGTCGAGGACTGGCCGCTGCACCGGCTGGTGCTGTCCCGCCTCGGGAACCGGTACACCCGGTGGGCGCTGCGGCTGCCGCTGCGCGACGCCACCGGGGGCTTCCGGGCGGCCCGCGCCGAGCTGATCGACCGGCTCCCGTTCGACGAGGTGGCGAGCGAGGGCTACTGCTTCCAGGTCGACTGGGCCTGGCGAGCCCTGCGATCAGGGGCCCGCGTCACCGAGGTGCCGATCACCTTCACCGAACGTGCGTTCGGCCGGAGCAAGATGAGCGGCTCGATCGTTGGAGAGGCGTGGGCGCGCGTGACCGTGTGGGGCGTGCAGGACCGGCTGGCCGACTGGCTGCCCGGACGCGTGCGGCCACCCGTGACCGGCGGGGGAGCGGGAACGGCACGACCTGGAGAGGGGAGGCGACGTGGCTGACGTGGTGCGTCGGAGACTGCGCACGGTGGTGGGGCTGACCGCGCTGGCGGAGCTGGTGGTCTTCGTGCTGGTCGCCGCCTGGATCGGCCTCGGGTGGACGATCCTCGCCACCCTCGTCACCAGTGCGCTCGGATGGGTGCTGCTGGCCAGCCAGGGCCGGCGGGCCCTCGCCGACCTGCGGCAGCGGGCGCGGTCACGCGAGGCCGCGGGCCGCGAGCTCGGTGACGCCGGGCTGGTCGCCGTCGGCGGTCTGCTGATGGTGCTGCCGGGCTTCCTCGGTGACCTGATCGGGCTGCTGTGCCTGCTGCCGGGCACCCGGGGGCTGGTGCGTGGCGCGCTCCGGCGGGTGGTGCTCGCCCGGCTGCCCGAGCACCTGCGTGGACCGGTGCGCGTGGGGAGCACCCGTACCGCCCCGGTGGACACCACCGAGTCCTACGGCCGTGGGGAGCCGCTCGTGATCGAGGGGGAGGTCCTGCGGGACCCCGACCAGAAGGCCTGACCCGCTCCCGGGGGCACCCGGCCCCGGACGCGGAACGGCCCCGGTGGATCTCTCCACCGGGGCCGTCCGGTCACTGCGGTAGGGCTGGGGTCAGCTGGCGCGTGTCCGCCGGCCCCGGAGCACCTCGAGGCGCTCGGCGAGGACCTCTTCGAGGTCCTCCACGCTGCGCCGCTCCAGGAGCATGTCCCAGTGCGTCCGCGGGGGCTTCACCTTCTTGGGCGCCGGCTCGGTCCCACCGACCAGCTTCGCCGCGGAACCGTCGAACTTGCACTCCCAGGTGTCGGGGAGCTCCGCGTCGTCGGCGAAGGGCACCGTGAACAGGTGGCCCGAGGCGCACCGGTACTCGGCGTACTGCCGCTCGATGGGCGCGGTGTTGCGCTCGGTCTCATAGCTGACGCTGCCCAGTCGGCTGCCGCGCAGGGAACGCTCACCCATGGCACACCGTCCTCTCGTGCTCGTGTCGGTCGGGACTCGACGTCCGGTGGCCAGGGCAGTACCCAGGCGACCGGGGAGTCAGAGAGATGAACGACCGAAAAGGCGGAGAGATTCCGCCGAATCGGCTGCTCATCATCGCATGGGGTGGGATCCGGGGCGCGGGCGCCCCCCGCAGGGGTGAGGAGCCGCCGTTCAGGGCAGGGCGAGCTGGCCCGGCCCGGCGGCGGTGGGGCCCAGCTCGCCGCGCACGTAGTGCCGCCGGCAGAGCACCTGGTACCGGACGGCGGGGGCGCCGGCGCCCTCCCCGGGCAGCTCGGGGGGAGCGGTGTCGGCGACGACGACGGTCGCGCCGGAGCGGACCATGACGCCGTCGACGACCCGGGCGTTGAGCAGCCCCGGGAGACCGCACCAGCAGAGCACCTCCACCTGGATGCGCTGCACCTCGTCGGCCAGCTCCAGCAGGCGCCGGGTGCCGGGGAACAGCTGCGCGCGGAAGTCGGTGGTGAGCCCGAAGGCGTAGACGTCGACGTGCGACTCGTCGACCAGCTCGGCCAGCTGGTCCACCTGGGCGGGGAGGAGGAACTGCGCCTCGTCGACGATCAGGTAGTCGACCCGGTGGCCGTCGGCCCAGCGCGTGCGGACGAGCAGCCGCAGGTCGGTGCCCGCGTGCACTTCCATCGCCGCCCGGCAGAGCCCGACGCGGGAGCTGATCCGCGGAGCCGCGGACCGGTCGCCCTGGGTGACCAGCAACCCGTGCCGGCCCTGCCGGCTGTGGTTGTGGTCGACCTGCAGCGCCAGCGTGGACTTCCCGCAGTCCATGGGGCCGTGGAAGAACCGCAGATGGGCCGGTGCGGGGTGGCGTCGCCGGTCGCCGGAGGCGGGCACCATCGGCGGCGGGGGAGCGGGCCGCTCGCCGTCGGGCGCGGTCACAGCTTCTCCGGCGGCGTGTTGCCGGCGGCGACGACAGCGCGGCGCATCGGCAGCGCGGCCAGCGCGACGAACCCGGCCACGAAGAAGATCACCAGGCTGACGATGGCCAGCCGGTAGGAGCCGGTCAGCTGGTAGGTGAGGCCGAACGCGAGCGGCCCGAGCCAGCTGGTGCCGCGGTCGCTGATCTCGTAGAAGCCGAAGTACTCCGCCTCCTTGCCCGCCGGGATGAGCTGGCTGAACAAGGAGCGGGAGAGGGCCTGGGTGCCGCCCTGCACGAGCCCGATGACGGCGGCGAGGGCGTAGAACTGGGCGACCGCGCCGGTCTGCAGGGAGAACGCGGCGAACAGCACACCGATCCAGGCCACCAGGGCGCCCAGGACGACCCGCTTGGCGCCGTAGCGACCGGCCAGGCGGCCGAGGCCCAGCGCGCCGAAGATCGCCACCACCTGGACCATCAGGATCGCGCCGGTGAGCACGTCCTGCGCCAGGTCCAGCTCCTCGGTGGCGTAGGTGGCCGACAGGGAGATGACCGTCTGCACGCCGTCGTTGAACAGCAGGTAGGCACCGAGGAACCACAGCGTCAGCGGGAAGGCCCGCATCTCGCGGAAGGTGGTGGCCAGCTGGCGGAAGCTGCTGCTGGACCGGCCTGCGGAGGGCGCGACCGGGCGGTTGCGCAGGCGGGACACCGAGAACAGCGTGAAGGCCCCCCACCACAGCCCCGCCGTCGCCAGGCAGATACGCACGGCCTCACCGGTCGTCAGCCCCAGGTCCTCGGCCGCGACGACCAGGCCCAGGTGGACCGCCAGCAGCAGCGCCCCGCCGACGTAGCCGAACGCCCAGCCCTTGCTGGAGACGGCGTCGCGCTCGTCGGGTCCGGCCAGCTCCGGCAGCCACGAGTAGTAGACGACCGTGGCCGCGCCGAACGCGATGTTGGCGAGGACGAACAGACCCGCGCCCAGCAGCCACCGGCCGTCGCCGGCGAAGAACAGGCCGGTCGTCGCGAGCGCCCCGAGGATCGCCAGCCCGGTGAGCATCTCCCGCTTGCGGCCGGTGCGGTCGGCGACGGCGCCGGCGAGGGGCAGCACGAGCACCTGCAGGACGACCGACGCCGACAGCACGTAGGAGAACCAGCTGCCGGCCGCGAGCGACAGCCCGAGGAAGGAGAGCCGCTCGTCCGGGCCCGCGGCGTCCCGCGCGATCGCGGTCAGGTACGGGCCGAGGAAGACGGTCGTCACCGAGGTGTTGAAGACCGACATCGCCCAGTCGTAGGAGTACCAGCCGAACCGCTCGCGCCGGAGGGCGGGATCGGTCGACGGCACCGACGGGTCGGCGGCGGGGACGGCGGTGGTCACCGCGGCAGGGTGCCAGGCAGGTGGCGGCCGGTCCAGCACCGGCCCGCGCCGGTCACGGGATGTCCTCCGGCACGACACCGCCGGGAAAGGCGGCGACGGCGGTCGTGGGCCGTGTCGGGTCGACGAACGCGGGGCCGTCGAGCTCGTCGGACCGCAGTGGGCGCAGGCCCCGGGTGAGCGCAGCGGCGATGCGGGTGCGCGCCCGGTTGGCGTCTCCCACGCGGCCCATCTCCAGGTCGTCGAAGACGACCGGCGGGCCGACGTGCACCCGCAACGCGGGACGGCGCAGCACGGCCCGCAGCAGGGTGCGCAGCTTGCCGAGGTCGTTGCCGTACTGGAGCACCTCGTGCGCACCCCACTGGCTCACCGGGAGCACGGGCACCCGCAGGCCCAGTGCGAGCCGCGCCATTCCGGTGCGGCCCCGTTCGGGCCAGAGGTCCGGCGCCAGGCCCACCCGGCCTTCGGGATAGGCGACGACGTGGCCTCCGTGCACCAGGGCCACCTCGGTGACGCGGACGGCGTGGCGGGCCAGCTCGGTGCCCCGCTCCACCCGGATGGCGCCGGTCCGTTCCAGCAGCGGGCCGGCGACCGGCGCGGAGACGATGCCCCCGGTGGCCATGATCCGGGGGGAGACGCCCAGCCGGTGCAGGGCGACGGCGATGACGAAGGGATCGAAGTCGCCGATGTGGTTGGCGGCCAGCAGCAAGGGCCCCCGCCGCAGCTCCTCGGGGATCTCGCCGGTGACCTCCACGCGGCCGAAGACGCTCACCAGCCACGAGAAGCGACGCAGCACGAACCGCCAGAACCACCACGGCGGGGCGAAGGCGATGGCCAGCTCCCGGGCGAACCACTCGGGGTCGTCGGGCCGGACGAGGGCCGCGAGGTCCTCCGGCAGCGGGGGCGTGCGCGGACGCCAGTCCCGGAGCCACGTCACGACGGTGGCGCCCACTGGCCGCGCTTCTCCAGCACCTCGCGCAGCATCGCCGGCCGATCGGTCATGATGCCGTCGACCCCGAGGTCGAGCAGGGCCGCGGCCTCATCGGGGTCGTCGACGATCCACACGTGCACCTGCAGACCGCGCGCGTGGGCGGCGGCGAGGAAGCGCTCGTCCACCAGGGCGCGGCCGCCGAGATGCAGGGGCACCTGCGCGCAGCCGGCCGGGATGCGCACCAGCCCGGCGGCGCGGGGGGAGTAGGAGGACAACCGCAGCGCCGCGACCCCCCGGGGCCCCAGCGAGGTGCAGAGCATCGGTCCGAAGAGCCGCCGGGCCGCGGCGACGCGGGCGTCGGAGAACGAGCCCAGGCAGATGCGGTCGAGCACCTTCATGCGCCGCACCAGGCGCACGAGCGGGGCCAGCACGCCGGCGGCCTTGATGTCGAGGTTGAACCGGACGTCGGGCCACGCGCCCAGCAGGTCCTCGAGGCGCACGATCGGCTCCCGGCCGCCGATGCGGGCCTCGGAAACTTGTGCCCAGGTCAGGCCGTCGAGGCGGCCGCTGCGGTCGGTGACCCGCTCCAGCGTGGGATCGTGGAAGGCGACGAGGACGCCGTCGGCCGTCACCTGCACGTCCGTCTCGAGGTACCGGTAGCCCAGGTCCACGCAGGCCTGGAAGGCCGGCATGCTGTTCTCCAGGTGCTCGATCGCTCCACCGCGGTGCGCCATGGCCAACGGCGTCGGCGCGTCGAGGAAGGCGAAGCGCGCGGCAGGCACGTCGTCCACGCTAGTGGCACCGGTCGGCGCACCTGCGAGGCCCCGTCGACACGGTCGGAGGCGGTGGTCGACCAGCCTCCGGCCACAGGTCGGCAGCCCTTCCACGCCTGTTCTGGCGTGTCATGCAGGACTGTCGTCAGCGGCGTCTAGCGTGCGCAGGCGTGGCACAGCAGCACGCGTCCGGCAGCACCGCATCCCTTCCCGTCGCACCACTCCCCAGCCGGGGGAGCGGTGAGGAACGCCGGTGCGGCTGGTGCCGCCGGGTTCTCCCACAGCAGGGGTCGGTCGGGCGGCCGCGGCTGTACTGCGGCCAGGCCTGCCGCCAGCGCGCCTACGAGCAGCGCTCGGCGACCGCGAAGGCAGGATTGCCCGGCGACGTCGTACTGGTGTCACGGGCGGAGCTGGACGGGCTGCAGGACCGGCTGTTCCAGCTGCGCTGCGCCCTGGAAGACGTGCAGACGCTGCTGCAGGAGCGGCCGACCAAGGCCGAGCTGGAGCGTTCCCTGGCCGACCTCGTCCACTCGACGGGCCGGCTGGACCGGCTCTGGGTCACCGAACGCTCCAGCTGACCGGCACCTCAGTCGCCCTGCGTGTCGTCGTCGGTGTTCTGGTCGGTCTCCGGGTTGCTGACGTCCGGCAGGTTCTCCCGGTCGGCGTCCTCGGGGTCGACCGTCTCCACGACCTCGTCGGTGCTGCCGTCATTGCGATCCAGCCCGGCCGGATCCCCGCACGCGGTCAGCGTCGCAGCTCCGCCGAAGAGCGCCAGCGAAGTCAGCAGTGCGGCGAACGGTCGTCGGATTCTCATGTGCCCGACCCTACGAAGCCCGACGGTGGTCCGCCTGTCGAACGACCGACACCACAGTGAATACGTCACTGTGACGTAACGATGCTGGTGTCAGCGGACGGGGAGGGTGGTCGCGGAGGACCGGATGCCGGGGGTCGCGGACGGGCCGCACGAACGCTCGACGGGCGGCGCACGTCCCGAGTCAAGATCAATTTCGGGGGAGTCGGACGAGCCGGAGGTCGGAGGTGCCCGCAAGTGCGCACAGGCAGCCGGCTGCCGACCCAGCCGCGGGGTCGTGAGGCGGGACGTCGGCAACGGGCACCCGAGCGGCGTCCCGACATCGGCCTCCGACATCGGCCTCCGGCATCGGCCTCGGGCGTCAAAAGCCGCGGCGGCGACGCCTGCGGTGGACGGTCATCACGCCGGCCGACCTGGGCGATTCCCGACAGGTGTCAGCCCCTTCTCGCGCCCCGTTCTATCGCGCCGATAATCGACGTTATGTCAACTAACTGAGGGACTGTTGCAACGGATGCAGGACCAGCTCCGCCAGGTGGTGGGCGCGACGCCGTACAGCGTCCCAGCACCGACGAGCCCGTGGCCGTCGTAGCGTTCACCGTCATGAGCACCGCCTCCGCCTCGCAGAACCTCGACCACGTCACTGCCGTCGCGACCCGCTATATCGAGCAGCACCTCGGAGACGATCTGCTGCAGTGGAGCGAGGTCATCGACCACCTCAAGGCGCGCGGCTACACGGCCGAGGCCACCCCGGCAGTCCTCCGCGCCGTCCTGGACCTCGAACGCACCGGTGTGATGTGCTTCGCCCACGCCCCCGAGCGCATGCGCCACCCCCGCCCCGGCGACGCCGCACCCGCACCCCTCCATGAGGTCGCCGCCGCCGTCCTGTCTCTGCCGTGGCCCTGCACCCGCAACGACCGCCCGGGCGGCAGCCGGTCCATCTGGGAGACCTTCGAGGAGCTCGACGGCCGCTACCGGCACTGCGACGTCTACGAGGCCATGCACACCCTGCTGAAAGGTCACGAACTCAAGAGCAGCCGCGTGTACTGGCAGCGGACCGACCTGCCGTCACGCTTCGACACGGCTGGCCGCTTCGCTCAACGGGCTGAAGCCATCGCCGTGCAACCACCGGCTTCTCCCGCCCGCCAGCAGCTCGAAGCGGACCTCGTCGCCGCGTATGTCGCGACACTCCCTCACCGCTACCTCCGAGAGCACCCCATCGGTGAACTGCGAGCCGACGTGTACGAGCCAACGGTCCGGCGCGTCGTGGAGGCGAAAGCCGCCGCCGATGTCGTCACCGTCGCTCACGCATGGGCTCAGGCAGCCGCCTACCGGTACGCAGCGAACACCTCCGCGCTCGATGACCGGACCACCGTCGAGTCCATCGCGGTCCTCCTCCCGGCCGCACCCACCGGGACCGCCCGCAGCTTCCTCGAGCATGTCGCCGCAGACTGCTTCGAGGTCGAGCTCATCTACCCCCACGGCGAGACGTTCCGGCACGAGCAACTCACCTGACCTGAGCGCCGGCAACGGCCAGGTCAGGGTGCGCGAGCCGCTCCCTGCATGACGGGGACCGCCCACCGGACATGGGCCGGCGGCAATGCCACCATCACCATCCTGTCGCCGCACTCGGCTCCGTGGACCACCAACGCCGACCGAGCTCCGCCGGCAAGGTCACGGGCCGACGCCTCGGAATGCCGCGAGCGCCCCCCTCGGGCATCTCGTCGAAGTCGTCCGCGATCCTCGTCCGGCCCCGCAGCGAGCCCGGTACGCGCCGAACCGCCCGGGTTCCGGCCGCGACCAGGCGGGCAACCGGTTTGCCAGCGCGAGTGATGACGACGTCCTCCCCTGCCCCGACCGCTTCCAGCAGCCGACAGGTGTGTCGTCGCCTCGTGGACGCGCACGGTTCTCGCCACGGATCCAGTGTCAGGGCCCAATCAACGCCCCCCCCCCCCGCCGCGCGGGCACAGATCCGCCTCGCCACCAGGGTGGCCAGTGTTGCCGTCGAGGAAACTTTGCCCTACTGTTTCCCATATGGAAACTCCTAGCGGCCGATCACCGTCCCCCGAGGAAGCCCGCGAGACGCTCGCCCAGCTGGCGCGCGACCAGGACGCGGTGCGGTATCCGCCGATCCCCCGTTGGTTCTTCGTGGTGATGGCGGCGGTCGTCGCCGGGGTCGCCCTCGCCCAGCTGCTGCCCCCGAAGACCGCCGCCTTCGCGGTCCTCCCCCTCGTGGTCATCAGCGGCCTGCTCGCCCACCGGTACTGGTTCAACCCGGAGGGGGTGTCCGGCGCCTCGGTGCAGCCGGCCGACATGGTCGGGTACCTGGCCGTCGTCCTGGGCACGTTCGTGGCCTGCTGGCTGGTGGAGGCCTTCACCGACGCCTGGTGGATCTGGTTCCCGGGCGCCGCGGTCGTCGCCGGCGCCGTCCTCGTCACCGGGTACCGCTACGGCCGCGAGTACGGGCATGAGCGCTGACGCCCCGGCCTTCGACGAGGTCATCCACGCGCCGCACCGGCTGCGCATCTGCGCGATGCTCAGCGCCGCCCAGAAGGTCGAGTTCACCGTGCTGCAGGAGAAGCTGGGCATCTCGAAGTCGGCGCTCAGCAAGCACCTGAGCCAGCTTGCCGACGCTGGTTACGTCACACAGGAAAAAGCTGTCCGCGATGCCCGCAGCCGGCTCTGGCTGGCACTGACCAGCGAGGGCAGCCGCGCCTACCGCGGTCACGTCCGTGCGCTGAAGGAGATCGTCGCCTCCGACCCCGGCTGAGCCGGCGCCCGTCGCCCGTCGCGGCGCCCGGATCGCCGATGAGTTCGGTGGACCACGCGGGTCTTCCCTGAGCACGCCGGTGACAGACGATGGGAGGCCCGGGTGAGCACGTTTGCACTGGTGCACGGAGCCGGTGACGACGGGTGGTACTGGCACCTGGTCGAGTCCGACCTCCGCCGGCGCGGCCACCACGCGGTCGCACCGGACCTCCCGGCCGGCGACGACTCCCTGACGCTCGACGACTACGCCGATGCGGTCGTCGAGGCGGTGGGCGCCGCCCCCGACCTCGTGGTGGTGGGTCACTCGTTCGGCGGGTTCACCGCTCCCCTGGTGGCTGCCCGCCTCCGGGCCAGGGCGCTGGTCCTGGTGGCCGCGATGGTCCCGGCACCTGGTGAGGCACCCGACGAGTGGTGGATCAGCAGCGGCTATGCCGAGGCGGCACGTGCCCAGGCGGCCCGCGACGGGGGCCGCACCGGCAGCGACGACCCGTACGTCGCCTATTACCACGACGTGCCCCGGTCGCTGGCCGAGGAGGCGATCAGCAGGGAGCGCGCGCACCCCTCCACCGCCGCGTGCGCGCAGCCGTGGCCGCTCGAGGCGTGGCCGGACGTGCCGACCACCGTCGTCGTCTGCACGCAGGACCGGCTCTTCCCGGCCGGCTTCCTGCGTCGCCTGGCGGCCGTGCGCCTCGGGGTGCGCCCCGTCGAGATCGACGCCGGCCACTGCGTGGCGTTGAGCCGGCCAGGCCCGCTCGCCGACGTGCTGGCCGGCGCCGGCTGACCTCACCGGGTCGGCGCGTCCACCACCAGGCCGAGCCACCGCGCGAGCTCCCCGATCTCGGCCCGCACCGCGTTGCGCACGGCCGCGGTGAACGGCACGTCCTCGTGGACGCCGTGCACCACCAGCCGGCCACCGGCGCGATCGGCGGTGGCGTCGAGCTTCCCGACCAGCCGGTCGTGGTGCAGGACGGGGAGCGCGAAGTAGCCCCACCGGCGCTTGGCCCGCGGCTTGTACATCTCCAGCTGGTACTCGAAGCCGAAGAGTTCCAGCGCGCGCCGACGGTCGTGCACCAGGCGGTCGAACGGTGACAGCAGCGCGGTCCGCCCCGCGAACGGCTGCCCGACCGCGGCGGGGTCGACCCGCCACGTCCCGGCCACCCCCTCGATGGTCGCGGACTCCCCTGCGTCGCGGACGTCGACCGGCTCGCCCGGTACCGACGCCCCCTTCTCCCGGGCGAGGCCCAGGGCGCGCAGCCGCCGCTCGTCGCGGATGCGGCGGGCCTCCTCCAGCGGCACAGCGGTGAGACCGGCCGGGTAGACCCGCTCGGCGACGTCCCACAGGCGCTGCCGGCCGCGCCGCCCCGCGATCGCGACCTCGCCGCGCATCATCAGGAACTCGAGCATCTGGGTGACGTTGCGGTCGTGGGTCCAGCCCGTGGACGCCCACGGCACCGAGCTCGTGTCGGGGATGTCCCGGGAGAGCAGCGGCCCGGACGAGCGCAGTCGCCCGACGACGTCGCGCCGGAACGACTCGTTGGCCTGGAGCCACGCACGCGACGCCTCCCTGCTCGGCCAGCGGGCCATGCCCGCCAGCAGCAGCGCGATGTCCTCCATCGGCCGGACCAGTGCGTTGTGCTCCACGAGGCTGCGGTCCTCGAGGGCCCGGGTCAGCTGGGCCGGGAGGTAGCTGCTCCCGAGCCGGCTCCAGGCGACCAGGTCGGCGCTGGGAGCGATCGCCGCTGTGGGGTCGACCTGGAGCAGCGTCAGGTGGCGGACCGTCGCCAGCAGGCTCTCGGGTCGGTGGCCGTCCAGCAGCTGGGCGCGCACGGCGATCGCGCGCGCCTCGTCCCGGTCCAGCCTGTGCGCCGACATCTGCCGAACCGTAGCGGCGGCCGCCCGCGGACGGGGACGATGATCGGACCATGCCGCGCACCTGGACCCACGTCGGCCGTTGCTGGACCGACGGCGAACCCTTCCTCGCCCTCGACAGCGACCTGCTGCCGCACTGGCGCGGCCTCAGCGAGCAGGGGTACGAGGCGCTGGTGCCGCAGCTGGACTACCAGCTCACCGGCATCCGGCTGGGTGGGAGCACCGCGGCGCTGGTGCTGACAGACCCCGAGGTCGGCGACGAGGGCTGGCTGGAGGTGTTCCGCGCCGACGACGGCAGCATCGCCGTCGTCCAGGCGACCGCGGGCGACTACCGGGAGGCCCTGGACGCCGCGCTGGCCTTCCCCGAGGCCCACGACCAGGTCGGCGACGTGGTGTCCGTCCCGAGCGGCCGGCTCGCCTTCATCAGCGCGGCGCTGGACGGCACGGGCGAGGACGGCGCCTTCCTGCTGCCCGAGTCCCCCGGCCCGACGCCGGACTCCGGCGAGCTGGCCGCCGGCGCCGCCACCGACGCGAGCCCCCTGCTGGTCGTGCCGCCGGGAGCCTTCCGGCTGTCGGTGCGTTGGCGGACGGAGCTGCACGCGGACGCGGCGTTCGCCCGCTGGCTGCTCATCCGGGAGGGCTGACCGCTCAGTTCTCGCGCCGGCGGCGGTCCACCCAGCACCACCGCCGACCACGCACCCCGGGAGCCCGCATGTCCCCCACCGTCCGCCCGATCGTCGTCACGCCCGATCTCGAACGGCTGCGGTCCTTCTACGTCGGTCTCCTCGACGCGGAGGAGACCGACCGTTTCCCGGAGGAGGGGCCGCTGTCCTACCTGGGTCTGCGGGTAGGGAGCTCGGAGCTGGGCCTCACCGCCGACTCCGGCGTCGCGGCCGGCACCCCCGGGCGGGTGCTGCTGAGCATCGAGGTCCCCGACGTCGACGGCGTCCTCCCCCGGGTCGCGGAGCTCGGCGGCGCGGCGCCGCACGGGTCGAACGACATGCCGTGGGGGCAGCGCGTCGCGCACGTCACCGACCCGGACGGCAACGCCGTCAACCTGACCCAACAACTCTGAGGCGGGGGGGGGGGGGGGGGGGGGGGGGGGGGGGGGGGGGGGGGGGGGGGGGGGGGGGGGGGGGGGGGGGGGGGGGGGCGCCGCGCGGGGGGCCCGCCCCCCCCCCGACCCCCCCCCCCCACCCACCCCC
>NZ_JBJHAJ010000043.1:0-24579 GCF_054051015.1 Blastococcus sp. SYSU DS0616
GCGGACGGCCCCGGCTCCCGTCAGGAGGCCGGGGCCGTCCGCCCGTCCGGGGTGGGCTCAGGACGTCGCCAGCCGGTACCCCATGCCCCGCACCGTCTCGATCCGGTCGGCGCCGAGCTTCCGGCGCAGGTAGCGGACGTAGACGTCGACGACGTTGGACCCGGGGTCGAAGTCGTAGCCCCACACGTGGCTGAGCAGCTGCTCGCGGGCCAGCACCTGACCGGGGTGGCGGAGGAAGGTCTCGGCCAGGGCGAACTCCCGGGCCGACAGGTCGACCACCCGCCCGGCGACGTCGGCCCGGCGGGTGCGCAGGTCCAGCGACAGTTCGCCGGCGGTGAGCACGGTGACCTCGCCGCCGCGGGCCCCGGCCAGCCGCAGTCGCACCCGGGCCAGGAGCTCCTCGAAGCGGAAGGGCTTGGGCATGTAGTCGTCGGCGCCACCCTCCAACCCGGCGACGGTGTCCTGCACGCTGTCCCGCGCGGTCAGCACGATGACCGGCACGGCAGACCCCTCGGCGCGCAGCGCCCGCAGCACCGCGAAGCCGTCGAGCACGGGCAGCCCGATGTCCAGCACGACCAGGTCGACCTCACCGCTCCGGGCGCGGTCCAGGGCGGACAGCCCGTCGCCGACCACGGAGGTGGCGAAGCCGTTGGCCCGCAACCCCTTCTCGACGAACGCGGCGATCCGCGGCTCGTCCTCGGCGATCAGCACGCGGCTCACCGCGGCCCTCCCTCGGTCGGGGCGACCGTCGCGGGCGGAACGGTCATCGGTGGGGTGTCGAGCGCGTCGTCGACGGTGCCGGAGCCGCTGTCCAGCAGCTCGTCGGGGCCTGCCTCGGCGCGGGGCGGCGCCGGGCGGGCCGGCAGGACCAGGGTGAAGGTGGCCCCCTCGCCGGGGCGGCTGTGCAGCTCGACCTCCCCGCCGTGGCCGGCGGCGATGGCGCGCACGATGGACAGGCCCAGTCCCGCGCCGTCGCTGCGCCGGGCCCCGGACCTGCCGCGGGCGAAGCGCTCGAAGACCCGCGCCTGGTCGGCGGGAGCGACACCGGGCCCGGTGTCGTCGACCCAGACGAGCAGCTGATCCCCGCTGAGCCGGCTGCCCAGCACGATCCGGTCGCCCGGCGCGGTGTGCTGGACGGCGTTGTCGGCCAGCGCGACCACCGCCTGCGTCAGGCGCTGTGGGTCGAGCAGCAGGTCGGCCCGGGCGACGGCGCCCAGCTGCCAGTCCCGGTCGCCCAACCGCCGCACCTTGCCGAACACCTCTGCGGTCACCTCGGCGACGTCGACCGGCTGGAGGCGGACGAACTCCGGCTGTTCGGCGCGGGCGAGCAGCAGCAGCTCGGAGACCATGCGGTTCATCCTCTCCAGCTCGTCGTCGACCAGGGCGACGGTCTGGCGCACGTCCTCCGGGTCGGCCGGGTCGAGCACTTCCAGGTGGCCGCGCACGATGGTGATCGGTGTGCGCAGCTCGTGGCCGGCGTCGTCGAGGAATCGCCGCTGGGCGGCCACGCCTGTCTCCACCCGGTCGAGCATCGCGTTCACGGCGGAGGCGAGGTCGGTGAGCTCGTCGGCCGGTCGCCCGTCGACCGGGATGCGGCCGGTGAGGTCGGTCTCGGTGATCCCCTGGGCGGTGGCCGCGACGGCGCGCACCGGGGTGAGCACACGCCCGGCGACCACCCACGCGCCGGCTGCGGCCAGCAGCACGGTGACCGCCCCCACGCCGAGCATCAACCGGGCCGTCTCATCGGCTGCCTGGCGCTCCTGGTCGGCGAAGTAGGCCACCACGGCCGTCCCGAGCGACGGATCGCCCTCCAGGGTCACCGGGACGGCGAGGTAGCGCACCTCGCCCGCGCCGCTCTCGTACCGCCCGGCCACGGGCTCCTCGACCGAGCCGACCAGGTCGGCGAACACGGCGTCCTCGCTCAGCAGCACCGGGGCCTCGATCCGGCTCTGGAAGCGATAGGCGCCGTCCACGTACCCGAGGAACTTCTCGTTGGGCCGGGCGAGGTTGTAGGTGATCGCCGTCTGCAGGACCTCGGCGACCGAGGCGAACGGTGCGCCGGTCTCCGGGTCGATCCCCGAGGCCACGATCTGGGAGAACTCGGCGACCTCCGCCTCGAGGGCGAGGTCCATCCGCTCGTCGGTCGCCCGGATCAGCAACCACCAGGTCACCAGGGTCAGCAGGGCGAGGGCGAGCAGGACCAGCAGCAGGACCCAGCCGATGATCCGGGTCCGGGCGGCCCGGGGCGCCAGCCGCCCCCGGACGTGCTGCCGCCACCCAAGCGCGGTCCGTTCCTCGATCGTCACGGTTGGGTCGTCACCGTTCAGTCGTCGTCGCCATCGTCGTCGCCATCGTCATCGTCATCGCCGTCGTCATCGTCATCGTCATCGTCGGTGATGGGAGGCGGGGGCACGACGTCCGGGCGCGGTACGGGTGCCGGAGGCGGTACCGGTACCGGTGCCGGTGCCGGTGCCGGAGGCGGTGCCGGTGCGGGAGGCGGCGGTGGCTCCGGAGCGGGATCGGGCGATGGGCCGGAATCCACGGTCGGGGGCGCTCCCGGCTCCGTGGGCGACGCCGGGAGGGGCACCTCGATCGGTGGCGACACCCCCCGGGTGCCGCCACCACCGGCGGGCCCCAGCACCGCCCAGCCTGCACCGGCTACCAGCAGCACGGCCACCGCTCCGGCGAGCACTGCGACGAACGGGCGACGATGCACGGCTCAGAGCCTGCGCTCCACCGGTGACGGCGTCGTGAGAGCCGGATGAGAGAGCTCTCATCCGGCCGCGCCCGTCACCCCAGGTCGGTGACCGCCGTGACGACCAGCAGGTCCGCACCGTGCGTACCGGCGACGTCCACGCCCGCGGGCCGCGGCTCGTACCCCGGCAGACCGGTGAGCCCGTCGCTGGCGTCCGCGGCGCGCAACCGCACCGGCCCGTCGCCCTCGACCGTGAAGGCGGCCTGCAACCCGTCGGGGGGCGGCGCGTGGAAGGTGATCCGCAGCCCCGACTCCCCCAGCGCGGCGTCGGGCACGCCGCGGCCGCCGAACCGGCCGCGGACGACGGTGCCGCCCTCGGCGGTGAGGTCCAGCTGGACCAGCCGGACCCCCGCCCGCTGCGGCGTGACCCGGACGGTGATCTCCCGCCGTTCGCCGAGGACCTGGTCGGAGACGACGACGACCTCCGGCGCCGGCAGGTCGGCGGTTTCGGCAGGTCCGGTGAGCAGATCGCGGCCGGCGAGGTACGGGAGGTCCGCGCCCAGGGTCCCGGGGCCGTCGACGAACCGGCCGGTCCACTCGCCCGGCGTCGTCTCGGTGGTCACCCACCGCGCCCGGTCCCGGTCGGTGTCCAGCACGTAGGCCAGCCGGCTGGGCACCGGGTGGTCGGCGTCGAAGCGGTCGACCGCCAGCCCCGCGGCCACGCAGGCCCCTGCGGCTCCCAGCGCGACGGCCGGGACGGCGGCCGCCGCCAGCCGGCCGCGCGCCCCGGGCGGCGCGGCGGGGTCGGGGAACAGCAGTTCCAGCGCCGGCAGCAGGGCCAGCGCGCCGAGCACGACGACGACCGACGGCGCGAGCACCTGCGACATGCCGAGCGCGGGGAGGAAGAGCGCGGCGGTCGGGGCGAGGACGAGGACCGCCGTCGCGCCGGTGAGCGACGCGGCGACGGCGCACACCGCGCGCGAGCGGGCGAGCACGGCGACGGTGCCGCTGAGCGCACCGACCAGCGCCGGCCAGGCCGCGAGGTAGGAGCCGCCCGGCGCCACCGCGGCGAGCACCGCCGCCACCACGGCGAGCCAGAGCAGCGCGCCCGCGGCCAGCGGGGCCGCGCCGACCGGCCGGCGCAGCAGCGCGTACCAGATCAGGACGACGGCCAGCACAACCGCGACGGCCGCCAGCCGGAACCAGCCCGGCCGCCAGAGGTCGAGCATCGTGGCGTACCCGGGGCGGAGGACGACCAGCGCCTCCCACAGCCCCTGCGCGGCCAGCGGCCCCGCCACGAGCGGGACGAGCGCCAGCGCGGCGGCCCCGGCGGTGCGCCGCGGCGGGCTGATCCCCCGGCGGCGCAGCGTCCAGGTCAGGCCGGCGACGGCGACCAGCGCCGCACCGGCCAGCGGCCACACCAGCGAGCCCGGGTAGCGCACCAGCAGCCCGGGGAGCGGGAAGTAGGTCGCGTCCTCGGCGGCGGGCTCGGCGAGGACGGCCAGGTCCCGGTCGCCCAGCTCCCGGGCCAGCGCCAGGGTGTTGTCGCCGAGGGCCTGCAGGCTGCCGCGGTCCAGCCGCTCGGGGGTGTCCTGCGGCGAGTGGTAGGCCGCGGCGCCGTCGATGAAGGCGGTGTTCATGCCGGTGTAGCCGCCGTCCTCGAGCAGCACGCTGAAGTCGGTGTCGTTGGGCAGCGCCCGGTAGACCTCGACGGCGAAGCTGCTGGCGACCGGGTGGGGGGCGGCATCGGCGAACGCCGCCGCGAGCTCGGCGTTCCCGAGCGACGTCTCGAACATGATCGGTGGGCCGCCGGTGCCGCGGGCCTCCAGGTTGAGCGCCACCCCGCCGCCGGCCAGCGGGTGCGAGGCGACGAACGCCTCGGCTCCGCACAGGCAGGCCTCCTCGGCGTCGGTCAGGACGGCGACGACGTCGTTGCGCAGCTGCGGGCCCTCGGTCAGCGCCCGGACGGACTCCAGCAGCGCGGCCACCCCGGCGGCGTCGTCGGCCGCCCCCGGCCCGTGCTCCACCGAGTCGTGGTGCGCCACCAGGTACAGCCGGCCGGTGGGGTCGGCCCCGGGCAGGACGGCGACCACGTTGCGCACCCGCGCCATGCGGGCCTCCCCCGCGCCACCGGCCCGGGCGCCGACGGCGTTCTGCACGCGGGTGTCCAGACCGAGGTCGGTCAGGGCGCGCACGAGCCCGTCGACCACCTCGTCGCTCTCCGGGCTCCCCGCCACGTGCGGCTCGGCCGCGATGCGCTCGACGTGCGCGAAGGCCCGGGCCGCGCTGAACTCCGTGGCCGGGGCGCCGGCCGGGCGCGGGTCCGGCGGCCGGAGCCCTGCCACGGTCCAGCCGGTGAGCGCCAGCAGCAGCGCGACGACGGCCAGCCCGACGAGCCGGCCGGGGCGGGACGGACGCTCGGCGGGCACGCGACCTCCTTGGACGGCGACCCGCGCACCCTAGGGCGCGGGCGCCTCCCGGCCGTGCAGCACCGCCCGCGGCGCGCCGTCGAGGCTGGTTGACTGCTGCCATGACCAGCGCCGCAGCATCCCGCGCCGTCCTCGTCACCGGCGCCTCCCGCGGCATCGGGCGAGCGATCGCGCACGCCTTCGCCGCCCGGGGGGACCGGGTGGCGGTGCACTCCGGCAGCTCCCGGGAGGCGGCCGAGCGGGTCGCCGCCGAGCTGCCCGGGGCCGGGCACACCGTCGTGCAGGCGGACGTGGCCGACGCCGAGGCGGTCGGGGCGATGGTCGACGACGCGGCGACGGCGCTGGGCGGGCTGCAGGTGCTCGTCAACAACGCCGGCGTCTACACGCCGCACCCGCCGCTGGAGACGTCCTGGACCGACTGGCAGGCGGCCGTGGCGCGCACGCTGCAGGTGAACCTGGTCGGCGCGATGCACGCCACCTTCCGCGCGGTGCCGCACCTGGTCGCGGCCGGTGGCGGCGCCGTGGTGAACGTGACCAGCCGGGGCGCCTTCCGCGGCGAGCCGGGCACACCGGCCTACGGCGCGGCGAAGGCGGGCCTGAACGCCTTCGGGCAGTCGATGGCCCAGGCCCTGGCCCCGCACGGGATCAGCGTGGGCAGCGTCGCCCCGGGGTTCGTGCAGACCGAGATGGCGCGCGAGATCCTCGACGGGCCCAGCGGCGACGCCGTCCGCGCGCAGTCCCCCTACGGGCGGGTGGCGCGACCGGAGGAGGTCGCCGCGGCCGTGCTCTGGCTGGCGTCCCCGGAGGCCCGCTTCTCCACCGGCACGATCATCGACGTCAACGGGGCCAGCTACCTGCGCAGCTGACCTGCGCGCCTCAGTTCAGCGTGCCGAGCCAGTTGGTGAGCAGCTGCGCGCCGGCGTCGCCGCTCTTCTCGGGGTGGAACTGGGTGGCCGACAGCGCGGCGTTCTCCACACCGGCGACGAACCGGTCGCCGTGCTCGGCCCAGGTGACCAACGGCGGCGCCAGCGGCGAGGGCACGCCGTCCTGGCCCAGCGGGAAGGTGCGCACCCCGTAGGAGTGCACGAAGTAGAAGCGCTGGTCCGCGAGCCCCGCGAACAGCACGCTGTCCTGCGGCGCCTGGACGGTGTTCCAGCCCATGTGCGGCAGCACCGGCGCCTCGAGCGGCTCCACGACACCGGGCCACTCGCCGCAGCCCTCGGCGTCCACGCCGTGCTCCACGCCGCGCTCGAACAGGATCTGCATGCCGACGCAGATGCCGAGCACCGGCCGGCCCCCGGCGAGCCGGCGGCCGATGATCCGGCGGCCGTCGACGGCGTCCAGGCCCGCCATGCAGGCGGCAAACGCGCCCACCCCGGGCACGACCAGGCCGTCGGCGTCCAGCGCCGTCCGCGCGTCGGAGGTCACCGTCACCTCGGCACCGACCCGCTGCAGCGCGCGCTCCGCGGAACGCAGGTTGCCCGAGCCGTAGTCGAGGACCGCCACCTTCTTCACGCCTGCCACGCTACCGACCAGCGCCGGAGCCCCTCGATGTGTTCCCGGGCAGCGCCGGCTCAGACGAGCCGCAGGATGCCCGCCGCGCTGGCCAGCAGGGCCGCGATCAGCAGGATGACGGCGAACGCGACCTGCGGCCCGGTGCGCCGGCCGTCGGCGGTGTCCGCCCGCCAGATGCTCCACGCGCCACCGAGCAGGAAGCCGCCGAGCAGCAGGAGGGGCAGCCCCGAGCTCACCGCCGGCCGCGCAGGATCACAGGGCGCCCTTGGTGGAGGGGACGTCGGTGACCCGCGGGTCGATCGCGACGGCCGCACGCAGCGCCCGCGCCAGCGCCTTGAACTGCGCCTCCACGATGTGGTGCGCGTCGCGCCCGGCGTACAGCACCCGCACGTGCAGGCTGATCCGCGCGTTGAACGCGAAGGACTCCAGCACGTGCTTGGTCAGCGAGGTCGGGTAGTCCGGCCCGATCATCGGCGTCATGTTCTCGGGCTCGGCGTGCACGAAGTACGGCCGGCCGGAGAGGTCGACCGCGGCCTGCGCGAGCACCTCGTCCATCGGGATGGTGGCGTCGCCGTAGCGGGTGATGCCCCGCTTGTCGCCCAGCGCCTCGGCGAACGCCTGCCCCAGCGCGATGGCGACGTCCTCCACCGTGTGGTGGGCGTCGATGTGCAGGTCACCGTCGGCCCGCACGGTCAGGTCGATGCCGCTGTGCTTGGACAGCGCGGTGAGCATGTGGTCGTAGAAGCCCACGCCCGTGCTGATCGAGCTGCTGCCGGTGCCGTCGAGGTCGAGCTCCACCACGAGCTTGGTCTCGCTGGTCTGGCGCTCGACGCGTGCGGTGCGGGTCATGGGCGTCAGTCTCCCAGAGTCGTGCGGTGGGCCGGCGCGACCTCACCCAGGGCGGTGAGGAAGGCGTCGGTCTCCTCGGCGGTACCGGCGGTCACCCGCAGCCATCCCGGGAGACCGACGTCCCGCACGAGCACCCCCCGGTCCAGCAGCGCCCGCCAGGCGGCGGGCGCGTCGGGGAAGTGCCCGAAGAGGACGAAGTTGGCGTCGCTGGGCACGCTCGTGAGCCCCAGGCCCGGCAGCGCCGCCACGATGCGGTCGCGCTGCGCCTTGACCGCGTCGACGGTCGCCAGCAGGGCATCCGTGTGCGCCAGCGCGGCCCGGGCGGCGGCCTGGGTGAGCGAGCTCAGGTGGTAGGGCAGCCGCACCAGCTGGATGGCGTCCACGACGGCCGGGTCCGCGGCCAGGTAGCCCAGCCGCAGCCCCGCCATGCCGAAGGCCTTGCTCATCGTCCGGCTCACGATCAGCCGGGGCCGGCCGGGGAGCAGGGTGAGCGACGACGGGGTACCGGTCCGCGCGAACTCCGCGTACGCCTCGTCGACGACGAGCACACCGTCGGTGGCGTCGTAGAGGGCGGCCACCGTGTCCAGGTCGACCGCGGTGCCGGTGGGGTTGTTCGGGCTGGTCACGAAGACGACGTCCGGCCGCACGTCGCGCACCTGCGCCACGGCGGCCTCTGTGTCGATCGTGAAGTCGGCGGCCCGGTGCCCGTCGACCCACGACGTGCCGGTGCCGGCCGCGATGATCGGGTGCATCGAGTACGACGGCGTGAACCCGAGCGCAGTGCGCCCCGCTCCCCCGAACGCCTGCAGGATCTGCTGCAGCACCTCGTTGGAGCCGTTGGCCGCCCACACCTGCGCCGGCTCCAGCGGCCGCCCGCCGGTCCGGGACAGGTAGGCGGCGAGGTCGGCCCGCAGCGCCACGGCGTCCCGGTCGGGGTAGCGGTTGAGCTCCAGCGCCGCGCGCCCGAGCGCCTCGCCGAGGTCGGCGAGCAGCTCGGCCGGCAGCGGGTGCGGGTTCTCGTTGGTGTTGAGCCGGTGGGTGGCCGGCAGCTGCGGGGCGCCGTAGGGCGTGCGGCCGCGCAGCTCCGGCCGCAGCGGGAGCTCCTCGAGCGAAGTCACGGGCGCTGCCGGACCCGCACCGCGGCCGCGTGCGCCGGGAGGTCCTCGGCGCCGGCGAGGGCGTCGATGTGCCGGGCGACGTCGGCCAGCGCCTGCTCGTCGTACTCGACGACGTGGATGCCGCGCAGGAACGACTGCACGCTCAACCCGCTGGAGTGCCGCGCGCACCCGCCGGTCGGCAGCACGTGGTTGGACCCGGCGCAGTAGTCGCCCAGGGAGACCGGCGACCAGGCGCCGACGAAGATCGCGCCCGCGTTCCGCACCCGCATCGCGACGGCACGCGCGTCGCGGGTCTGGATCTCCAGGTGCTCGGCGGCGTAGGCGTCGACCACCCGCAGCCCGGCGTCCAGGTCGTCGACCAGGACGATGCCGGACTGGCTGCCGTCCAGCGCGGTGGTGATCCGCTCGGAGTGCTTGGTGGCGGCCACCTGCCCGGGCACCAGGGCCAGCACGGCGTCGGCCAGCTCCTCGCTGTCGGTCACCAGCACCGCACCGGCCAGGGGGTCGTGCTCGGCCTGGCTGATCAGGTCGGCGGCGACGTGGGCGGGGTCGGCGGTGTCGTCGGCGAGGATCGCGACCTCGGTGGGGCCCGCCTCGGAGTCGATGCCGATCAGCCCGCGCAGCAGCCGCTTCGCGGCGGTCACGTAGACGTTGCCGGGACCGGTGACCATGTCGACCGGCTCGCACGAGCCGGCGCCGTACCCGAAGACGGCGATGGCCTGGGCACCCCCGACGGCGTAGACCTCGGTGACGCCCAGCAGCGCGCAGGCGGCCAGGACCCCGGGGTCGGGCAGGCCACCGTTGTCCCGCTGCGGCGGGGAGGCCACCGCGATCGACTCGACGCCGGCGATCTGCGCGGGGACCACGTTCATCACGACGCTGGACAGCAGCGGCGCCAGGCCGCCGGGCACGTACAGCCCCACGCGGCGGACCGGGAGCCAGCGCTCGGTGACCGTGCCGCCGGCCGCGACCTCCGTGGTGACGTCGGTGCGCCGCTGGTCGCCGTGCACCTTCCGCACCCGGGCGATGGCCTCCTCCAGGGCCTCCCGCAGCGTCGGGTCGCACTCGGCGAGCGCGCGGTCGAGCGCCTCCTGCGGCACCGCGAAGTCCTCGGCGTCCACGCCGTCGAGGCGGGCGGTGATCTCCCGCACTGCCTGGGCGCCGCGGATGCGCACGTCCTCGCAGAGCGGGCGGACGGTGGCGAGCACCGAGTCGATGTCGGTGGCGGCGCGCGGCAGCAGCCCGGTGAGCTCCCGGACGCCGGGCAACGCGTGTCCGCGCAGGTCGATGCGTGCCAGCACGGGAGGCCTCCGGGGTCGGATCGGTGGTACGACGCGGATCCCAGGGTATCCAGCGCCCCGCGACGGGCCCGGGGCGCCCACACGGGCAGGCGGCCGGGGGGCCGTACGCTTCCCCGGATGGGTGAGCTGATCCCGCTGTTCCCGCTGGGACGGCCCCTCTTCCCCGGGGTCGTGCTGCCCCTGCAGATCTTCGAGCCCCGCTACCGGCGCCTGATGCGCGACCTGATGGACCTGCCCGAGCTCGGCGACCGCAGGTTCTTCGGGGTCGTGGCGATCCGGCAAGGGTGGGAGGTCGAGCGGGTGGCCCCCGCGGCGGCGCTCTACGACATCGGGTGCACCGCGCGGCTGCAGCGCGTGCAACCGCAGTCCGACGGCGGGTTCCGCATCGTGACCGTCGGTGGTGAGCGGTTCCGGCTGCTCGACGTCGTGGTCGGCGACGACCCGCCCTACCTGCAGGCGGAGGTGGAGTGGCTGGCCGAGGAGGAGGCCGCGGAGGAGGCCGCCGGGGACGCCGAGGTGGCCACCGGCGACTCCGCCGGGCTGGCCCCGCCGACGGACGAGCTCGCCAGCTCGGTCGCCCGCGGATCGCTCGACCTCCTCGCGCACGGGGTCGGTGACCTCTTCACCCGGTACGTCGCGGAGGTGGCGGCGCTGGGCGCCGGCGCGCACGGGGACGGCGCGGAGGCCGCGGTGCGGCTCGCGGCGGCGTCCGACGACCCGACCGCGCTGTCCTGGCTGGTCGCCTCCTCGGCGCTGCTGACCACCGAGGACCGGCAGGCGCTGCTGGCGGAGTCCGCGACCCGCCGCCGCCTGGCCGCGGAGTCCCGGTTGCTGCGCCGGGAGCTGACGCTGCTGCAGACCCTCGGCGCGGTCCCGGCGCCGCTGCAGCAGTTCGCCGTCCCGATGACGGTGAACTGACCCGTCAGGCCGGCGGCGCGTCGGCCCGGGCGCCGGCGTCGAGC
This sequence comes from Blastococcus sp. SYSU DS0616, assembly GCF_054051015.1. Lineage (NCBI taxonomy): Bacteria > Bacillati > Actinomycetota > Actinomycetes > Geodermatophilales > Geodermatophilaceae > Blastococcus > Blastococcus sp. SYSU DS0616. Next base: position 10,870 of record NZ_JBJHAJ010000043.1, read on the forward strand.
ACGGCGGACCCCAGGAAGTGGCAGGCGTTCAGGGCCACCGCCAGGTCCACCCGGTGCGACCGCGCTGCGGGCTGCCGCAGCTCCAGCGCTCGGGACACCCGGTACTTCACCGTGTTGCGGTGCAGCCGCATGATCTCTGCGGTCTCGGTGTAGCTCTCCCCCGTGAGGTAGAAGACCCGCAACGTCTCGCGCAGCACCTGGGACGCATCGTTGTCCACCGCGAGCGGACCGAGCACCTCGTGGATCCACGCCCGCGCGGAGTCGAGATCGCCGGCCAGCATCGACGTGATCGCAACGCCTTCGTCGCCGAAGCCCGTGACGGGCGTGGTGGCGCCCGAGGCCATGGCGACCCGACGGGCCGCCCGGGCCTGTTCGTGGGTGCGCCGGAAGCCGTCCACACCCGACCCGGAGAGCCCCAGGGCGGCCCGGCAGGTGCGCGCCTGCTCGACGAGCCGGCATATCTGAGTGGTGTCCACCTCCCCCGGCCGGACCGCGAAGGGCAGCCACGCCCAGGCGGTCTCTCGGTCGACCGCCGTCACCAGGGGCGGCCCCGAGCAGCCGGCTCCCGTCGCGACCTTCGACACGACGGAGGTGAGCAACCGGAGCTCGTCCGGCGCCGGCGCCGCGTCCACGGACCAGATGATCATCCCGAGGTGGTGCGCCGTCAGGCGGTAGCCGGTCTCGCGCTCGAAGCGCCCGGGCGCGACCTTCTGCCCGGCCAGCACGTCGTGGATGAGCGCCGCGCGCACGGTCCCCTGCGTGCTCAGCCAGCGTTCGCGTTCGGCCTCGTATGCCTCGAAGACGTACTGGGAGATCCAGTCGATGTACCGCCCGACCACGGTGGCCATGTGGTGCAGGACCTCGAACTTCTCCTCCGCCGTGCAGTCGAGCGCCTGGACGTCGGGGAACATCTGCTCGATGAAGTCGTCCTTGCCGATGCTGTAGGCGCGGACGAGGGAGTTGGCCGGGATCTCCCGCTGGGCCAGCCGCAGGGCGTACTCGACCGCGGCCGTCGTGGGCATCAGGTGCTCGATCGGGATGTGGTTGGTCAGGATGTGCGTGAGCGTCTTGGTGTTGGCGTCCACGCTGGCCCGGAGCAGCTCCATGAACTGCGGGTCCACGTCCAGACTCCTGATGTGCCGGGCGATGAGCTCGGTCATGTCCCGGGCGATCTGGGGCTGACGGCGGTCCAGCCGCCTGCCCGCCTGCGACACCAGGGCGAGCACCCGCTCGCCGCCCTCGGGGCCCGGCGCCCCGTGCCCTGGCCCCGCCGCCGCGCTCATCCCCGCCTCCTGCCGCCGTCCCGTCCGTGCACGTCCGTCCTGCCCCGCGCTCAGCGTGCGACCCGCGACAGGGCCGACCGGGCGGCGTTGTACCCGCACAGCCCGTGGGCGCCGGCGCCGGGCGGTGTGGCCGCCGAGCAGAGGTAGACCCCGTCGACCCCGAGGGAGTAGGGGTCCAGCGCCACCCGCGGGCGGAAGACCAGCTGCAGCGGGTCGTTGGCGCCGGTGACGACGTCCCCTCCGACGTAGTTGGCGTTGTGCGCCTCCAGCCCCGCGGCCGAGGTCACGTGCCGGGCCAGCACGCGCTCGCGGAAACCGGGGGCGAACCGTTCGATCTGCTGCTCGATGGCTCGCGTCGCGTCCCCCGTGTAGCCGGCCGGCACGTGGGCGTAGGTGTACAGCGGGTGGACGTCGCCGGCCGAGCGGCTCGGATCGGCGACGTACTGCTGCCCGACGAGGACGAAGGGACGCTCGGGCATGCGGCCGCGGGTGATGTCCCTCTCCGCCGCGGCGATCTCCTCGAACGTGCCCCCGACGTGGACGGTCCCGGCCCGCCGCGACTCCTCGTGGGCCCACGGAACGCCGCCCTGGACGGCGAACTCGACCTTGAACGACCCCGGCCCGTGCCGGTAGCGGGTCAGCGCGCGCGCGACCCGCCGGGGCATCCGGTCGCCGACGAGCCGGGCCGCGGCACGGGGCGCGAGGTCGAGCATGACGATGTCCGGCTCCCCCAGCTCGGCCATCGAGCCGACGGTCACCCCGGTCTCCACCTTCGCGCCGTACCGGGCGAGGAGGGTGGACACCGCCCGGCTGATGGCCGCCGATCCTCCTTCGGCCACCGGCCAGCCGTAGCGGTGCGCGGCGGTGCCGAGGGCCACGCCGATGGCCGACGACGCCGGGGAGCCCAACGGCCGGAAGGCGTGCGCGGCGACGCCGGCGAACAGGGCGCGCGCCTCCTCCGTGGACCAGCGCCGGGCGAGGACCGCCGCCGGGAGCAGGGAGTAGGCGCCGAACCGCGCGAGCTTCACGGGATGCGCCGGGACGTGCAGCAGCGGCTGCAGGAAGTCCTCGGCGATGTCGCCGAAGCGCTCCGTCAGCGGGCCGAAGAGGCTGCGGTACCGGCCGGCGTCGGCGCCCAGGTGGTCGGCGGTCGCGTCCACCGACCGCTGGACGGCGGCGCCGCGGCCGCCGTCCAGCGGGTGGGAGTACTCGATGCCCGCCCACCGCCACGTCAGCCCCTGCGCGCCGAGGTCGAACGCGCGGGAGAACGGGGTGTCCACGGCGAGCGGGTGGAAGCCGGCGCACTCGTCGTGGACCAGACCCGGCAGCGTGAGGGCGCTGCTGCGGGTCCCTCCCCCGATGGTGTCCGCGGCCTCCAGGACCGTGACGTGCACGCCGGCGGCGGCGAGGGTGAGGGCGGCAGCGAGCCCGTTGGGCCCGCTGCCGACCACGACGGCGTCGGTCATGCACTCACACTGGCACGGACGACGGGGTGCGGGTGCTCACCGGCCGGGGTGTAGCCGGGGCTCCGCCACGTGACCGTGTGCGCGATCGGGCCGTTCGGCAGCCAGGGCTGCTCCGCGACCGCGTCGCTCACCTTCCAGTAGCCCCGCTCCACCACGCCCAGCGCCGCGTCGATGACCTTGTACTCCTGCGTCGAGCGGTGGATCGGCTGCGACTCGACCCAGACGACGATGCACTCCCCCGGCTCGAACCCGCAGCGCTTCTGCACGGCCGTGACGGTCTGCTCGTTGTGCAGGTGGGCGTCGCCGAACTGCCAGCCGACCAGCGTGGTGCAGACGAACTCACCCTCCCGGATGCGGTAGTTCTCCATGCGGTCCAGGTGCCGCATCATCAGCGACAGCAGGCCCCGGCCCTGGCTGTGCATCGTCCGCCAGGCCACCGCCTTCTGCATGAAGATCTCCGCGATCTCCTTGCCGAACGCACCGGAGAGCTGGTCGATCTGGTTGGGGTTGAACTTCACCAGGTGCTGGTTCAGCTTGTCCTCGGCCTCGTCGCCCCGGAAGGCCCAGGTGGCCGAGGCCCAGTTGCCGGCGTACTGCCGCATCGACGGCAGGAACGACACCAGGTCCGGCCGCAGGTTGCCCAGGATGGGGAAGGCCACGAACACGGCGACGATGGGCAGCAGCAGCCACGGCGAGCTGATGTCGCCGATGCCGTAGCCCTCGCCGGCCGGGAAGCCGCCGAACAGCCACGCGGTGGCGAACATGAAGAAGACGTTCCACTCCAGCGGCACTGCCAGGGGGAAGGTCGAGGTGATGAAGATGTGGAACACGATCATCCCGACGATCGCGAGCCAGGTGATCGTGGTGTTGGTCGAGAACAGCAGGACCAGCGGGAGCACCAGCTCGACGACCGTGCCGCCGATGTGCGCGAAGGCCCAGGCGACCTTGGACGGCCGCAGGTCGTTCGGGTAGTCGCGGTACAGCGCCCGCTTGAACCGCAGCGACGTCAGCCAGGGCGTGTTGCTCATCATCGGCGGGACCACGTTGGTGAAGTGGTGCCCGAACTTCGAGACGCCGGCGCCCATCCAGATGGTGACCATGGCGATCTTGGCCGCGATGATCATGTCGACGTGGTTGCCGAGGATGCCGAAGAAGAAGAGCACCGCGATGTACTGCTCGGAGCGAGCCGCCAGGAAGACGACGCGGTCGCGCAGCCCCATCACGATGATGAGCGCCACGAAGGTCAGCAGCGCCCACTGCGGCAGCAGGCCGGCCTCGCTGCCGGGCAGGGCGTCGGTGCGCACCCCGGGGCCGATCAGCAGGAACACCAGCGTGGCCAGGATGCAGAAGTACAGGCCCACGTCGAAAGCGGTGCGGTGGTCACCCGCGGTGAACGGGACCTTGCCCGGCCACGGGGGGAGCCGGAGCGTGCCGCGCTTCGACCAGTAGAGGAAGCCGCCGATGAACGGCTTGAACTTGAAAGCCAGCGGGCCGGAGGACGACGCCCACCCGGTGATCTCGAACAGGATCGTCCAGATGATCAGCTTCTGGTAGACGATCGGCTCGCCCCACCACGCCCCGAGGTCCCCGAAGCCCAGTCCCGGCGTCGTCAGACCGACGACCGCGAACCCGCCGAACACGTAGAAGGCGAGCTTGTAGACGTAGAGCATGTGGTTGGTCTTCGGGCCGCCGAAGCCGTACTCGCACCAGTGGGTGGCGAGCATCCGCATGCGCTCCATGAAGGGCATCGATTCGAACTGCGCCGGGTCCACCGGCGGCATGTCTGCGGTCTTGAAGCCCATGGTTGCTCCTTCGTACGGGCAGGGGTGATCAGCGAGAGGGGTGCTCTCGCTGCTGGCGGACGTGCAGAGGGGCGCGGGAAAGCTGTCGGTCAGGCCGGTTGGGGCTGCAACGACCGGCGGATGGCGGGTTTGTCGGTCTTCCCCACCGGGTTCTTGGGCAGGCCGTCGACGATCTCGATCCGCTCCGGGACCTTCACCCGGGTGAGGTGGCGCCGGCAGTGCTCGAGCAGGTGCTCCTCGGTGACCCGGGCGTCCGGGTAGAGGCTCACGTAGGCCACGGGCGACTCCCCGAGGACGGCGTCGGGTCGGCCCACGACCGCGGCCTCGAGGACGCCGGGCACGGTGGTGAGGACGGCCTCGATCTCCTTGGGGTAGATGTTCTCCCCGCCGCGGATGATCATGTCCTTCACACGGTCGACGATGGTGAGGTAGCCGTCGTCGTCCAGCCGGCCCACGTCGCCGGTGCGCAGCCAGCCGTCGACCAGCGTCTCCGCCGTCGCCTCGGGCCGGCCGAGGTATCCCCGCATGACGGTGGGTCCCGCGATCACGACCTCGCCGATCGCACCGGTGGGCACGGGGGCACCGTCCTCACCCCGGATCTCGATGCGCTGGCCGGGCAGCGCGGGGCCGACGCTCCCGAGCTTGCGCACGCCGTCGACCGGGTTGCACGCCGAGGCGCAGGTGCCCTCGGTGAGCCCGTAGCCCTCGACCATCCGGAACCCGAACCGCTCCTCGCAGCGGTCGAGGAGCTCCGCCGGCACGGGAGCGGCGCCGCAGACGACGAAGCGCAGCGACGAGGTGTCGGGGCGGACGTCGTCGGGCAGCGAGGCCAGCAGCGCGTAGATGGTCGGGACGGCGGAGAAGTACGTCGGCCGCAGCCGCTCCACCTGCTCGAAGAAGCGGCTCGCGGAGAAGCTGCCCACGATGCTCAGCTGCCCGCCGGCCCGGAACGTCGCGAGTGCGCTCACCATGAGCGCGTTGGCGTGGAAGAGCGGGAGCACCAGCAGGCAGTGGTCCCGCTCGGTGAGGGAGAAGTGGTCGGCCATGGTGCTCGACATGGCCTCGACGTTGGCGTGGTCGAGCATGACGCCCTTCGGGCGCCCGGTGGAGCCGCTGGTGTAGATCAGCAGGGCCAGGTCGTGCCCTTCCAGGGCGACCGGCGGGAGCTGCGCCCCGGAGCCGGCGACCCGCATGTCGTCGACACCGATCGCCGGCAGGCCGGCCGTCGGCGCACCCGGCCCGAGGTTCACCACGAGCGTGGCGCCCGAGTCGGCGATCTGGTGGTCCGCCTCGCTCGCCGTGAACACCGGGTTCACCGGCGTCGCGGCGCCGCCGAGCCGCCACGCCGCGAAGAGCGCCACGAGGAGCTCGACCCGGTTGGGCAGCATGACGGCGAGGACGTCGCCGCGACCGAACCCGTGCTCCGCGAGCTGACCGGCGAACGCGGCGACCCGGACGTCGAGCTCCGCGTAGGTCAGGGCGACGACCTCGTCGCGGACGCAGGGCGCGTCACCCGAGGATGCCGGCCGGCCCCAGGGCAGGTAACCGAAGTTCATGCGTCGCCGTCTCCTCGGTGGTCGCACGCTGTGATCCGCACCACGCAGATCCTGTGACCGCCGACACTAGGAACGATCCCCCGGCCTGCCCACGGCCACCGCGCACCAACTTGGCCACGGCCTTTGTGCACCGTGCACGGTGCGTCCGCTCAGCGCACAGGAGGCGGCGCGACGGTCCCCGGATCGCCGCCCCCGCGCCGGCCGAGGCCGTCGTCGGCGGCCACCAGCGCGCAGCCCAGGTAGACGAGCAGCGCGGCGAACGGGGCGGCGGCGAGACCGGGCAGGGAACCGAGCACCAGCCCCGTGGTGACCTCGGCGCCGACCTGGGAGAGCTGGGCCTCGGTGGGTGAGGGCCCGAGCAGCTCCCCGACCTGCCAGGCGAGGACGGCCGCCGCCGACGTACCGGCCACGAGGACCACCAGCATGCCCACCCCCCGGCCGCGGCGGACCTGCCACGCCGCGGCGCCGGCCAGCAGCCCCAGGCCCAGCAGCACGAGCACGAGCACGGTGTCGTCGGCGATCCGCACCTCCGCCGCCGGCGGGCCGACGGCGACCGGGCCGGTCTCGGTCACCTGGAACTCCGCCCGGGGGGCCAGCAGCCACCAGAGCGCACCCGCGGGCAGGCCGGCGAGGGCGAGCCCGACCAGGAGCGCGCGGCCCGCGCGCAGGTCCTCCCGGACCTCCGGCCGGCCCCGCCAGTAGGCGTGCGGGGGCACCCCCGGCACGGGCTGGACGGGCAGCGGTGGGGTGCTCACCCCACCAGTGAACAACCTCCCGAGCCCGGCCCCCTGCAGGGGCCCGCCGCGAGCGTGCGAGCGGTGGGGGGCAGGGGGTCCTCTTTCAGAGCAGCGCCACGCTCGTCGGCCCGAGGAGTGCCTTGATGTCGCCCATCAGGGCGGTGCTGGGCTGCACCCGCAGCCCCTGGTCGAGCCGCAGCACCGTCTCCCTGCTGCCGTTCACCAGCTTGAGCCGCACCTCCGTGGTGCCCGGGTGGCTGCCCAGCACCTCCCGCAGCCGCTCCACGACCGGTGGGGTGCACCGGGCGGCGGCCATCGAGACCAGCACGGGACCGCGTGCGCCCTCGGTGAGCTCCGGGACGATGACCTCCGAGCCGAACAGCGAGGGCTGGTCGTCGCGCCGGCTGATCCGGCCCTTGACCACGACGATCTGGTCGCGGACCACCTTCTCCGAGACCTCGGCCCACGTCTTCGGGAAGAACAGCACCTCGATGCCGGACTCGAGGTCCTCCAGCGTCGCGATCGCCCACGGCGCGCCCTGCTTGTTCGTGCGCGGCGAGACGGCGGTGAGGATGCCCGCGATGGTCACGTTGGCGCCGTCCTCGACCCCGCCCGCGTTGATCTCGGCGATGGGGGTGTCGGCGTTGGCGGCGAGCACGTGCTCGACGCCGTGCAGCGGGTGGTCGGAGACGTAGAGACCGAGCATGTCGCGCTCGAACATCAGCCGCTCGCTCTTGGACCAGTCGGCGGTCGGGATGGTGATGTCGAGGGCGCCGGCGAACGGGTCGTCGGCCGCCCCATCCCCGCCGAAGCTGCCGAACAGGTCGAACTGGCCCTCGGCCTCCTTGCGCTTGAGTCCCATCGCGGAATCGACGGCCTGGGCGTGGACGGCGACGATGCCCTGGCGGGAGTGGCCGAGCGAGTCGAAGGCCCCGGCCTTGGCCAGGGACTCGATGACCTTCTTGTTGCACGCGACCGTGTCGATCTTGCGCATGAAGTCGGCGAAGTCCTTGAAGGCGCCCTTCTCCTCGCGCGCCCGGACGATGGACTCCACGACGTTGGTGCCGACGTTGCGCACCGAGGCCAGCCCGAAGCGGATGTCGGTGCCGACCGCGGTGAAGTCCCACGAGGACTCGTTGACGTCGGGCGGGAGCACCTTGATGCCCATCCGGCGGCACTCGGCCAGGTAGATGGGCCGACGGTCCTTGTCGTCCTGGACGCTGGTGAGCAGGCCGGCCATGTACTCGGCCGGGTAGTTGGCCTTGAGGTAGGCGGTCCAGTAGGAGACCAGGCCGTAGGCGGCGGAGTGCGCCTTGTTGAACGCGTAGTCGGCGAAGGGGACGAGGATGTCCCACAGGGTCTTGATGGCGGCGCTGGAGAACCCGTTGGCCTTCATGCCGGCCTCGAAGCCGACGAACTCGGCGTCCAGCACCGACTTCTTCTTCTTGCCCATGGCGCGGCGCAGCAGGTCGGCCTTGCCGAGCGAGTACCCGGCGACCTTCTGCGCGATCGCCATGACCTGCTCCTGGTAGACGATCAGGCCGTAGGTCTGGCCGAGGATCTCCTCCAGCGGCTCGGCCAGCTCCGGGTGGATCGGGGTGATCTCCTGCTGGCCGTTCTTGCGCAGCGCGTAGTTGGTGTGCGAGTTCGCACCCATCGGGCCCGGGCGGTAGAGCGCGCCGACGGCGGAGATGTCCTCGAAGTTGTCCGGCCGCATGAGCCGCAGCAGCGAGCGCATCGGCCCGCCGTCGAACTGGAAGACCCCGAGCGTGTCACCGCGGGAGAGCAGGGCGTAGGTGGCCGGGTCGGTGAGGTCCTTGCTGATCTCGTCGAGGTCGACCGGCTCCTTGCCGTTGATCACGATGTTGCGCAGGGCGTCGTCGATGACGGTGAGGTTGCGCAGGCCCAGGAAGTCCATCTTCAGCAGGCCGAGGGTCTCGCAGGTCGGGTAGTCGAACTGCGTGATGATGGCGCCGTCGGCCTCGCGCCGCATGATCGGGATGCTGTCGATCAGCGGGTAGCGGCCGATGATGACGCCGGCGGCGTGCACGCCCCACTGGCGCTTCAGGCCTTCGAGCTTGCGGGCCTGGTCGACGACCTCGGCCGCCCCGGGGTCGGACTCGTAGCGGGCGCGGAACTCCGCGGCCTCCTTGTAGCGCGGGTGGGCCGGGTCGAAGACCCCCGACAGCGGGATGCCCTTGCCCATGACGTCCGGCGGCATGAGCTTGGTCAGCTCGTCGCCCACCGAGTAGGGCCGGTCGAGCACGCGGGCGGCGTCCTTGATCGCCGCCTTCGCCTTGATCGTCCCGTAGGTGACGATCTGGCTGACCCGCTCCTCGCCGTACTTCTTGGAGACGTACTGGATGACCTCGCCCCGGCGGCGGTCGTCGAAGTCGATGTCGACGTCGGGCATGGAGACGCGCTCGGGGTTCAGGAACCGCTCGAAGATCAGCCCGTGCTGCAGCGGGTCGAGGTCGGTGATGCCCATGGCGTAGGCCGCCAGCGAGCCCGCGGCCGAGCCACGACCCGGGCCCACCCGGATGCCGTTGTCCTTGGCCCAGTTGATGAAGTCGGCGACCACGAGGAAGTAGCCCGGGAAGCCCATCTGGCAGATGATCCCGACCTCGTAGTCGGCCTGCTTGCGCACGTGGTCGGGGATGCCGTTCGGATAGCGCTTGTGCAGGCCGCGCTCGACCTCCTTCACGAACCAGGAGGTCTCGTCCTCCCCCGGTGGCAGGGGGAACCGGGGCATGAGGTCGGCGCCCTCGGTGAACGTCACCTCGCACTGCTCGGCGACCAGGAGGGTGTTGTCGCAGGCCTCCCGCAGGTCGCCGGTGAACAGCGCCCGCATCTCGGCGGCGGACTTCAGGTAGTAGCCGTCACCGTTGAACTTGAAGCGGTTGGGCTCGTTGAGCCGCGAGCCGGTCTGGATGCACAGCAGGGCGTCGTGGGCCTCGGCGTCCTCCTTGTGCGTGTAGTGCAGGTCGTTGGTGGCCAGCAGCGGGATGCCGAGGTCCTTGGCGATCGCCAGCAGGGCGGGCCGGGTCTTCTTCTCGATGGCCAGGCCGTGGTCCATCAGCTCGGCGTAGAAGTTCTCCCGCCCGAAGATGTCCTGGAAGTCCGCGGCCGCCTGGCGCGCCTTGTCCTCCTTGCCGGCGCGCAGCCACATGTTCACCTCGCCCGACGGGCAGCCGGTGGTGGCGATGAGGCCCTTGCCGTAGCGCTCCAGCAGGTCCCGGTCGAACCGGGGCTTGCGGTACTGCCCCTCGAGGCTGGCCAGCGAGGAGATGCGGAAGAGGTTGTGCATCCCCTCCGTGCTGCGGGCCAGCAGCGTCATGTGGGTGTACGCGGCCTTCCCCCGGTTGGAGCCGCCGTCGCCCTCCTCGTCGATGAGGTTGTCGCCGAAGTCGAAGGGCGCCCGGTCGAACCGCGAGCCCGGCGTGTAGTAGCCCTCCATGCCGATGATCGGCTTCACGCCGGCCGCGTGCGCCTGCTTGTAGAAGTCGTAGGCGCCGAACACGTTGCCGTGGTCGGTCATGGCCAGCGCCGGCATCCCCTGCTCCGCCGCGGCCTTGGTGACCTCAGGCAGCTTCGCGGCGCCGTCGAGCATCGAGTACTCGGTGTGCACGTGCAGGTGCACGAACGAATCGGACGGGCTGCTCACTGTGCGGGATGCTCCTCACGGGTCGTGCGTGCCCGGCCGGCGTCACGCGGCGGGCGACCGGCGGGGAAGACCGGCAGTGCATGCGGGGTGTCGGCACCGGCGGGCCGGTGGGTCGATCCTCGCACTGGTTCGGTTCTACGCCGAGGGTCTGACACGACGTGTCTGCTCACAGTGGACCGATCCGTCACAGCGGTCCGGATTCGGCTGAGGACAGCGCGCGCCGCATGGTGACGTGCGCGATGCCGGCCTCCTCGTAGACCTCGCCGACGGCCGCGTACCCGGCGCGCTCGTAGAAGCGGCGGGCCGGCAGCTGGGCGTGCAGCTCGACCGCCCGCGCCCCGCGCGCGACGGCCTGCCGGTGCAGCTCGGCGAGGACGGCGGCCCCGTGCCCCCTGCCCCGGACCTCGGCCGCGGCGGCCATCCGGCCGATGCGCGCCGTGGCCCCGTCCAGCAGCAGCCGCCCGGTGGCGACCACGCGGCCGGAGACGTCGCGGCTGAGCACGTGCACGGCCACCGCGTCGGCGTCGTCCTGCTCGATCTCGGGCGGGACGCCCTGCTCCTCGACGAACACGCGGCTCCGCAGCGCCGCCACCTCCGGCCAGTCGGCGGTGGTGGCGACCTGGGCGGTGGGGCTGGGCACGACCTCCATTCTGGCGACGCCGGCGAGCGGGCCGGTCAGCGGCCGGGGGCCTCGGGCCGTTCGTGCACCGACGCCGGCAGGGCGCTGGCCGGCACGAGCAGGAAGCGCAGGTCGATCAGCGCGTGCAGCAGCACCGGCAGCAGCAAGGACCCGGTGTCCAGGTAGAACGCGGCCATGATCCCGCCCAGCACACCGGTCAGGACGATGCCCGCGCGCCCCTGGTAGGCGTGCGCCAGGCCGAACGCGGCCGCGGCGACGACCACGAGCAGCCAGGTGGGCAGGCCTCCGGTCACGGCGGCGACCACGGCGAGGAAGAACCCCCGGTACAGCCACTCCTCGCACACCCCCGCCGTGACGCCGACGAGGGTGAACAGCCGCCGCTCGCCCCCGGTGCGGGGCAGCAGCGCCAGGGTGGACTGCCCGGGCGGCTCGGCGTGCCGGCCGTGGGCGGGCGGGGAATGACCCGCCCGCCGCGCCGGTCGGGCCGCTTCCAGCAGGGCGCCGGCCCGCAGCTGGCGGGTGGAGGCGACGACGAACAGCAGGACCAGGACGACGACCGCCGCGGTGACCGGCCCGGGCCACTCCCGCGGCCAGACCAGCCCCACGGCCGCGGCGTCGACCCCGGGAGCGGCGAGCCAGACGACGGCGGCGACCACGGCCAGCCCCCACTCGAGCACGAGCAGCCGCCGGTAGAACGAGCGGCGGGCGCCCGCGTCGGTGCGCAGCCGCCCCTCGAACCGGCGGTGCAGCACGTGCCCGACGACGGGCTCCCCCGCCACCAGGTAGACGGCGACCACGACCGCGGCGAACGCCGCCGGGCCGAAGTCGCCCAGCGCGACCGGCAGACCCGTCACCGTCGCGGGGTCAGGCCTCGGCGCGCAGCAGGGCCAGCGCGCCGGCGAGGTCGGGCGGGTACTCGCTGGTGACCTCGATCCACTGCCCGTCGGCCGGGTGCGGGAAGCCCAGCCGCACCGCGTGCAGCCACTGGCGGGAGACCCCCAGCCGGGCGGCGAGGGTCGGGTCGGCGCCGTAGGTGGTGTCCCCGACGCAGGGGTGGCGCAGGGCGGAGAAGTGCACCCGGATCTGGTGGGTGCGCCCCGTCTCGAGCCGGATGTCGACGAGGCTGGCGGCGGCGAATGCCTCGGTCACCTCGTAGTGGGTGACCGACGGCCGCCCCCCGCTCACGACGGCGAACTTCCAGTCGTGCCGAGGGTGCCGGTCGATCGGTGCGTCGATGGTGCCGCGCGACGGGTCGGGGTGGCCCTGCACGAGCGCGTGGTAGCCCTTCTCGACCGTCCGTTCCTTGAACGCGGCCTTGAGCGCGGTGTAGGCGCGCTCGCTCTTGGCGACCACCATCACGCCGGTGGTGGCCGCGTCGAGCCGGTGCACGACACCCTGCCGCTCGGCCGCACCCGACGTGGAGATGCGGTACCCGGCGGCGGCCAGTCCGCCGATGACCGTGGGCCCGTCCCAGCCGGGGCTGGGGTGCGCGGCGACGCCCACCGGCTTGTCGACGACCACCAGGTCGTCGTCGTCGAACAGGATCGTCATCCCCTCGACCGGCCTGGGCGGCGCGGGCTCGCCCGGCGGGGGCGGCAGCTCGACCTCCAGCCAGCTGCCCCCGGCGAGCCGGTCGCCCTTGCCGCGCACCCGGCCGTCGACGACGACGTGGCCGGCGTCGGCGAGCTCGGCCGCCGCCGTGCGGGACAGGCCGAAGAGCCGGGACAGGGCCTGGTCCACCCGCTGCCCCTCCAGCCCGTCGGGCACCGGAAGGGCGCGGTGCAGGCCGGGAGCGCTGGTCACGCCCCCCATTGTGCGGGTCGGGCCGGACGGGACGGCGGAGCCGGACCTCAGACGGCCCGGGGCCGCTCCTCCGCACCGCTGCGGGTGCCGTCGAACTCGATGCCCCGGAGCGCCAGCACCGCGCCCAGGATGCCGCCGCAGACGATCGCCGAGTCGGCGACGTTGAAGGCCGGGAACACGCTCCCGCCCGGGCCGAACACCGAGACGAAGTCCACGACCCCGCCGCGCAGGAAGCCGGGGTCGCGGAAGATGCGGTCGATCAGGTTGCCCACCGCGCCGCCCAGCACCAGCCCCAGCGCCACGGCCCAGCCGGTCGAGCGCAGCCGGCGGGCGGTGCGGACGATGACGACGGCCACGACGATCGCGATGAGGCTGAACACGACCGTGGCCCCCTGCGCGAAGGAGAAGGCGGCGCCGGTGTTGCGCAGGTGGGTCAGGTACAGCGCGCCACCGAGCAGCCGGATGTCCTCACCCGGCTCGATGGTCGCGACGACCACGAGCTTGGTCACGAGGTCGGCCAGGAGGACGACGGCGGCCAGCGTCAGCAGCAGCCGGGTGCGCGGCCGGCCGGGCGGCACGACGGCGGAGGAGCCGGCGGACGGGTCGTCGTGCTCGGACAGCTCGGGCTCCTCGGTTCGGCGGGGTCGCGGGGGGGGGGGGGGGGGGGGGGGGGGGGGGGGGGGGGGGGGGGGGGGGGGGGGGGGGGGGGGGGGGGGGGGGGGGGGGGGGGGGGGGGGGGGGGGGGGGGGGGGGGGGGGG
>NZ_JBJHAJ010000044.1:0-20999 GCF_054051015.1 Blastococcus sp. SYSU DS0616
TGGGCCGGTACAACGCCTTCGCCGGGGGTTACGGCGGTGGCTCGATCCACTGGTCGCCGAGCACCGGTGCGCACGAGACGTACGGGGAGATCCGGGACCGCTGGGAGGAGCTGGGCTGGGAGCAGGGCGTGCTGGGCTACCCGATCACCGGGGAGCTCGGGACCGCGGACGGTGAGGGCCGGTACAACCACTTCGCCGGGGGCTACGGCGGCGGCTCGATCTACTGGTCGCCGAGCACGGGGGCGCATGAGGTGTACGGGGAGATCCGGGACCGCTGGGAGCGCTCGGGCTGGGAGATGGGGCCGCTGGGCTACCCGGTCAGCGGGGAGTACGACGTGCCCGGCGGTCGGCGCAGCGACTTCCAGAACGGCCACATCACCTGGGACCGCGCCACCAACACGACGGAGCTGGTGGTCACGGACTGACGGCGCGCCACCCGCGCCCTGGGCCCGCGGCTGCGGCGTCCCTGTTCCCGCAGTCCGCGGGATCCGGGACTCCCGCAGTCCGCGGGATCCGGGACGGCCGGCGGCACGATGGCACCGCGCCGCGACGGGCGACCACCGCACCGGTCGGCTCCGCACGGGACCGGGGGCGCAGCCGCTCGGTGGTGTCTGCCGGCCCAGGCACGTGCCGGCAGACGGTGTGGTGCTCAAGCAGTGCGTTCACCCGGTCGATGGAGGTCACGTCAGGTCGTCACCGAACGTGAGCGGAGCAACCAGCGTGTCCATCCCCAGTGCCGGCGTCACCCGGGTTCTCGTCCTCGCCGACGCACCCGTCCTGCGCCGAGGTCTCGTCGGCATGATCGACGAGACCGCCGGCATGCAGGTCGTCGGTGCGCCGGGGGAGCCCCGCCGCGCCCTGGTGCTGGCCGAGTCCGCCCGCCCGGACGCGGTGGTCGTGGAGCTCGGTTCCGGGCGCAGCGCCACGCTGACCGCCTGCCGCGACCTGCGCCGCCGCTTCCCGCGGACGGCGATCGTCGCCGTGGCGACGTCCGAGGACCCGGCCGTGGTCAACGAGGCACTGGCCGCCGGCATCCGCGGCTACCTGCTGATGAACACCTCCGCCACGCTGCTCGGCTGGGCCGTGCTGGCCGCCCGCGCCGGTCGCACCGTCGTCGACCCGCAGATCCGTCGGGTGGAGCCGGGCGCGGCCGCCCCGGTCGCCCGCGAGCTCACCCCCGCGGTGCCGCTGACCCGCCGGGAGTCCGACGTCCTCGACGAGCTCGTCCTGGGCCAGTCCAACCGCACGATCGGCGAGAACCTGTTCATCTCCGAGGACACGGTGAAGTCGCACGTGAAGGCGATCCTGCGCAAGCTCGGCGCCCGCGACCGGGCGCACGCCGTCTCGCTGGTGCTCTCCGCCCGCAACGGCTGCACCTGCGGGGCGCACGATCTGACCGCCGCTCCCGTCGAGATCTGACCCGGGGGCCACGAGGGCGGGGCGGCGGGCGGCCGGAGTCGGCGTTGGGTCCCCCGGTGCGTTCTCCGGCGACCGAGGAACGGGTCGCGGCCGTGGCGCTGCCGCAGGCCGTCGCCGGCTGAGCCGGAGCGGCTCAGCGGAACCGGCCGGGCGGCCGCTCGCGGGGTTACCGTGCTGGGCATGGTCGGCGTCCTGGCGGCTGCACTGCTGCTCCTGCTGCTGGCCGGGATCGTCGTCTGGATCGTCTCGACGCCTCAGCCGTGGCCGGCCGCCGGCCGGCTGCTGCCCGGGCGCGAACGGGAGTGGCGGGCGCGGGCGGTCGCCGCAGCGCACTGGCACGCCGCCCACGACGAGGTGGACGGGATGACGCGGGTGCTGCTGCGCCGCAGCTGTCCGGGTCCCGACGGACACCCGGAGGTGCTCGAGGAGCGGGTGTTCGACAGCTTCCCGGCGGACGACCCGATGTGGGAGGCACGCTTCACCGAGGCGATGGCCGGCGCCCGCTTCCGCTGCTCCTACCTCAACACCGAGGAGGGGCAGGCGTAGCCGGTCGGCCGGCGGGCAGGATGGGTGCATGGGTCAGGTCGTCGCCACCACCGAACGTGTCCTGCGCGCACCGGCGGACGTCGTCCGCGCCGCGCTCGCCGACTACGCCGTCACCCGTCCCGCGGTGCTCCCCGAGCAGTACAGCGAGTACCGCGTGGACGCCGGCGGCCAGGGCGCCGGCACGAAGGTCCACTGGCGCCTGCAGGCCACCTCCAAGCGGGTGCGCGAGCAGGACGTCGTCGTCACCGAGACCTCCGACGGGGCGCTCGTGGAGACCGACACCAACTCCAGCATGGTGACCACCTGGACCGTCTCCGCCGCCGACGCGGGGGTCAGCACGGTCCGGGCCCGCACCACGTGGACCGGTGCCACCGGCATCGGCGGGTTCTTCGAGCGCACCTTCGCCCCCAAGGGCCTGGCCCGCATCCAGGACGCGATGCTGGCCCGGCTCGAGGAAGCGGTCGCCGCCGGCTGAGCCCCGAACCGCCGTCCGTCAGGACGACGCGTGGTCACCGCCGGGCCATCGGTAACCGGCCGCCCCGATCCGGCGGGCCAGCTGGTCCCGCAGCTGGGCGTGCTCCGCGGTCAGCGCGGCGAGCTGGGCCGGGTCGACCCCCAGCCCGGCCCGGCCGATCCCCGCGGCGTCCAGCGGCGGCGCCGTCCGGGTGCGCTCGCTCCCGGTCGCGGGGGCGTGGTCGACGTACTGCTGCACGGAGGAGACGACCGACCGGCGCAGCCCGGCGGGGAGCCGGCCGGCCGGGTCGGCCGCCGACGACAGCACCAGGGTCGCGTCCAGGAGCACCGCGACGGCGGGGGCGGTGCCGAGCTCGGGCGTCCGCGGCCGGTAGGCGTGCAGCAGCGGGTACGCCCGGTGCTGCTGCCCCAGCGTCGCCAAGGTCGCGGACAGCGACGACAAGGGCACCACCGCCGGGAGCGCCGTCCCCGCCGCGACCAGGCCCGTGGCCATCTCCGTGCCGGTGTTCCCGAACCCGGTGATCTGCGAGGCGAAGCTCCGCTTGCCGACCACGGCGGAGATCACCGAGGTCAGGTAGGAGACGCCCAGCGTGATGAGCAGCATCCCGCTGAGCGCGGCGGCCATGGTGGCCAGCTGGAAGCCGGCCCCGGCGGGCTGGTAGCCGCCGTTGCCCAGGGTGGCGACGTTGTAGCCGGCGAAGTAGAACCGTTCCCAGACCGACGCCGGCGCCCCGCTCGACGCGCCGACGACCGCGTCCTCGTCACCGAGGAAGACCAGCGACCAGCCGAGCCAGAGCAGGCTGAACCAGGCGCCGAGGGTCGCTGCGACGAGGACGACGCCGGGGCCGCCCACGAAGCGCACCGGAGCCGCCTCCGCCACCGCCGGTCGCCGGGCCAGCCGCCACACCGCGTCGGTGATCAGCCGGGTGAGCGGGCCCGGGCCACTGGCCACCGCCAGCGTCGTCCGCGCCTCGTCGACGACCGCGAACGCGACGATCGCCAGGCCGATGACGTCCCACCACCAGCCGGTCACGCGGTGCTCCGGCGACGTGCGGGCTCGCGGCGGTCGGTGGTCCGGGGGGTCGGCGTGAGGACGACGGTCGGCCTCCTCGATCGGGCCGGCGGCGCATCCGCCGCGCGGCAGGGACGATGGCGGGGTGACCGTAGCGACCTCCACCGTCGAGGGCCTCCCCGAGCTCGTCGGCCTGCTCGGCGGCGGCGGGACCGTCGTCCTCTCCGGCGCCGGGTTGTCCACCGACTCCGGCATCCCCGACTACCGGGGTGCCACCGGGTCGCTGCGCCGGCACACCCCGATGACGTACCAGACGTTCACCCGCGACCCCCGCGGACGGCACCGCTACTGGGCGCGCAGCTTCGTCGGCTGGCGGCAGATCGCCGGGGCGCGGCCCAATGCCGGGCACCGGGCCGTCGCCGCGCTGCAGCGGGCCGGTGCGGTGGCCGAGGTGATCACCCAGAACGTCGACGGGCTGCACCAGGCCGGCGGGGCGCGCGACGTCCTGGAGCTGCACGGTGGGCTGGACCGCACCGTCTGCCTGGCCTGCGGGGACGTCGCCTCGCGCGCCGACCTCGACGTGCGGCTGCGGGCGGCCAATCCCGGGTTCCGCCCCGAGCCGGTCGACGAGGTCAACCCCGACGGCGACGCGGAGCTGCCCGACGAGGCGCTCGACGGGTTCGTGATGGTCGGCTGCCTGGCGTGCGGGGGCGGCCCGCTCAAGCCCGACGTCGTGTTCTTCGGCGAGACGGTGCCGCGGGACCGGGTCGATGCCTGCTTCGCGCTGGTCGACGACGCGCGGGCGCTGCTGGTGCTCGGCTCGTCGTTGACCGTGATGAGCGGCTACCGGTTCGTCATCCACGCCGCCAAGCGGGGGATCCCCGTCGCCATCGTGAACTCCGGGCCCACCCGGGGCGATGCGAAGGCGACGCTCAAGGTCGACGCTCCGCTGGGCGTGGTCCTGCCCGAGCTGGCCGGCCGGCTGGGATGAGCCGGTCGGCGGCGCTGCGGCCGCTCGGCGGTTGAGGAAGGACCTCCCTGCCCCCACTGCTCGCAGGCTCGCAGCGGGCCCCTGCAGGAGGCCGACCAGGACCGAAGATTCACCACCTGCTCGCAGGGGCAGGAACCGCCGCGATGCAGACCTTCGTGCCGGTGGCCGACTTCGAGGAGAGCGCGCGGCTGCTCGACTCGCCGCGGCTGGGCAAGCAGCGCGTGGAGACGCTGCAGATCCTGCGCGCCCTTGAGCTGCCCGACTACGGCTGGGCCAGCCACCCCGTCGTCGCGATGTGGCGCGGCCGGACACCGGCGCTGGTCGCCTACGGCCTGGCCATGGTCCGGGTCTGGCGCGAGCGCGGCTTCGCCGACACCACCGAGACGCTGATCGGTGAGTTCGCGCCCGACGTCGTCGGCGTGCCGCAGGCGGAGCTGGCGGCGGCCGGGCTCCTGCCCTCCTGGGTGGGCGACGAGGAGCTGCACCGCTCGCACCGGTCGAACCTGATCGCCAAGGACCCGGAGTTCTACCGGGCCCGCTTCACCGAGCTCTTCGGCCCCGAGCCCGACGACCTGCCCTACGTATGGCCGGGGCCGGACGACGTGCCCCCGACGCCGGAGCCCGACGGGGTGCGGGTGTGGGTGGTCCGGCCGCGCGCGCACAACGAGCTGGGCGCCTGCCTGGCGGCGGGCGTCGTCGGGCTCGGCGTCCAGTCGGGCATCGACGTCGACGCCACCGGGCTGGATCCCACCGAGCTGCGGGCGCTGTCCAAGGAGATCTCGGGTCGCCGCCCGGCCAAGGACCTGCGCCAGTTGTCGGCCTTCCTCGACGAGATGAGGCCCGGTGATCCGGTCGCGCTGCCGATCGAGCACGGCGCCGGGCTGCTCCTCGGCGAGGTGGTGGGGGAGTACCTGTTCCAGGGCCGGGAGCTGCTGCCGCACCGCCGCCCGGCCCGCTTCGACCGGGTGGTGCCGCGGGCGGCGGCCCGGCCGCCCGCGACCCTCCAGGACCCGCGTGCGCTCTTCCAGGTCGTGCTCGACCCGGCGGTGCTGGCCTAGGCGGGCAGTGGCACGTTCTGCAGCCGCACCTGCCCGCGGGCGACCAGCGCGCCGTCCTCCCGGGTGAGGGCGACCTGCCACAGCTGCTGGGTGCGCCCCTGCTGCACCGGCTCCGCGACGACGTCGACCCGGCCGCCGGTCATCGAGCGGAGGAAGTCGGTGTTGTTGTTGACGCCGACGGCGAACTGCCCGCGGTCCCGCACCGCGAGGCTGGCCCCGATGCTGGCCGCCGACTCGACGACCGAGCAGTACAGCCCGCCGTGCACGACGCCCCACGGCGTGTGCTGGTCGGGCCCGAGATCGACGTGCCCGGTCACCCGCGTGCCGGTGGCCTCGGCGACGTCGAACCTCATCGCCGAGACGAATGCGCCGGCTGCCGCCGTCGGGTCCACCGGGGGACCGCTCACGCGTCCCACACCAGGCAGAAGGGGTGGCCGACCGGGTCGGCGTAGACCCGGAAGTCGCCCCCGCCGCCGGGCAGCTTCCGGGCGCCCAGGGCCAGCACCTTCGGCTCGGCCTCCTCGATGTCGGCGACCCGCACGTCGAGGTGGAACTGCTGCGGGCGCTCGGGGTCCGGCCAGTCCGGCGGCCGCAGGTCCGGCGCCTGCTGGAAGGCCAGCCGGTACCCGGCGCCGGTGACGACGACCCAGTCGTCCCCGGGCCCGCCCCGGCTGATCTGCATGCCGAGGAGGTCGGCGTAGAAGCCGGCCAGGGCGTGTGCGTCGGGCGCGTCGATCACGACGGAGTGCAGTTGACCGATCATGGCGCCATCCTGGCGCGCGCCCGGGCAGGCCGACAGCCGGGTACCGGCCACGCGTCGCCGGGATCCCGCCACGGGACCCGGCTGCGGCGCGCCGACGCCGTGCCGCAGGATCGGGGCATGCTTGACCCCGCTGCCCCTGTCCTCGGCTCGCTGCGCTGGCTGCCGGCCGCCGGGCGCCCCGGCCTCCTGGCCCCGCCGGTCGCCGCCGCGCTGCCCGCCCTGGCCGGGCCGGCCTGGGTCGCGGAGATCGCCGAGGACCTCGCCGACACCGCCGCCTTCACCGAGGCCTACCGGGTGCCGCTCGCCGCCTCGGCCAACTGCGTCGTCGTCGCCGCCCGCCGCGCCGGGGAGACGACGCTGGCCGCCTGCCTGGTCCTCGCCACCACCCGCGCCGACGTCAACGGGCTGGTGCGACGCCACCTCGGCGCCCGCAAGGCGTCGTTCGCGCCGCAGGACGTCGCGGTGGCCGAGAGCGGCATGGCCTACGGGGGCATCACCCCGGTCGGGCTGCCCGCCACCTGGCCGGTCCTCGTCGACGCGGCGGTGGCGGCGGCCGAGCTCGTGGTCGTCGGCTCGGGCACCCGCGGCGCCAAGCTCGCGGTGCCGGGTGCGGTGCTCGCCGCGCTCCCCGCCGCCGAGGTGCTCGAGGGGCTCGGCCAGCCGCTCCCCGCCGAGGCACCGGCCCGGCCGCCCGCGCGACCGCTGCGGCTGGACCGGGCGGCGGACGACAGCGACGTGGGCTGGGGGGAGCGCCCGGCCGACGGCGCCGAGGCCGATCGGCGCTACCTCGAGGACCGGCCGCCGCACTGGGGCAGCGACTGATCAAGGACCCTCCTGCTCCCCGCCACTCGCTGGCTCGCGGCGGGACCTTGCAGAAGGGCCGTTCCAGCCGGTCCCCACCTGCTGCGCGCGGAGCAGGTCCCGGATCTCGACCAGCAGTTCCAGCTCCGTCGGTCCGACGGGGCCGGGCTCCTCGCCGCGCGCCCGGCGGGCGAACAGCCGGTGCACCGGCAGGATGACCAGGAAGTAGACGATCGCGGCCGTCAGCACGAACGTGATCACCGTGCTGAGGAAGGCGCCCCAGGTGAACCGCTGACCGTCGAGCACCAGCACGCCCCCGAACTCGCCCCCGCCGCCCAGCAGGTCGATGAGCGGCCGGAGGAACGAGTCGGCGAACGAGGTCACCACCGCGGTGAACGCCGAGCCGATGACCACGGCCACGGCCAGGTCGACGACGTTGCCGCGGAACAGGAAGTCCTTGAAACCGTTGAGCACCCGATCATCCAGCCACACCCGGCCGGCGATCTCAGGTCGGGGGCGGCAGGCTGACGGTGAGCGTTGCGGTGGCCGCGGCGGCCGCGATCCGGGCCGCGGTGGCCTCGTCGACGGCGAGGACGAGCAACCCGGCGCCCGGCTCATCGGCGTCCCCGGTCGGGGCGGCGAGGACCAGCGCCCCAGCCGCCACCCGCTCGGCCGGCCCCGGGCCCGCTCCGGTGGCCAGCACGTCCACCCGGTCGCCGGCCCGCAGCAGCGCCGCGACCGCCAGGTCGGCCAGGCGCACCGGAGCCGCCACCTGGCCGGGGGGCAGCAGGGCCGTCAGCCCGGCGCCGACCAGCCGGGCGTCGGTGAGCGGCTCCCCCCGGCGGACGTGCCCGGCGAGCACGCGCCACACCAGGGGATCCGCGACGCCCACCGCGCCGTCGGGCACCGCACCGCGCGGCAGCCGGACGAGGGCCAGGTGTTCGTGGGTCAGGCTGGTGCCGGCCGGCAGGTCGGTGGCCGCCACCACGACGGGGGCCGTGCGCGGCTGCTCCCCGTCGGCCGGGGTGGGCGCCGGGCGCAGCGCGAGGGCCAGCGCGAGCGCGGCGAGCAGCGCGGCGGCCAGCCGGCGGGCCGTCAGCAGCGGGAACCGGGGTCGGCGCAGGCGCAGCATGCGCCGACCCTGCCCGAGCCGGCGGCGGCCCTGCAGCCGGCCGGCGGGAGCTGTGGACCGCGGGCGGCGCTGTGGAGGGCCCCGGACCGCCGACCTCAGGTGGTGGCGGCCTTGGCCCCGCTGCCGGACGTCGACGGCGTCGTCGACGAGGTGGAGGCCGAGCTCGACGAGCTCTCCTTGGCCGGGGTCGACGACGAGGTGTCCGTCGAGGCCCCGTTGCTGCCCGTGCTCTCCGACGACTTGCCGTTCGACCGGCTGTCGGTGCGGTAGAAGCCCGAGCCCTTGAAGACGACGCCGACCGAGCCGTAGACCTTGCGCACCGCGGCGCCGCACTCGGGGCACTCGCTCACCGGGGCGTCGGTGAAGGACTGCACCACCTCGAACTCGTGCTTGCCCTCGGCGTTGGTGCAGGCGTACTGGTACGTGGGCACGTCGTGGCTCTCCCTGGTCGAGCGGAGGTAGGGGTCCGGGCTGGCACTCCCGCCCGGAGACTGCCAATGATGCGCCATGCGGGGACCCGCCGTCCACGTCCACGGGGGCGGGTGGGACGCGCGTCGCCCGGACGGGGGCGTCACCGCCTCGCGCGCGGAGGCGGTGACGCGCGGGCCGGCGCCCGCCAGGATCGCCGGGTGCACACATCCGACCGGTCGCTCCCGACCCCCGCCGCGGTCCTGCTCGTGCTCGGCGCAGCGACGTGGGTGCCGTCCCGCTACGGCGTGATGACCACCTGGGACGGTGCATGGCTGGGTCTGCACTACGTCGGCTGGAACCGGGTGGCGCTGCTCCCGCTCGCGCTGCTCGCCGCGGGCGCGATCGCGGCTGCGCGAGCGGCCGCCGCACGTGCCGCCGAGGTCGGCTGGTCCGTCGTCGCCACCGGCTTCGTCCTCTCCTGGCTCGGCGTCGGCGTGGAGTTCGTGCTGGGCGGCGGTCTGCGCGGCGGGCTCTCCTGGGCGGCGGTCGGCGTGCTGGGCCGGTCGCGGTCCAGAAGCGTGCCGCTGCCCGCGGCCGCGTGAACAGGCTGCCTACCGCGCGGCGAGCCGCAGCCGGACGGCGCGGTAGGCGATGCCGACGGCGAACACGAGGACGCCGCCGACCACCGCCTGCGCGGGCAGTGCGGCGACCAGCACCAGGCAGCCGACCGCACCGAGCACCTGCAGCGGCCGGGGGAACCGGCGGTGCGCGCGGTCCTGGGTGAAGGCCGCGGTGTTGGCCACGAAGTAGTAGAGCAGCACGCCGAAGGAGGAGAAGCCGATCGCGCCGCGCAGGTCGACGGTGAGCACGAGCAGGCAGACCAGCGCGGCGAGGGTGAGCTCGGCGTGGTGCGGCACGGAGAAGCGCGGGTGCACCGCGGCCAGGTACCGGGGCAGGTCGCCCTGGCGGGCCATCGCCAGGCCGGTGCGCCCGATGCCGGCGACCAGCGCCAGCAGCGCGCCCAGCGCGGCCGCTGCCGCGCCGACGCGGACCACCGGCTCCGCCCACGCCCACCCGCCGGCGTCCACCGCCGCGGCCAGCGGTGCCGAGGTGGCGGCGACGCCGTCCGGGCCCAGCGTGGCGAGCAGGGTCACGGCGACCACCGCGTAGACCGCGACGGCGATGCCCAGCGCCAGGGGGATCGCCCGGGGGATCGTCCGTCCGGGGTCGCGCACCTCCTCGCCCATGGTGGCGATCCGCGCGTAGCCGGCGAAGGCGAAGAACAGCAGGCCGGCCGACTGCAGGATCCCGTGCAGCCCGCCGTCGGTGAACGTCCACGCCACCGGCCCGCCGGCGGCCGTCGCACCGCCCAGCAAGCTTGCGGCGACCGCGACGGCCAGCGCGGTGAGCACGACGGCCACGATGATCCGGGTCAGCCCGGCGGTGCGGGTCACGCCCCGGTAGTTGACGGCGGTCAGGCCCAGCACCGCGGCCACGGCCACCGGCCGCTCCCAGCCCGCCGGTGCGGCGTACGCGGCGAACGTGAGCGCCATGGCCGCGCAGCTGGCGGTCTTGCCGACGACGAACCCCCACCCGGCCAGGAACCCCCACCACTCGCCGAGCCGCTCCCGGCCGTAGACGTAGGTGCCGCCGGAGGTGGGGTACTGGGCGGCCAGCTGCGCCGACGCCGTCGCGTTGCAGTAGGCCACCACCGCGGCGACGGCGAGCCCGATCAGCAGGCCGGCCCCCGCTGCCTGTGCGGCGGGGGAGAAGGCGGCGAACACCCCGGCGCCGATCATCGAGCCGAGCCCGATGACGACCGCATCGCCGGTGCCCAGCCGGCGGGTCAAGGCGGGACCAGTGCTCACGGCGCTCCTCGGTGGTCCGGCGTCGACCGACGATAGCGGGCGGGTCAGTGGTGGGCGGCCGGCTCGTGGTGGCTGTGCGCTGCGGTCTCGAGCTGGAAGGTGGAGTGCTCGACGGCGACCGGGAAGTGCTCGGCCAGGCAGGCCTGGAGCTGGTCGAGGACCTGCGGCGCGTGGCCGTCGTGGAAGCAGCCGTCCTCGACGACGACGTGCGCCGAGAGCACGGGCAGCCCGCTGGTGATCTGCGAGGCGTGCAGGTCGTGCACCCCGAGCACGTGCGGCAGCGCGAGCAGGTGCGTGCGGACGGCGTCGAGGTCCAGGCCGGGCGGGCTGCTCTCCAGCAGCACCGACACCGTCTCGCGCAGCAGCGCCAGGGTGCGCGGGACGATCAGCGCCACGATGACCAGCGAGGCGACCGCGTCGGCGCGCTGCCAGCCGGTCAGCGCGACGACGACCGCCGCCACCAGGACGGCGACCGAGCCCAGCGCGTCGTTGACGACCTCCAGCAGCGCCGCCCGCATGTTGACGTTGCCGCTGCGCCCGCCGCGGGCGAGCACCACGATCCCGGCCACGTTGGCGGCCAGCCCGATCCCGCCGAAGACCAGCACGGCGGTGGGGGTGATCTCCGGTGGGTCGGCCAGCCGACCGACCGCCTCGACCGCGATGTACCCGCCCACCGCCAGCAGCACGGCGGCCTGCAGGGTCGCGCCGAGCACCTCGGCCCGCCGGTAGCCCCAGGTGCGCTGGGACGTCGCCGGCCGGAGGGCGAGGGTGGCCGCGACCAGGGCGATCGCGAGGCCGGCGGCGTCGGTGGCGGCGTGCGCGGCGTCGGCGAGCAGGGCGAGCGAGCCCGAGACCAGTGCCCCGACCAGCTGGACGACGAGCACGCTCGCCGTCAGGGCCAGCACGACCACCAGGCGCCGGCGGTCGCCGGGGCCGCTGGCGTGGCCGCCGGCGTGGGCGTGGGCGTGCCCGCCGCTCACCGCGTGGTCCCCGGGCCCCCGCAGCAGCTGTCCACCTCGGCGTCCGGACCGGGGCGGGTGGGCGCGCAGCAGCCCTCGCCGCGCCACGCCTCGATGCCTTCGCGGAGGGCGACCGCCGCGATGACCAGGCCGGCGACCGGGTCGGCCCAGCTCCAGCCGAGCCAGGCGTTGAGCACCAGCCCGGCGAGGACGGCGGCGCTCAGGTAGGTGCACAGCAGCGTCTGCGTGGAGTCGGCGACGACGGCGCTGGACCCCAGGGCCCGGCCGGTGCGGCGCTGGGCCCAGGAGAGGAACGGCATGACGACCAGGGAGACGGCGGCCAGGCCGATGCCGACCGGCGAGGCGTCGGGGTCGCCGCCGACCAGCAGCGCGCGCACCGACTCGAACGTGACGTACGCGGCCAGGGCGAAGAACGAGCAGGCCATCAGCCGTAGCGCCAGCCGTTCCCGGGTCTCCGGGAGGTGGTGGCGGAACTGCCACAGGATGATCAGCCCGCTGGAGACCTCGACGACGGAGTCGAGCCCGAACCCGACGAGGGCGACCGAGCCGGCGACCAGCCCGGCGGTGATCGCGATGACGGCCTCGACGACGTTGTAGGTGACGGCGGCCCCCGCGAGCAGCTGGGCGCGACGGCCCAGCCGGGCGCGTTCGGCTGCGATGGGGGCGGGAGCGGTGGTCGCTGCGCTCACCGGGGTGCCACCTCGCCGTAGGTGGGGCAGAGGGTGACCGCGTCCCCCGTTGCGGCCAGCAACCGCTCCGTGGCGGCGAGCAGCTCGAGGACCTCCGGCGTCGCCGCCAGCGACCACAGCGACGCCCGCCCCTGCGGGCGGGAGGTGACCAGGCCGCAGTCCCGGAGGCAGGCCAGGTGCGCCGAGACGGTGGACTGGGCCAGCCCCAGGTGGCGGGTGAGCTCGACGACCTTGTGCTCCCCGAGGGCGAGGTGGCGCACGATGGCGAGCCGGCTGGGGTCGCCGAGGCTGCGGAACAGGCAGGCCGCAGCGGTGAGGGCCGCCGCCTCGTCGACCGGGGCCTCGGCGCGGGTGTTCCGGCCGTCGCCGGCCACGATCATCGTCATGCGGCGATGATAGCGCCATCGACCAGGCGTTCCGCCTCAGCCGGCCACGTACTCCGCGAGGTGCTGCCCCGTGAGGGTGGAGCGAGCGGCGACGAGGTCGGCCGGGGTGCCCTCGAAGACGACCAGGCCACCCTCGGACCCCGCGCCGGGACCGAGGTCGATGATCCAGTCGGCGTGCGCCATGACCGCCTGGTGGTGCTCGATGACGATGACGGTCGTCCCGGCGTCGACCAGCCGGTCGAGCAGGCCGAGGAGGTTCTCGACGTCGGCCAGGTGCAGGCCGGTCGTCGGCTCGTCGAGGACGTAGATCCCGCCCTTCTCCGCCATGCGGGTGGCCAGCTTGAGCCGCTGCCGCTCGCCGCCGGAGAGGGTGGTGAGCGGCTGACCGAGGGTGAGGTATCCCAGCCCGACGTCGGCGAGCCGGTCGAGGATCGCGTGCGCCGCGGGCGTGCGCGCCTCCCCACCGCGGAAGAACTCCTCGGCCTCGGCCACGCTCATCGCGAGGACCTCGGCGATGTTCCTGCCGCCCAGCGAGTACTCCAGCACCGCGGCCTGGAATCGCTTGCCCTCACACTCCTCGCAGGTGGACTCGACCGTGGCCATGACGCCGAGGTCGGTGTAGATGACCCCGGCGCCGTTGCAGGTCGGGCAGGCGCCCTCGGAGTTGGCGCTGAACAGGGCCGGCTTCACGCCGTTGGCCTTGGCGAACGCCTTGCGGATCGGCTCCAGCAGTCCGGTGTAGGTCGCCGGGTTGGACCGGCGCGACCCCCGGATCGCCGACTGGTCGACGACCACCACGCCGTCCCGGCCGGCCAGGTTGCCGTGGATCAGCGAGCTCTTGCCGGAGCCGGCCACGCCGGTGACGACGGTGAGCACGCCGATCGGGACGTCGACGTCGACACCGCGCAGGTTGTTCTGCCGGGCGCCGCGGATCTCCAGGGCGCCGGTCGACGTGCGCACCTCCGGCTTGAGGGACACCCGGTCGCCGAGGTGGCGGCCGGTGCGGGTGCCGCTGCGGCGCAGCTCCTCGACGGTGCCCTCGAAGACCACCTCGCCGCCCTCGGTGCCGGCGCCGGGGCCGAGGTCGACGACGTGGTCGGCGATCGCGATCGTCTCGGGCTTGTGCTCGACCACGAGCACGGTGTTGCCCTTGTCGCGCAGCCGCAGGAGCAGGTCGTTCATCCGCTGGATGTCGTGCGGGTGCAGCCCGATGGTCGGCTCGTCGAAGACGTAGGTGACGTCGGTCAGCGACGACCCGAGGTGGCGGATCATCTTGGTGCGCTGCGCCTCGCCGCCGGAGAGCGTGCCGGCCGGGCGGTCCAGGGACAGGTAGCCCAGCCCGATCTCGACGAAGGAGTCGAGGGTGTGCCGCAGCCCGGCCAGCAGGGGCCCGACGGTGGGCTCGTCGAGGTCGCGCAGCCAGCCGGCGAGGTCGCTGATCTGCATCCGGCAGAGGTCGGCGATGTTCTTGCCGCGGATCTTCGACGACAGGGCCTCGGCGCTCAGCCGCGTGCCGTCGCAGTCGGGGCAGGTCGTGAAGGTGACGGCCCGCTCGACGAAGCGCCGCACGTGCGGCTGCATGGCGTCGACGTCCTTGGCGAGCATCGACTTCTGGATCTTCGGGATGAGGCCCTCGTAGGTGAGGTTGACCCCGTCCACCTTGACCTTGGTGGGCTGCGCGTGGAGGAGGGTGTGCAGCTCCTTCTTCGAGAACTCGGCGATCGGCTTGTCCATGGGCAGGCCGGCGCCGCTGAAGACCCGGCCGTACCAGCCGTCCATGCTGTAGCCGGGAACGGTGAGCGCGCCGTCGGACAGCGACTTGCGGTCGTCGTAGAGCGCGGTCAGGTCGATGTCGGTGACCGAGCCCATGCCCTCGCAGCGCGGGCACATGCCGCCGAGCCGGGTGAAGGTGACCTTCTCGGCCTTCGTCCCGGCGCCGCGCTCGACGGTGATGGCCCCGCTGGCCGACACCGAGGGCATGTTGAACGAGTAGGCGTTCGGCGAGCCGAGGGAGGGCTCCCCGAGCCGGCTGAACAGGATGCGCAGCATCGCGTTGACGTCGGTGGCGGTGCCCACCGTCGAGCGCGGGTTGGCGCCCATCCGCTCCTGGTCGACGAGGATCGCCGTCGTCAGGCCCTCGAGGACGTCGACGTCGGGCCGCGCCAGCGACGGCATGAAGCCCTGCACGAATGCGCTGTAGGTCTCGTTGATCATCCGCTGCGACTCCGCGGCGATCGTCCCGAACACCAGCGAGCTCTTGCCCGACCCGGAGACGCCGGTGAACACGGTCAGCCGCCGCTTGGGGATCTCGACGGTGACGTCCCGGAGGTTGTTCTGCCGGGCCCCGACGACCCGGATCAGGTCGTGGCTGTCCGCGACGTGCGCGGTCGGCGACTCGGTCAGCGTGCTCATCGTGCCTCCATCCGTGCGGGCCCCCGCCGGCGTGGCGAGGGCCCGCTGTCTACCAGCGGCGTCCGACAGGGGTGACTGCCCGGGGCGGTGGTTCTCAGCGGAGCTCCTGGATGCGGACGGTGTTGCCGGCGGGGTCGCGGAAGGCGCAGTCGCGCACGCCGTAGGGCTGGTCGGTCGGCTCCTGCATCACCTCGGCGCCGGTGGCCTGGATCCGGTCGAAGGCGCCGTCGAGGTCCTTGGTGGCCAGGACGACCGACGCGTAGGTGCCCTTGGCCATCATCTCGGCGATGGCGCGCTTCTCGTCCTCGGTGATCCCGGGGTCGGCGGTCGGCGGGTGCAGGACGATCGACGTCGCCGATTCGTCGGCCGGGCCCACGGTGAGCCACCGCATGCCGTCGTAGCCGACGTCGTTGCGCAGCTCGAAGCCGAGGGCGTCACGGTAGAAGGCCAGCGAGGCCTCCGGGTCGTCGTGGGGGAGGAAGGTGTGGTGCACGGTGAGGTCCATGGCGGTCACGCTAGGGACGGCGCGGCTGCCTGCGCTTCTCGATTCCTGACCGGTCTGGTCACCTGCTTCGCGGTGCACGAGGGCATCCCCGCCGTCGCCGCTGCGGCCTCGCGCCGGTAGGTGCTCGGCGGCACCCCGACCAGCTCGGTGAAGCGGGTGCTGAAGGTGCCCAGCGACGAGCAGCCGACCGCGAAGCAGACCTCGGTGACGGTCAGGTCGCCGCGCCGGAGCAGCGCCATCGCCCGCTCGATGCGGCGCGTCATGAGGTAGGCGTAGGGGGACTCGCCGTAGGCGCGCTTGAACTCCCGGCTCAGGTGCCCGGCCGACATGTGCGCGCCGCGGGCGAGCGCCGCGACGTCCAGCGGCTGGGCGTACTCCCGGTCGATCCGGTCGCGCACGCGGCGCAGCCGCACGAGGTCGCGCAGGTGCGGGTCCGCGGCCGGTCCGCTGGTCACGCGCAGGATCGTGCCACGGAGCGCCGCCCGCGTCAGCGGTCCAGGCGCTCCCGGTACCGCGCGGCCCGCCGGGCCGCCGCCGCCCGCTTCCGCTCGCTCTCGGCCCGCTGGCTCGCGAGGCCGGCGCGGTCGCGGGCGGCGGTCGCGGTGCCGGCGGGGTAGCCGGCCTTCACCACCCGGTTCTCGGTGGTCTCGGGCATGTAGGCGAGCGAGAAGATCAGCCCCAGGAAGATCCCGCCGCCCGCGACCGCCAGTCGCAGCCCCAGCGGCGCGGGGAGGAAGGCCACGACGAGCGCGATGGGGACGGACAGCTGGACCAGGGTGCGGACCACGTGCCGCGCCCACCAGGTGCTCGTGGTGGTGTCGTGCAGAACCCAGCCCCGGTGCCGCTCGGGGAGCCCACCGCCGAGGGCGTACCAGAGCCACCGGTGCGGAGCCGGGCGGACCACGGGGTCCCTCCGCGCGGCGTCCGCCTCCCCGGGGACGTCGGTCCTGGCCTCGCCGTCGCTCACGGTGCCATCGTCCCAGCGCCGCCGACGGGGCGCTGGCCCCCGGCGCCGTCCTGGCTCACGTCCGCCCCGTCGGCCCCCTCCAGGGCACCGCCCCGAGCGTGCGAGGGGTGGGGAGGAGGGGTCCTCTTTCAGCGGCCGAGGTGGCGGTAGCGGTGCAGCCGCGTCCGGAAGCGCTCGGTGTCGTCGCGGCCGAGCAGCCCGGCCAGCTCCTCGCCCAGCACCCGGCCCAGCCGCAGGCAGAACTCGGTCGGCTCGTCCGCGGCGTCGGGTCGCTCGGGCACCACCCGGTCGACGATCCCCGCCCGCCACAGGTCCGTGGCGCGCACGCCCTGGGCCGCGGCCATCTCGTCGGCCCGGTCCACGGTGCGGTGCACGATCGCCGACGCGCCCTCGGGCGGCAGCGGGCCGAGCCAGCCGTTGGCCGCTGCCAGCACCCGGTCGGCAGGCACCAGCGCGAGCGCCCCACCGCCGGTGCCCTGGCCGAGGAGCACGGCCAGGGTGGGTGCCTTCAGGACGACGAGGTCGTGCAGGCAGCGGGCGATCTCCCCGGCGAGCCCGCCCTCCTCGGCGTCGCGGGAGAGCGCGGCGCCGGGGGTGTCGATCAGCGTGACCAGCGGCAGCCGGAGCTGCTCGGCCAGGTGCATGCCGCGGCGGGCCTCCCGCAGCGCCGCCGGGCCCAGCGGCGCCGACATCGACTGCCCGCGCCGGTCCTGCCCCAGCACCACGCACGGGGCCCCGCCGAAGCGGGCCAGCGCCAGCAGCAGGCCGGGGTCCTTCTCGCCGGCGCCCGTGCCGGAGAGCCCGACGACGTCGGTGGCCGCGGTGCGCAGCAGCCGGCGGACACCGGGGCGGTCCTCGCGCCGGGATGCCGTCACGACGTCCCAGGCGGTGCGGTGGTCCTCGGGGTCGTCGGCGTCCGTCCCGTCCGCCGGCGTCGGGCGTTCGGCGTCCCGGACGTCGACGTGCCAGGTCTGCCGGGCCGAGAGCACGCGCAGCGCGCGGTCGGCGACCTCGGCGATCTGCTCGGGCGGGACGACGGCGTCGATCAGGCCGTGCTCGGCCAGGTTCTCGGCGGTCTGGACGTCGGCCGGGAACGGCTCGCCGTACAGCGCCTCGAACACCCGGGGGCCGAGGAAGCCGATCGAGGCGCCGGGCTCGGCGATCGTCACGTGGCCGAGCGACCCCCACGAGGCCAGCACCCCGCCGAAGGTGGGGTGGCGCAGGTAGACCAGGTAGGGCAGCCCCGCCTCCTTGTGCCGGGCGATGGCGGCGGTGATGCCGATCATCTGCAGGAAGGCGACCGTGCCCTCCTGCATGCGGGTGCCCCCGGAGACCGGCGCCGCCAGCAGCGGCAGCCCCTCCTCGGTCGCCCGCTCCACCGCCGCGATCAGCCGCTCGGCGGCGGCGACCCCGATCGACCCGGCCAGGAACCCGAACTCCCCGGCGACGACGGCGACGCGGCGGCCGCGCAGCCGTCCCTCCCCGGTGATGACCGACTCGTCCTGCCGGCTCTTCTCGGCGGCCCGGGCGAGCTCCGCGGCGTAGCCCTCGGCGACGTCGCGGGGCGGGATGGGGGAGTCCCACGACTGCCACGACCCGGGGTCGAGCACCAGGTCGCGCAGGGTCCGGGCGTCCGGGCGGGCCGCCCCGCCGGTCACGCCACCGGACCGTTCAGCCAGGCGCGGATCGCGTCGCCGTCGGCGCCCAGCACCGGGGGAGCGGTGTGGTCGCGCCGCGTGGTCTCGGTCTCGCCGTCCGGTCCGGCCGAGAAGAAGCGCAGCGGCGGCCCGGGCAGCCGGAGGTCGCCCAGCGTGGCGTGCTCGACGTCGACCACCAGACCCTGCGAGAGGGTCTGGTCCCAGCCGTAGACCTCGTCGATCGTGCGCACCTTGCCGGCGGGGATCCCGGCCGCGGCCAGCCGGGCGAGCAGGTCCTCGGGGGAGATGGCGGCGAAGGCCTCCTCCAGCAGCGCGATCACCTGGTCGCGGCGCTGCACCCGCTCGCCGTTGGTGGCCAGGCCCGGGGCCTCGGCGTCCAGGCCGAACTCGGTGCACAGCTTGCGCCACAGCGACTCGCTGCCGCAGGAGAGCTGCACGCTGCCCCCGGCGCAGCGGAACAGGCCGTAGGGCGCGATGGAGGGGTGGTGGTTGCCCTGCGCGCGCCCGACCTGCCCGGCCACCGTCCACGCCGTCCCCTGGAAGGCGTGCACGCCGACGATCGCGGCCAGCAGCGACGTGCGCACCACCTGACCGCGCCCCGTCCGCCCCCGCTCGATCAGCGCGGCGAGGACGCCGTAGGCGCCGTACATGCCGGCCAGCAGGTCGCCGATCGGGACGCCGACCCGCTGCGGCTCGTCGGGCCCGGGGCCGGTGAGCGACATCAGCCCGGCCTCGCCCTGGGCGATCTGGTCGTAGCCCGCCCGGCCGCCCTCCGGGCCGTCGTGGCCGAACCCGCTGATCGCCAGCGTCACCAGCCTCGGGTTGAGCTCGGCCAGCACGTCGGTACCGAAGCCCAGCCGCGCCAGCGTGCCCGGGCGGAAGTTCTCCAGCAGCACGTCGGCGCGCTGGAGCAGCCCGGTCAGCACCGTCTTGTCCGCCTCGTCCTTGAGGTCGAGGGTGATCGACTCCTTGTTGCGGTTGGCCGCCAGGAAGTAGGTCGACTCGCGCTCGCCGGAGTCGGGCTCCACGAACGGCGGCCCCCAGCCACGGGTGTCGTCCCCCGTGCCCGGGGTCTCCACCTTGATGACGCGGGCACCGAGGTCGCCCAGCATCATCGCGGCGTGCGGCCCGGCGAGGGCTCGGGTCAGGTCGACGACGAGGACGCCGTCCAGCGGTCCGGGCATGGTGTGCTCCCTCGCTCGGGGGCGCGGCCGCGGCGGCCGCGTCCCAGAAGTGTCTCAGCGCTGAGGTATTTATGGCAAAGGTCCTGCGCAGGGGGTCACAGCCAGCCGGGGACGACGAACACCAGCCACGACAGCAGCGGTCCGACGGCCACGACGATGGCCGCGTAGGCCAGGATCTGCTTGTAGAAGCGGTCGCGGTCGACGTCCTGGGCGTTGGCCAGCACCAGCGCGCCGTTCGTCGAGAACGGGCTCACGTCGACGATCGTCGAGGCCACGGACAGGGCGACCACGACACCGATGGCGCTGATGTCACCGGCCTCCAGGAACGGCACGGCGAGCAGGATGGCGACGCCGATGATCGCCGTCGACGAGGCGAACGCCGACACCACGCCGCCGATGTACGCCAGCAGCAGGGCGATCAGCAGCGGTACGCCGAGCCCGATGACCGCGTCGCCGACGTAGTCGATGGTGCCGGCCTCCTCCAGCACGAACACGAAGGTCAGCACACCGGCGATCAGCAGGATGGTCGACCAGCTGATCTGGGTCACCGCGCCCTTGTGCTGCTGCGCGGAGAACAGCGCCAGGACGACGGCGACCGTGATCGCGACGAAGCCGATGTCCAGGTCGAAGGCGAGCGCCAGGACGGCGACGACGACCAGCCCGATGAGCGTCAGGATCTGCTCGAAGCGGACGGGCGCCGGCCGGTCGGGGCGGATGTGCTCGTCGTCGTCCCCACCGACGGCGGGGCCGGGCGCCGCACCGTGGCCGCGGACCAGCGTGCCGTGCGCGTGCTCGGTGTGCGCGAGCGGCTC
Source organism: Blastococcus sp. SYSU DS0616 (assembly GCF_054051015.1). Lineage (NCBI taxonomy): Bacteria > Bacillati > Actinomycetota > Actinomycetes > Geodermatophilales > Geodermatophilaceae > Blastococcus > Blastococcus sp. SYSU DS0616. The sequence goes on from NZ_JBJHAJ010000044.1 coordinate 20,069, forward strand.
GGCGGCCACCTTCCGCCCGAGCAGCTGCCGGCCGCCAAGGACGAAGAACAGGGCCAGCGCGATGGCGATGTTGAAAAAGAGCGCACCGAGGAAGACCGCCACCGGGCTGTTGGGCAACCCCTCGTCGGCCACGATCCGGTTCACGGTGACGCCGTAGACGCTGATGGGGGAGAAGCCGCCGCCCTGGGCGCCGTGGATGACCATCATCCCCATCAGGAGCGGGCTGATGTCGTGCCGCGCGGCGAAGGTGAGCGCGATCGGCGCGATGATCGCCACCGCGGCCGGGGAGAGTGCCCCGATGGCGGTCAGCACCGCGGTCACGAAGAACATGACCCACGGGATGGCGGCGACGTGGCCGCCGACCATCCTCACCGCGCCGCGGACCAGCAGGTCCACGGTGCCGTTGTTCTGCGCGATCGCGAACAGGTACGTGACGCCGATCAGCGTCAGCACGAGCCCGGCCGGGAACCCGCTGATGATGTCGTCGGTGCTCAGCCCCACCGACAGCGTGCCGACGACGAACGCGGCGACGAACGCCAGCGCCCCCATGTTGATCGGCAGGAACGTCGCGATCGCGAAGATCACGACCAGCGCGAGGATGGTGACGATCTCGGTCGACACGGGCACTCCCACGGCGTCGGGGGCTGGGGTGCGCCCACTGTGTCAGTGACCCGCCGGTAGCGCCTGCCATCCGCCCGACGGCGTCACCACCGCCGTCACCCGCACGTCGTGCGGCTCCCTCGGCAACCGGTCGACGAGCTCGTCGTCGAAGACGACCGCGACCAGCACCGCCTCCGGCCGGGCGTGCCGCAGGGCGCGGTCGTAGTAGCCGCCGCCGCGGCCCAGCCGCGTCCCGTCCCGGGCCACCCCCCTCGCCCGGACGAACAACGCGGTGGGCGCCCCGCGCGCGGCCGGGCCCACAACTTGGACC
>NZ_JBJHAJ010000045.1:0-18882 GCF_054051015.1 Blastococcus sp. SYSU DS0616
TCGCCGGGCCCGGCGCGCGGCCGCCGAGCACTTCCACGGGCTGGACGACGACGAGGCCTCCCCGCTGGACGCCAGTCCGTCACCGCTGGAGGAGCCGGTCGAACCCTCGCCGTCGGCCCGCGGCTGAGTCCGGTCTCCGGTCGCGGCAATGGCGCTCCGGCAACGGTATGAGCTCGAATCGTTGAAGCTCGCCCGCGTCGGGAGAAACGCTGTCCCGAGGCGCTTCCTCGACACGGAGCCCGTGTCCATGACCTGACCTTCCGCGTCCCCGACACCCTTGCCATCATCGACTCCGTCGAGGCTGCAGGTTTCTCCGTGCTCTGCAGCAGGGTGTCGAATCCCGACCGGCAGGAAACTCGCCTCCACCCCCGTGAGCCTTCGGCACGGTCGTCCAGCTCGCCAGCTTTCCAGGTCATCCGGCGTCGACCGCAGTCGAGGGTGGCGGGACGACGGCGTCACTGGACGTCGCGGACCTCGAGTGCCCTGCATAGAGCAGGGGATCGCCCTCCACAGCGCGGTAGTCGGCGGTCGTGTGACCGAAGGAGCGGGTACGGCCCCGGTCACCGGGCCTGCCAGGTCTCCCCGGAGGAGGCGTCCGCCGCCTCGTCCTCTCCGGCCCGTCCCCGAGGACGTCCGCGGCCTCGAAGCCGCGTTGGGGACCGAACTCGTCGGACGGCCCCGACGCCATTCCTCAGCTGAGCAGTTCCTGGCCATCCTCAGCTGAGCAGTTCCTGGCCACCGATTGGCACCTGCATCGGCGCCAGTGCCGTGAGGTCCACCTCGATCAGGTAGGGGCCGTCGGAGGCCACCGAGGTGGCGAAGGCGCGCTCGAAGCCGGCAACGTCTTTCACCGCCTCGCCTGGTACCCCCATCGCCTGCGCGAGGGCCACGAAGTCCGGCGTCGCAAGGTCGACGTCGTTCTGTGCGCCGTCGAACGTCGCTGCCTGGATGCCGCGCAGAATGCCGTAGCCCCGGTCGTTGAACACGCAGACGGTGAGCGGCACCTGGAACTGGGCGAGCGTGGCGAGTTCACCGATGGTGAGCATGATCCCGCCGTCGCCATGGATGACCACCGAGCGCTCCTGACGCCCCAGGGCCGCGCCCAGTCCGAGCGGAAGGCCGGGGCCGATCGCCGCGGACACAGGGTGCACAGAGGTCCTGGGCTCGAGGATAGGCAGGAGTCGGTCGCCCCAGTTGTAGGCGGGCACGGTCGCGTCACGCACCACTGCGCCGCCGCGAGGGAGCAGCCGGCGGATCACCTCGACGATCGCCCGGTGGTCGGGGCCAAGGGACGTCATCGCGGCTTCGCGGGCCTCATCGGCCCGACTGCGGCAGTTCGTCACCCAGTCAGGGTCCCTTGCGGGGAGCGAGGGCACCCGCTGGTCCAGCGCTCGAAGCGCTGCCTTCGCGTCGGCGACGACGCTCACCGACGGGCGATAGCTCCGGCCGATCACGGATGCGTCGGCATCGATGTGAATCAGTGACGGCGGCAGCTTCACGTTCCAGAAGCCGGTCGGGTACATCTGGAAGCGGGTCCCGACCGCCAGCACGACGTCGGCGGACTCGACGCAGTGCCGGACCGGATCGGAGGTGACCAGAGAGCCCAGGCAGAGCGGGTGGTCCTCCGGCAGAGCGCCGCGGCCCTGCGTCGACGTCACCACGGGGATCTGCAACCGCTCGACCATGTCCCGCAACTCGTCCCACGCTCCGGCGCTCAGCACGCCGCCGCCGGCCCACACCATCGGGCGCCTGGCCGAAGCAAGCAGTTCCGCGGCTTCGGCGATGCGGCCCTCTCGAGGCGCTGCCGGCCGTACCGGAGCTGCGACCGGTATCTCCACGTCGGTCAGGGCGTACTGCAGATCGACCGGGATCTCGACGGCGGTCGGCTGCGGGCGACCGGTGAGGGCCGCCCGTCCCGCCGTGACCACCGCTTCCCCGACGTCCTCCACGCGACGGACCGACCAAGTCTCCCGTGTCAGGGTGCGCAGCATCGGCAGCTGCTGCTCCGCCTCATGGAGGTACGCCCGGCCCTGGCCGTAGAAGCGGCTCTCTACCTGGCCGGTGATCATGAGCACTCTGGATGAGGCGAATCCCGCCTCGAACAGACCGCCCATGGAGTTGGCCGCGCCCGGGCCGGTCGACGTGAAGGCGACCCCCAGCCGCCCGGTCGCCCGCGAGTAGCCGTCGGCCGAGTGGACGGCTGACTGCTCGTGGCGAGCGTTGATCACCGTGACACCGCCGCGTCGCCGGATAGCGTCGAGGATGGGCAAGTTGTGCACGCTGGCGACGGCGAAGACGTGGTCGACGCCGAGCGCGACGAGTGCTTCGAGCACCACGTCCCCGCCGGTCCGCTTGCTCATGCAGGTGGCTCCGTTCCCTGAGAGGTGCCTTCGGACGTGTCGATGCGGTGCTGCACCGCCTTCAGTTCGGTGAACTCCGCGATGCCGTGAACCCCGAGTTCGCGCCCCCGCCCGGACTGGCGCCTGCCGCCGAAAGGGGCGAAAGGGTTGAACGGGGCGCCGTTGAGGTCGACGGTGCCGCTGTCGATGCGGCGAGCGACCGCGTGCGCGCGCTCCTCGTCGGCCGACCAGACCGTGGCGGCCAGTCCGTAGTCGGTATCATTGGCGATCTCGACAGCGTGGCTCTCGTCGACGTACGGGATGACCACGAGCACCGGACCGAAGATCTCTTCCCGTGCGACGGCGATCCGGTGATCGCTGACGCCGTAGAGCGTGGGCGGGACGAAGAAGCCTCGGTCCGGCAGGTCGCCATGCGGGTAGGACCACATGCTCCTGGCCCCGTCGATGGGGGCACGCTCAAGGTGCTCGTTCACCTTGTGACGCTGATTTGCGTTGGCCAGCGGGCCGACGTCGGACGAGGGGTCGCTCGCCGGCCCGACGCGGTAGCCGGCCATCGCTTCGACGGCCAGGTCCTCTACGTCGGGCATGGACTGGAAGGGCACGAGCAGGCGGGTCAGCGCGGTGCAGGTCTGACCGCTGTTGATCATCACGCTGTCCACGGTGTGCCTGACAGCGGCGGCGAGGTCCGCGTCCGGGAGGACGACGGCGGGGGACTTGCCGCCGAGCTCCAGCGAGACCCGCTTGATGGACGACGAGGCCACCTGGGAGACGCGCCGTCCGGCACGGGTGGAGCCGGTCAACGAGACATGCGCGACGCCCGGGTGGCGGACCAGGTACTCGCCGATGTCCGACCCCGTTCCCATGACAACGTTCAGGGCACCCGCCGGCCACCCAGCCGCCTCGACGGCCTCCGCCAGGAGGAACGCGTCCAGCGGGGCCACCTCGCTGGGCTTCAGCACGATCGGGCACCCGGCCGCCAACGCGGGCGCCAGCTTGCTGACGGTCTGCAGCAGCGGGTAGTTCCACGGGGTGATCGCCGCGACCACACCGACCGGATCGCGGTAGACGGTCGAGTGCCCGATCCGCTCGCTGAACTCCATCTCGGCCAGCGCGAGCACCGTGGCTCTCACCGTGTCCACCGCGCAGATCACCTGGTGGTCGACGCACTGCTTCAGGGGCATGCCCATCTCCTGCGAGATAGCCATGGCCAGTCGATCTGATCGACGCTCGAGTTCGGCGGCGAGTCGCTGCAGCAGGTCGGCGCGCTCGGCCACCGGCATGCGGCTGAGCACAGGCAACGCCGCCGTCGCGGCCGCGACGGCGGCATCGACGTCCTGGTCGCTGCTCTCCTGGATGGTGGCGATGCACGCCTCGGTACTCGGATCGAGGACGGTAATCAGCTCGGGGCCGGTCGCCCCGACCCACCGTCCTCCGATGAACGTGTCACCGCGGTTCTCCATGGTCGCGCTCTCCAACGTCTACGGACGATGGTGGAACGCTAGGCGCCCCGCAGCGGGGTCGTCTTCGGGCGCGAGACCAAAGAATGTGGTGCGGACCAGTGGCGCCGACACAGCGACGTGCCGGAATGCGGGGAGCTCACGTCAGACAGCAGCTACCGAGCGCACCTGTTCGGGAGCGTCCGACAGGAGTCGCGCACGGAGGTCCATGCGTCCTTCGTCCTGGTCCTTGCTCATCTCCACCACGTCGAGCGCCGTGAGCGCGACCATCAGTTCAGCGAGATCGACGATCCTGCGCATGTCCCGCCCGGTCATCGACGCGATCTGACGCAGGCGGTACGCCACGGTGTTGGGATGGATCTGGAGAATCTCCGCGGCGCGCTGCAGGGCCATGTCGCTGTCGATGTACGCACGGAGCGTCTCCAGCAGGTGGGGCTTGGCCGCGAGCATGGCCAGACGCGTGTTGATGATGCGGTGCGACACCCAGCGGTTGTGTGCCAGCAACACTTCCAGGATGACCTCGGTGCATTGGGTGACCCGACCCAGGTGTCCCCGGTACAGGGCGATCTCCAGGGCGGAGAGTGCCTGGCGGCAACTGCGACCGACGGTGGCGAGGGAATCCGAGGGCTCCCCGGTGGACACGTAGAGGGTGCGGTTGAGCTCCTCGTCGTGCAGCAGCTCGGTGAGCAGGTCGAGCAACCGGGGCCCGGTCCGCTCCACGGGGACGACGGCGAGAAGGAGACCGTTGCCCTCCCGCACGAGCATCTCGCGTCGGGAGTCGTAGCGGGCCAGCAGCGACGCGAACCGGCGTCGGACCCGGCCCCACTGCTTGGTGCTGGGGATCCCCTCGTGGCAGACCGCCACGGCCCGGAAGGGCTGGTGCGGCTGGATGTTCAGCACGCGGGCCTGGCTGTTGACGACGCTGGTCTCCACGGGCGCGCCCGAGACCAGGCAGCTGACCAGATCGGTGCCGACGCGTGAGTACCAGCCGGCCAGCTCGTCAGACGTCGACACGTAGGACTCGAGCTGGCGGTCGCAGAGCTGGTCGAACAGTCGGGCGAGGCGACCGAGGCCGACCCGCGCCACCTCCATGTCGACGGCACCTCGGAGGAAGTGGTCGCTGACGACCCGCTCGAGCGATCGCAGCCAGTCCACGGCCTCGCCCACGGGCCGGCCGTCCAACGCGAGACGGGCGCCACGTTCGTCGCGCTCGGGGCGATGACACGGTGGGTCTTCCCCACGTACTGCCGCCACGGCGAGGTCGACGATCTCGCGGGCGAAGTCGAAGGCGTCACGGCCGGCCGTCAGACCGCCCCCGTCGGCGTCCGACGAGGCGTATCGGCGCACGAACTCATTGGCGATGTCCGTAGCGGCCCGTCCGAGCAGCTTGCCGACGGCGTCCAAGTCGGGTATCGGGCTCATCCTCACAGCCTTCCGTGATGTGGATCACTGCGCGCTGACCGTAAGCGGTCAGCAGGGAAGCCTGCCAGTGACACGGATCACGTTTCGACGATCATTTGCGTCGGCCGCCCGATGTGCCGCTGCCGCGTGAGGGTCTTGTGTCGCGAACACAGAGGGCGTTGGGGTTTTTTGCCCCGCCGCGCCCATGACGGTCGTCGGAGCCACCCCTTCTACTGCCTCATCACAGACACGGCTGCCGCCGCCGGTCGGTCCGGCGGCCGGTGGGAGCGATCCGGCTGTGCGCGACGACGAGCAGGAGGTGGAGCAGATGACCGCGACAGCGACCTCGACGGCGTCGCCCCCCGCGGTGAAGGCTCCGGAAGGGCCGGCACCGAGGGCGAGGTCCCGATGGAGATTGCGCCGTCCGAGCTTCGTCGGCCTGGTCCTGGGCGTGCCGGTGCTCTTTATGACCGTGATGTACGCCTATCCTGTCGCTGGCGTTCTCTCCCGCAGCGTCACCGATCCCGAGCTCGGATTCGGGAACTTCGTCGCGGCCTGGCAAGACCCGGTCCTGCTGAAGGTCCTGTGGATCACCGTGCGGCTCGCCCTCCAGGTCTCGCTCATCACGGTCGTCCTGGGTTTTCCGGTGGCCTACTTCATGGCGGTCATCCCACGCCGGCGCGCACGCATCATCGCGCTCTTCGTGATCATCCCCTTCTGGACCAGCGTCCTCGTGCGCAGTTTCGCCTGGATCGTCCTGCTGGGTGACGCAGGTGCGGTGTCCGACCTGCTGGCTCCCTTCACCGGCAGCTCAGGGGGCCTGCTCTACACCGAACCGGCCGTCGTCATCGCCATGGCGCACGTGCTGATGCCGTTCACCATTCTCATCATCAAGGGGACGCTGGATCAGATCGACGGCAGCCTGCTGCGCGCCGCGCGAACGCTCGGTGCAGGCCCGGTGCGCGCTTTCCTCAGGGTCTACCTGCCGCTGGCCGTACCGGCGATGGTGAGCAGCGGCATGCTCGTGTTCATCATGGCGCTCGGCTACTACATCACTCCGGCGCTGGTGGGCGGACCGGCCCAGACGACCATCGCGATGCTCATCGAGCAGAAGGTCAACGTCACCTTCGAGTGGGGCATGGCCGCGGCACTGTCGACCATCCTCCTCATCGTCTCGGTCGTGCTCTTCGCCCTCGTCCGCAAGGTGACCAAGGTCAAGGGAGTGGTGGCGCTATGAGCGGCATGAGCACGGCGGTTCCCGTCACGGTGCCGACGTCGTCGGAACTGACGAAGCGACCGAGGCGGCGCCGGGCCCACGACCGGCTTCCCGCGACGCCCACCGAGAAGGCCTTCCGCTGGGGGCTGCGCCTCCTGGTGCTACTGGTCCTCAGCTTCCTGGTCATCCCGATCCTCGTCGTGGTCGCCGTGTCGTTCAACAGCGTCAACTACCTGTCGTTCCCGCTCGAGGGCGTCTCGCTGCACGCCTACGACCGCTTCTTCTCCGACCGCAGCTGGGTGGCGGCCACCCTGCTCAGCGCGCGGATCGCGCTCCTCGCCGCCCTGATCGCCACGGTCGTCGGGACGATGGCGGCCTGGGCACTGGCCCGCAGCACGTCGCGCATCAAACCGATGGTGTACGGGCTCCTGTACTCCCCGGTGATCGTGCCGATCATCGTCCTGGCCATGGCCTACTACTTCTTCTTCGTCGACCTCCGGGCGATCGGGGTCTGGCCGATGGTCGCGGTCGCCTACGCGGTGATGGGCGTGCCGTTCGTGCTGGTCGCCGTGTCCAGCGCGCTGCAGCACTTCGACAAGGAACTCGAGAACGCTGCCCGGACGCTCGGCGCCGGACCGATCAGGACGTTGCGCTACGTCACGCTCCCACGGCTGGCCTCGGCGATCGCCGCCGGAGCGGTGTTCGCCTTCGTCGTGGCATTCGACGAGGCGGTGATCATCCTGTTCGTCTCGGGCAGCGGAGCGATCACGCTGCCGCGGAAGCTGTGGGACAGCGTCCGATACGACCTCGACCCGACCCTCGCGGTCGCCGGCACCGTCCTCATCGTCGTGTGCGTCGGCCTCTTCCTCCTGGCGGAGCTGCTCAACGCTCTGCGGGAGAAGCGAGGAAAGGCATGAGCAAGGCCCCTCACCCGGAAACCCTGCCGGCCGAAAGACCTGGAGCAGAGATGACGCGAACCCAGATGGCGGTGCAGCCGAACAGCGCTCCGGCGACCGAGAGGATAGGCGTGTACGACATGAGCGACCAGGTCGTGTTCCGCGACATCCACAAGTCGTTCGGCGGCGTGCCGGCCGTGGTCGACATGAACCTGTCAGTCAAGCGGGGAGAGTTCTTCACGCTGCTCGGCCCGAGCGGGTCGGGGAAGACCACGACCCTGCGCATGCTCGCCGGACTCGAGGGGCTGACCTCGGGGGAGATCCTGATCGACGGACGGGACGTCTCCCGCGAGGTCGCGGAGAAGCGCAACATCGGCCTGGTCTTCCAGAACTATGCGCTCTTCCCGCACATGACCGTCGCCGACAACGTCGCCTTCCCGCTGAAGATGCGCCGCTTCAAGAAGCCCGCGATCGCCGAGAAGGTGGCGCGGGTCCTGGCCATGACCCAGCTCGAGGAGTACAGCGGGCGCTATCCCCGCCAGCTCTCCGGCGGGCAGCAGCAGCGCGTGGCACTGGCGAGAGCGTTCGTCTTCGACCCCAGCATCCTGCTAATGGACGAGCCGCTCGGGGCGCTCGACCGCAACCTGCGCGACCACATGCGCCTCGAACTCAAGGCCCTCCAGCAGCGCATCGGGGCGACCGTCCTCTACGTTACCCACGACCAGGACGAGGCCCTGGCCATGTCCGACCGCATCGGGGTCATGCACCGGGGGCTGCTCCAGCAGGTCGCCAGTCCCGAGGAGATGTACGAGCGGCCACGCAACTCCTTCGTCGCCAACTTCCTGGGCAACTCGGTCTGCCTCCCGGCCAAGCGCCGTGAACGCGGATCGCAGACGGTGGTCGATGTCGAGGGCCTCAGCGACCGCGTGCTCGTCCATGCGGGCGGCGACGTCTGCGACGAAGACTCGGGGATCTTCATGGTCCGCCCGGAGAAGCTGCGGATCGGTCCCGACGAGCCCTCGTCGCCCGCCCTGAACCGCTTCCAGGGCACGGTGGAGGCCACTGTCTACCTTGGTTCGGACGTGCAGGTCTACGTCCGCCACGACGCCGGTGCGCAGATCGAGGCGATGCTGCCCGCCTCCGTGGGCGCACCTCCGGCCGGCGCCCGGCAGTGGGTCAGCTGGGACCCCTCCGACACTCGCTTCCTGCCGGTCGTCGAGTGACGGCCTTCTTCGACCAGATCCGCTGCATCCAGCACACCGGCCGAGACACCGAGAGGGAGTACCCGCTGTGGCACTGAACGACCTGAAGAACGTCGCCTGGCACCTGGACGGCAATGTCGGGGTGCTGACGTTGAACCGGCCCGACCGGCTCAACGCCATCGACAACGCCACCATCGACGACCTCGCCGCGGTGGTCGCCGCCGCGACGCACGACGAGAACGTGCGCGCCGTCGTGATCACCGGCGCCGGTCGCGCGTTCTGCGCCGGCGCGGACGTCCAGGAGTGGGACGCCGGCTCTGAGGCGGCCCCCGAGGACCAGGAGCCCTGGCCGCCCAAGATGCACCGCGTCATGACCTCCCTCTACTGGATGCCCAAGCCGGTCGTCGCCGCGGTGAACGGCGTCGCCGTGGGCGCCGGGTGCGACCTGGCGCTGGTGGCCGACATGCGGTTCGGCTCCACGGCCGCGCGGTTCGGTGAGATCTACATGCGGCTCGGCTTCTGCCCCGACGCCGGTGGCTCCTACCTGCTGCCCAGGATCGTCGGCGAGTCGCGCGCGGCCGAGATGATCTACACGGGCCGGATCATCGACGCGGCCGAGGCCGAGCGGATCGGCCTGGTCACCGAGATCGTCGAGCCCGATGCCCTCCTGGACCGAGCGATGGAGCAGGCCCGGATCTTCGCCAGCGGCCCGACCGTGGCCATCGGGATCGCCAAGCAGAACATCCGGAAGAACCACACGGCGACCTTCGAGGACGCCCTGCGCAACGAGCTGCGCGGTGGCGACCTCTGCGGCAAGACGGAGGACCACGTCGAGGGCATGCGGGCGACCATCGACCGGCGGCAGCCGGAGTTCGTCGGCCGATGACGACGCAGCGTCTCCAGCGACTCTTCCACCCGCGGAGCGTCGCGGTCGTCGGAGCGTCGCCGAAGGGCGGGTACGGCCTCACCACCCTCGAGAACATGCGGGGGATCGGGTTCGCCGGCCGGTTGCAGGTCGTCCACCCGACGCTCACCGAGGTCGACGGGGTGCCGGCGGTGCCCAGTCTGAGCGCCCTCGACGAGGTTCCCGACGCGATCGCGGTGGCGGTGCCGGCGCGGGCGGTCCCCGATGTGCTGGCCGAAGCCGCGGAGCTCGGTGTCGGTGGGGGAGTGGTGTACGCGAGCGGCTTCGCCGAGCTGGGCCCCGCCGGCCGTGACCTGCAGAAGGCGATCGTGGACGCCTGCGGCGACACGCTGCCCATCGTGGGACCCAACTGCCTCGGCGTCGCGAGCTACCGCGGCAAGGCGGCGCTGTGGGGCATCACGCTCCCCACCGTGCACGCCCACGGAGAGGGGACCCTGGCGCTGGCGGCGCAGAGCGGGAACATGGCGCTGACCGCGATGCTCAGCGGTCGCCTGCCCGGCGTCGCCTACGGCGTCTCCCTGGGCAACCAGGCCAACGTCGACGTGACCGACTGCCTGGAGTTCTACCTGAGCGACCCGCAGGTGCGGGTGGTCGCCCTGATCATCGAGGGGCTGCGCGACCTGCCGCGGTTCCGGTCGCTCGCACTGCAGGCGGCCGAGGCCGATGTCGCGGTCGTTGCCCTCAAAGTGGGGCGCTCCTCCAAGGGGGAGGCGGCCACCGTGGCGCACACCGGGACGCTCGCCGGCAAGGACGCCGCCTACACGGCGCTGTTCCAGCAGACGGGCGTCATCCGGGTCGACGACCTCGACGAGCTGATCGCCGTCTCCTCCCTGCTGGCCGCGCGCTCCCGGCCCCGTGGGCGTTCCCTCGGGATCTTCGCCAGCTCTGGAGGCGAGTGCGGGCTGGTGGCCGACCTCGCCGAGGACCACGGCGTGCGCCTGGCCGAGCTCGACGCCCCCACCCGTGACGCCCTGGCCACGGTCCTGCCCGAGTACGGGTCGGTCGGCAACCCGTTCGACCTGACGGCTGGCGGGTGGGGTCAGCAGGACGTCTACGCGACCACCGCCACGGCGCTGGCCACGTGCCCGGACGTGGACGTCGTCGCCTTCGTGGGCGACGCCCCCACGCACAGCGGGTCGCTCGAGGAGTCGGGGTGGCCGGCCATGGTCAGCGGTGCCGGCAAGGCCGCCGCCGGGACCGACGTACCCGTGGCTCTCGTCACGACGACGACGGACGTGGCTAGCGAGCTCTCCCCGCTCTGCCAGGAGCACGGCGTGGTCCTGCTCGCGGGCCTGCGCCCGGCGCTGCGCGCCATGTGGCTCGTCGGCGAGCGGTCCGAGCGACTGGCGCGCCGGAAGGACACGCCCACGGACACGGCGGCGGTGCCCCCGGACGCCCGCCGCGCGGCCCGCGCGCTCGTGGACGGCCAGACCGGAGCGCTGTCGGAGACGACGTCCAAGGAGCTCGTCGCGCTCTACGGCATCCCGGTGCCCGACGGCGGCTCGGTCCCGGACGGCGAGGCGGCGGTCGCGCTCGCCGACCGCATCGGCTACCCCGTCGTCTGCAAGATCGAGGCCGACGGTCTCGCCCACAAGTCCGACATCGGTGGGGTCGTCGTCGGGATCGACGGCCCCGACGCGCTGCGCCGAGCGGTCGGGGACGTCCTCGACCGGGCACGCCGGGTGGTGCCGCCCGAGTCGGTGAGGGGCGTGCGCGTCGAGCAGGCCGCGGCGGGATCCGGGGTCGAGATCATCGTCGGCGGGCACAACGATGCCTCCGGAACGGTCGTGGTCGTCGGTGCCGGTGGCGTCCTCACCGAGCTGCTGGCCGACGCCGGCAGCCTGTTGTGGCCGTTCGGTCCCGCCGACGTCCGCGAGCTGCTCGAGTCCCTGCGCGTCGGTGTGCTGCTGCGCGGACACCGCGGCTCCGCTCCGGTCGACCTGGACACGGTGTGCGACATCGTCGTCCGGACCGGCCAGCTGCTGGCGGACCTGCCGGAGATCGCAGAGATCGACATCAACCCGTTGCTGTGCGGGCCGAGCAGCGACAGCTGTCTGGCCCTCGACGCCCTCGTCGTCGCCGGTGCACCCACACAGGACAGCGTCTCGTCCGCCCACCACAGCCAGGAGGACTGACCCATGGACTTCACCATTCCCGAGGACCTGCAGGACTTCCGGACCACCGTCCGCCGCTTCGTCGAGACCGAACTCATGCCGCACGAGGACTACGTCGAGGAGCACGACGGGCTCCCCGAAGAGGTGGAGCGAGAGCTGCGCAAAAAAGCCGTGTCGATCGGGCTCAATGCGATCGACATGCCCGAGGAGGTCGGCGGCGGCGGCATGGGGACGCTGGCCCAGGTGCTGGTCACCGAGGAGTTGTCCCGCGCGCTCGGGGGTGTCAGCTCCGGATCGATCCCCGGGGCCTCGAACATCCTCCTGGCGTGCAACGAGGAGCAGCGGGAGAGGTTTCTCTACCCCTGCATCCAGGGCGAGAAGCAGGACTGCTTCGCGCTGACCGAGCCCGATACGGGTTCCGACGCCGCGGGCATCAAGACGCGCGCCGTGCCGCGCGACGATGAGTGGGTGATCAACGGCCGCAAGCGTTTCATCAGCCACGGCGACTCCGCCGACTTCGCCATCGTCTTCGCCGTCACCCACCCCGACCGAGAGGACGACCGGATCACCGCCTTCCTCGTCGAGAAGGGCACCCCGGGCTTCAGCGTCGGCCAGGTGCACAAGACCATGGGGCACCGCGGCTACCGGCAGGCGGAATTGGTGTTCGACGACTGCGTCGTGCCCGCCGCCAACGTGCTGGGAGAGCCGGGCAAGGGATTCGAGCTGGCCCGCGACTGGCTGCGCAACGGCCGGATCATGACCGCCGCACGCTGCCTCGGGCCGATGGGCCGGCTGATCGACGACGGCATCGAATGGTCCAAGCAGCGGGTCCAGTTCGGGCAGCCGATCGGCCAGTTCCAGGCCATCCAGCTCATGCTGGCCGACTGCGCCATGGACCTTTACGCCGCTCGGATGATGACGTACAACGCCGCCTGGGACGACGACCAGGGCGTGGACCCGCGGATCGTCAACGCCAAGGCCTCAGCGGTCAAGGTGTTCGCCAGCGAGGCCCTCGGACGGGTCGCGGACCGGGTGCTCCAGATCTTCGGTGGGACCGGATACATGAACGAGGTCTTCGTCGAGCGCGCTTACCGAAACGCCCGGATCGAGCGGATCTGGGAGGGGACGTCGGAGATCAACCGCCTCATCCTCGCCCGCAACCTGCTCAAGCGCGGAATGTTCGCCTGAACCGCCGACCGCTGTGGCTCGCCTTGCCTCACCCCATATCACCCGCTCGATGAAGGAGCCGTACATGGACAAGGGATTCGACACCGGAGCAAACCCGTTCCGCCGCCCGCTGACGCGGCGGGACCTGTTGCGTCGCAGTGCCTTCCTCGCCGGCGGGGTCGCCCTCAGCGGCCCACTGCTGAGCGCCTGCGGCGGTGAGTCCGGTACGGGCGGGGCGAACGCCGGTAGCAGCGGCGGTGGCGGTGGCGGCGGAAGCAACCGAGTCGTGGTCGCCGACTGGGGCGGCGCCATCCAGGACGCCGAGAAGCAGTACCTCTACGACCCCTTCACCGAGGAGACCGGCATCGAGGTGATCATCTCGGGTCCACCGAGCGACACCAAGATCAAGGCGATGGTGGACTCGGGCAACGTCGAATGGGACCTGGTCGCAGGGTCGATGTCGAACGTAATCGCCCTCGGCCGGGACTACTACGAAGAACTGCCGGACAGCGTCCGGAGCGTGCCGGGCGTGGGCGAGGAGTACGTCGACAGCCACGCGGTGGCCTACTACGTCTTCTCCACCAACATCGGCTGGAACAGCAACGCACTGTCGCAGCCGATGGAGAACTGGGCCGACTTCTGGGACACGCGGACGTTCCCCGGCCGCCGCACCCTCGCCGGGATCGAGGGCGGCAGCCGGCCGAACCTGGAGTTCGCCCTGTTGGCCGACGGCGTCGCCATGGAGGACCTCTACCCGCTGGACGTCGAGCGCGCTCTCGCGAAGATGGAGGAGCTGAAGCCGAGTGTGCCGCAGTGGTGGTCCTCGGGGGCTCAGCCGGGGCAGATGCTGGTCAGCGACCAGGTCTCCGCCGCCAGCATCTGGAGCGGCCGGGTGTTCACGCTGCAGGGTGAGGGCGCTCCCATCGACTTCACCTGGAACCAAGGGATGTACAACCCTGCCGCGTGGGTCGTCCCTAAGGGGGCACCGAACAAGGAGGCCGCCTTCCAGCTGGCCGAGTATTCGCTCCAGCCAGAGGTGCAGGCCCTCCTATGGGGTAATTACCCCTGTGGGCCGACCAACTCCGAGGCCTACGACACGATGCCGGAGGACTGGGCGCGCACTCTGCCGACGTTCCCGGAGCATGCCGAGCGGCAGTTCGTGATCGACGAGGAGTGGTGGGGCGAGAACGCCACGGACGTGAATGCGCGCTGGCAGGAGTTCCTCCTGTCGTGAGCGGAACCACGACGGGGCCCCGCAGGGGATTGCGCGCAGCTGCGGCGGTGGTCGGGGTGGCGGAAGCCGCCTCGGCCACCGGCGAGCTGCCCCTCTACGGCCGAGCCCTCGAGGCCCACGTCATCAAGGCGGCGCTCGACGACGCCGGCTTAACGCTGGCCGACGTCGATGGCGTCGCCCACGCCTGGTCGTCACTGGATCTTGCGGAGTTCCTGGGCATCGCGCCGACGTTCACCGAGGCCACGTACACGGGCGGTTCGGGGTATGAGCTCTACGTCGAGAAGGCGGCAGCGGCGATCGCAGCAGGGCTGGCGGAGACGGTCGTCGTCGTCTACGCGGCGACCCCGCGAGGCGACCGGCGGCGGGGGACAGGTGGCTGGGTCGAGCAGCCGGGGCCCCGCGACGAGTTCGAGGTGCCGTACGGCCTCGGCCTCCTGGGCTCGTACGCGCTGGCCGCGAGCCGGCACATGGCCACCTACGGCACCACGTCGGAACAACTGGCGGCGGTGGCGGTCAACACGCGCGAATGGGCCACCCGGAACCCGAACGCTCGCTTCCAGGTGCCCCTGACCGTCGATGAGGTGCTGGCCTCGCCGGTTTACGCATCTCCGCTGCACCTGCTCGACTGCTGCCTGGTGACCGACGGTGCCGGTGCGGTCGTGGTGACGAGCGCCGAACGGGCCAAGGAGCTGCGCCGTCCACCGGTCTACGTGCTCGGGGCGGGGAGCTGCCACTCGCACAACATGATCCACGCCATGCCCGACCTCACGGTGACGCCGGGCGTCGTCTCCGGCCGGCGGGCCTTCAAGGCGGCGCGGGTGGGTCCGGAGGACGTCGACGTGCTGATGGGCTACGACTCCTTCACGATCACCGCGCTCCTCCACCTCGAGGACCTCGGGTTCGTCAAGAAGGGGGAGGCCGGTGCCTTCGTCGCCGGCGGGGAGACCGCACCGGGCGGCTCGTTGCCGATGAACACCAATGGCGGTGGGCTTTCCTACACCCACCCCGGGATGTACGGCATCTTCCTGCTCACCGAGGCGGTGCGCCAGCTGCGGGGCGATGCCGGCCCCCGCCAGGTGGAGGGTGCCGAGATCGCGGTGGCGCACGGTTCGGGCCAGTTCCTGTCGGCCATGTCCACCGTGGTCCTCGGGACGGAGGCGACCCTGTGAGCCAGGCGACCTTCCTGCCGAACCCTTCGGAGGCGACCCGGCCGTACTGGGAGGGCACCCGGGAGCAGCGGCTGCTGCTGCAGTGGTGCCCGAACTGCGAGGCCTACGTGCACCACCCGCGCGAGGCCTGCTTCCGGTGCCTGGGACAGGACCTCACGTGGGTCGAGAGCCGGGGCGACGGCGTCGTGCACGCCGTGTCGGTGCACCACCGGCCCTTCGAGGCGATGAGCGCGGAGGACTGCCCCTACGTCGTCGCCTTCGTCGATCTCGACGACGGTGTCCGGTTGCTGGCCAACGTCGTCGATGCGGAGCCAGACCGGGTCCAGGTCGGCGACCGTGTCGAGCTCACCTGGGTCCCGGTCGCCGAGGGATACCACCTGCCCGCATTCCGACCCGCCCTGCAGCCGACATGAGCAGCCGTGGATGACCAGGTGGCGCTTCGCCCGCGTACTGGCCGGGATGTGGTGGGTCTTCCTGTCGGTCGGCGTCTTGATCCCGTTGCTGCCGCAGTACGTGACGGACCTGGGCGGCAGCGCCCGTGCGGTGGGTCTGACCGTGCTCCTGTACGCGGTGAGCGGCATCCTGTCCAGACCGTTTGCGGGCGTGTACCTCCGCCGCCGGGACCCCTGGCCGATGATGGCGGCGTCCGTCGTCCTCGGCGTGGCGGCACTGGTGCTTACCCCGCTGGTTCACCACCTTGCCTGGCTGTTGGTGTGGCGGGTGGTCGACGGCTTCGTGCTGGGCTGCTTCTACCTGGCCGCGGCGACCAGCGTGGTCCAGGGAGCGCCGCGCGCCAGCCGGGGGAGCGCGCTGAGCTACTTTTCGGTACCTCTCTTCCTGGGCACGGCGGTGGGTCCGGTCCTGGGCGACGAGATGCTCGCCTCCCTCGGCCCCGATGGCACCTGGATCGCCGCCGGCGCCCTGCTGGCACTTGCGTTGCCGTTCTGCCTGCCATTCCGGTGGCCCCGGATGTCGCGATCGGAGCGGTATCACGTGGCCCCAACCACAGCGGCAACGGCTGCGACAGCGGACGGAACGGTGACGGACACGGGGGGCCGTGCCGAGGCTCCACCGGTGACTGCCCGCGACGTGCTGCGGACCCTCCTGCACCCGTCCGCGATCTGGCCAGCGGGGGTTCTTGCGCTCATGATCTCCGGCTGGGCGTCGTTCCAGGCCTTCGTACCGCTCTATGGACCGGAACTGGGGATGTCCGGCACTGGGCCGATCTTCCTTCTCTACTCCGTCGTGGTCCTGACGATTCGGATCGGCGGGGCCCGGCTGTTCGACCGGCTTCCGCTCGTGGAGCTCGTCGTCGTCGGGGCCGTCGCGAACGTGGCCGGGCTGCTGACTGCCTGGTTTTGGGCACATCCCGCGGCGCTGTTCACCGCAGCGGCGTTGATGGCCGTCGCGATAGCGCTCTCCTACACGTGCCTCATGCGTATTGCTCTGGAGGGCGTGCCGGCGTACGAGGAAGGAGCAGTGGTCGGCGCCTACAGCATTTCCTACGAGCTCGGTACCGGCCTGGGGGCGGCCGGCCTCGGCGTACTCGTGACATCCACGGGCAGCTATACGGCTGCCTTCCTCGGAGGCGCGATCGCAGGAGCGATGGGCCTGCTGGTCCTATTGGTGCGCCTCTGGCCCCGCCGGCAGGTTTACACCGCCGCGCAACTTGCTCTGACGCATCCGCCGACTTGACGCGAAACATATCGACATGAAGGAGTCCTGAGATGGAACAAGCGATCCAGTCGACCGAGGACGTGAGTGGGCGTGCCTACCTCGTCACCGGTGGAGGCAGCGGCATCGGTGCCGCCGTGGCGCTGCGCCTGGCGACTCTAGGAGCGCAGGTGACAGTCGCCGGCCGGCGCCAGGGGAAGCTCGACGAGGTGGTCAACCAAATCGCCCGCATCGGCGGAACTGGGCTCGCCTGTCCGACAGACGTCCGGGATCCGGCCCAAGTGGATGCGACCGTTGCGGCCACGGTCGACCGCTTCGGCCGCATCGACGGGCTGGTGAACAACGCCGCGGGAAACTTCGTCAGCCCGGCGGAGAAGCTGTCCCCGAACGGCTGGCGCGCCGTGATCGACATCGTCCTCAACGGCACCTGGAACTGCACATCCGCGGTGGCACGGGAGCTCATCGCCGCTCGGCGTCCCGGAGCCGTCCTGAGCGTCGTTGCGACCTACGCATGGACCGGGCACCCGGGCACCGTCCACAGCGCTGCCGCCAAGGCGGGCGTGGTGACGATGACGCGAACCTTGGCGGCGGAATGGGCGCGGTACGGCATCCGGCTGAACTGCATTGCGCCCGGCCCTACCGAGACCGAGGGAGCAGGGGCTGCCCTGTGGGCGACGCCCGAGGAGAACGCCCGGGTAATGAGCTCCGTACCCCTGGGCCGTTTCGCCCAACCGGCGGAGATCGCGGATCTGGCGGGCTTCCTGCTCTCCGACCGTGCCGGCTACATCACCGGGGACGTGTTGACAGCGGACGGTGGCCAGGCATTGGGCCGCCAAGTCTACGGCCCACCTGTGGTCGCTCGGGAGCCGGTGGAGATCTCGGGCAACGGCGGTGCACCTGCCCGGGCCACGCAGGGCTGACCCCCGCTGCTCGACAGCCCCTGTCCGTCACCGCCCGTTCACCCGTCCCGACCGAGGACGGAACATCGAGGAGGAGAACGTGAACCTAGGTCCCGTCGAGATCGGACTGATCACCCTCGCCGTCCTGCTGCTGTTCGGGTACAAGAAGCTACCGGACGCCTCACGGTCGCTCGGCCGCTCACTGCGGATCTTCAAGAGCGAGATGAAGGTCATGAAGGACGACGGCCACGCGGACGACCTTCCTACGGTGATCCCGCGCGAGGTCACCACTTGCGGAGCGGACCGCTGGGACCCCCCTGAGCCTCAGCTGCGTAGCTGAGCGCCCGGTGCTCAGCACCCATGCCGACACGCGACGACGGCGGGCAGGGGCCCACCGGCTCCCCGCCCCCCTTGCGGAGGCCGCCTGCCCCCACGTCACCCCGGCGCTCCAGCCGTACCCCGGTGAACCGGTAGGCCGAGGTGTCCGACTCGATCGGTTGGGGCGAGATGGTCGTCCTCGCTCTAGTGGCCTTCTTCATATTCGGACCCGATCGGCTGCCGTCACTGAGCCGGGATGCTGCCGGCGCGCTGCGTCGAGTCCGGCGGGCGGTCACAGACATCCGCCGCCAGATCGGGGAGGAGGTCGGCGAGGACCTGACTCCCCTGCGCGACCTCGACCTGCGCCGCTATCACCCGCGGACGTTGCTCCGGGAGCACGTCTTGGTGAAGGCCCGAACTGCCGGGTGAAGTCCGACACGCATCCTTCCTGGCCGGTCCCACACAGCGGACTGAGAACACCACCGTGGCGGGCCGGCGGCCGAAGAGACAGGAAGCGGTCGGATGATGAGTGATAGGGGGCACGGAGCCGATCAGCGCCGGCGACAGCCCTCGCCGATGCTCCGGCGCCGGGTGGGACGGCGATGACCAAGCCCGGCCGAGCGGGGGCGCGCCTGCGGCGTCGCCGACGGTCGCACGACGACCAGACGACGATGACGCTGGTCGCGCATCTAGCGGAGTTGCGCAGCCGGGTGGCGAAGGCCTTGCTGGCGCTCGCGCTCACCACGGTGCTCGCGTTCTGGTGGTACGAGCACGGGCTGGGCGAGTTCATCCGTGCCCCGTACTGCGGGCTGCCGGAGGACCTGCGCTATGCCGGGGACGACGCCGGTGG
>NZ_JBJHAJ010000046.1:0-18149 GCF_054051015.1 Blastococcus sp. SYSU DS0616
TGCTCGAGCCCCACCCCCCCCCCCCCCCCCCCCCCCCCCCCCCCCCCCCCCCCCCCCCCCCCCCCCCCCCCCCCCCCCCCCCCCCCCCCCCGCCCTCAGTCGTCGGTGTCCGGGGTGTCGGTGTCGGGGGTGTGGGTTTCGGGGGTCTGGTCGACGGGGCTCTCGGCGGGCGAGTCCGCCGTCTCCGGGGAGGCGTCCACGTCGCCCACGGCGGCGTCGGGGGCGTCGGGCGTGTCGTCGGGGCTGTCGTCGGCGGCGACGGCGACGGCGGCGGGCGTGGACGGGGCCCCGTCGTCGGCCGTGGCGACGCCGATCCCGGCCAGACCTAGCCCGGTGAGCGCAGTGCCGACGGTGACGACCTTCCAGGTGGCGGCGGGCTTGCGGGTCATGGGCGTTCCTCCTCCGGAGCGGGTGGTGCGCTGACGTGGACCACGGTGCCCGGCGCAGGTGAGGCCGCCAGGAAAGCGCGATGAGCCCTCTCTCATGTCGGCGGGCGCGCGCTCACCGCACACCGGCCCACTCCTCGGCCAGGGCGACCCGGGCCTCGGTGGCGGGAGCCCGGTCCGGCTGCTGCACCCGAAACGGGCCGGTGGCGAGCCCCACCAGGACACCGGCCACCCGCGACCGCAACTGGCCCTCCGGCCAGCGCCCGGCGAGCAGCTCCTGCACCCGTTCCCGGTAGGCGGCGATCGGCGCCGAGTGGCCGGAGAGGTGCTCCAGAAGGACGAGGTGGCCCAGGAGGGTGGCCCAGTCGTCGATCCGGGCGCCCGCCCCGGCGGTGTCCACGTCGAGCAGGCCGACCACCGTCCCGGCATCCACGAGCAGCTGTGCCTCGTAGAAGTCGCCGTGCACCGGGACCAGCGGGTGCTGACCGGCACCTGCGGCCACCGCCGCGGTGAGCCGGTCCAGGCGCGACGTCAGGGGAGGGTAGAGCGTGGCCAGCACGTGGGCGTGCGACCGCACCGGCGGAAGCGGGTCGCCCGGGTTCCGGCGCCGCGCCGCGGCGGGGAGCTCGGGTAGCCGGTCCAGCAGCGCCTCCAGCGACCGCGGGTCGGGCAGTTCCGCGGCGTCTCCGGTCAGCGCCGACCGCATCGACGTGCCCGGCAGCCCCGGCAGCACGACGACCCCGTCCCCGGTGCTCGCCAGCACCGGCGGCACCGGCACCGCCGGGGCCAGGGCGGCGTGACGGGCGACCAGCTCCGCGACCGCCGCTGGACGCACCACCTTGAGGAACCAGCGCCCGGCCGGGGAGGCGACCTCGACCACGGCCCGGCGCCCCGGGCGGTAGGCGCGCAGCCGCAGCCTGGGGCTGCCGACGTCGATGCCCAGGGCGCCCAGCTGCCGCGCGGTCCGCGCCGCCGAGGTGGCCCAGGCCAGGCCCGGCAGCGCGGGGTCCAGCGGCCACCGCCACGCGCCCACGGTGACCGGCCGGCCGGCGACCTCGCCCTCCAGCACGGCGGCGCCCGGGGGGATCGCCGCCCCGGTCGTGGCGGCGAGGGACTCGCGGGTGGACCGGCCGTCGGCCCAGTCGACCACCGCGGTCCACCGGACGGTGGCGGAACCGTCGGCGCGCAGGTTCACCGAGGTCGCCGTCAGGGTGCGCAGCCGGCCGGAGAGCGGGTCGAGGACAGTGGTCCACAGATCACCGGCGGGTTCGCCGAGCAGGACCTGCAGCGAGGGCGGCCACCACGGCGGCACGGGGGGTGGATCGAGCCGGGCAGTGTCCACGCGGTCACCCTCGCTCCGCGAGGTGAGCGGCCGGTGAGACCGGGATGAGGACGCTCTCACCGGCCGTCCGGTCACCAGCGGCCGCGGTGCACGACCTCGTCGACCCCCCGCCGGCCGCGGCGCAGCGACGGGGAGCGGCGGTCGTCGCCCCCGGGGTAGCCGACCGACACGCAGCCGACCGGCCGGTACTCCTCCGGCACACCGAACGCCGCCCGGAACGCCTCGACCCGCTCCCCGGGAACGCCGAAGAAGCAGGCGCCGAGCCCCTCGTCGACGGCGGTCAGCAGCATCAGCAGCGACGCCATCCCCGCGTCGACGTCCCAGTACGGCACCGGCCAGCGGGCCTCGTCGCGGTCGGTCCAGCCCTTGTCCGGCTCGGCGTAGCGGTCGAGGTAGGCGCTCTTGTTGGCCAGCGGCACGATCAGCAGCGGCGCCCGGCGCATGCGGGTGAGCCACCGGTCGGGTGCACCCTCGTCGGTGGTGGCCGTCCAGAACCGGTCGCGCTCCTCGGGCGTCTCCAGCACCAGGAACGCCCAGCCCTGGCTGAAGCCGGCCGACGGCGCCCGGATGGCGTGCGCCAGCAGCCGCTCGCGCACCTCCGGCGGCACCGGGCGGTCGGGGTCGTAGTCGCGCACCATGCGGCGACGGCGGACGACGTCGGCGAACTCCACGACCCCAGCCTGTCACCCGCGCGACCGGGTCAGGCGCTCCGCCCGAGCCGGGCCAGCACCCGCGTGGTGCGGTCGGCGTCCCCGGGCACCTCGACGGCGGGGCGGCAGATCCCGTCCATGTGCAGGGCCGGGCCGAAGCCGTCCGCGCCGGCCTCGATCCGGTCGAGCTCCTCGGCGGTGAGCCCGGCATCGGTGCCGACCGCGCGGGCGAGGTCCCAGCGGTGCACGACCATGTCCCAGACGTAGAACTGCTCGAAGGCCGCGCCGACCGTCGTCGGACCGAAGAAGCCGTCGAACTCCCGGGCCGCCACGGCGTCGTCGGACACGGCCCCGGCCACCCGCTCCGCGTGCTCGCGCCAGGCGGCGGCCGGGTCGGCGGCGACGTCCGGCGCGCCCCCGAGGTCGACGCCGTGCGTGGTGAGGAAGTCCCGTTGCGTGCCGATCAGGTGCCCGACGACGTCGGCGGCGGTCCAGCCCTCGCACGGCGAGGGGCGGGCCCAGCCGGCCGGGGGCACGGCGTCGAGGAGCTGGCGGAGGGGACGGTCGGCTGCCTGGTGGCTCGCGGCGGTG
This sequence comes from Blastococcus sp. SYSU DS0616, assembly GCF_054051015.1. Lineage (NCBI taxonomy): Bacteria > Bacillati > Actinomycetota > Actinomycetes > Geodermatophilales > Geodermatophilaceae > Blastococcus > Blastococcus sp. SYSU DS0616. The sequence goes on from NZ_JBJHAJ010000046.1 coordinate 2,970, forward strand.
CGGTTCATGCCCCGGAACGTAGGAGCGTGCGGCAGGCTCGGTCTTGATGGAACCCGACAGCCCCGCCGCGATGGACCTCGTGGAGCGGGCGCACCTCAGAGACCCCGGCGACGCGTCCCACGCCATGTACCGGTACGCCGCACCGGCTGAGTTCGACGGGTTCCTCCAGCGCTTCTGGATCCCGGTGTGGTCGGTGCCGCCGGGGGAGGAGGCGCCGCAGGCGGTGCTGCAGTACCCGGTGGCGCTGGTCGTCGTCGCCCGGGACTACGCCCGGTTCTACGGCGTCGTCCCGGGGCTGTCGGTGACCAGGCTGACCGGCGCGGGCTGGGCGGTCGGCGTCATGTGCGCACCCGCCGCGGGGGCGCTGATCGCGGGCGGGCCGATGAGCGGGTTCACCGACCGGCACGTCGACGTCGCCGACGTCCTGGGCGACCGGGGGGAGCGGCTGACCGAGCGGGTCCGTGCGGCGATGGGCCCGGACCCGCACGCGCCGGAGGGGCACACGGCGGCGATGGCCGCGTTCGGCGACGCGCTGCGGCCCTGCCTGCCGGTGGACGAGGAGGGCCGGCTGGTCAACGAGGTCGTCGCCTTCGTGGAGGGGAACCGCGAGGTCGTCCGCGTGGCCCAGGTCTGCGAGCGCTTCGACCTCTCCGAGCGGTCCCTCCAGCGGCTGGTCCGGCGCCGGCTGGGGCTGAGCCCGAAGTGGCTCATCCAGCGCCGCCGGCTGCAGGAGGCCGCCGAGCGGCTGCGCGGCGCCCCGGCGAACCTCGGCGAGGTGGCGGCGGCGCTGGGCTACGCCGACCAGGCGCACTTCACCCGCGACTTCGCCCGGGTGACCGCCATGACCCCCGGCCGGTTCGCCGCCCGGTACGCGCCGGGGAGCTGACGCCGACGCCGGCCGGGGCGGTCCCTACGCTGGTCACCGTGCCGAAGCTGCAGCTGCTCCCCGCCGTCGACGTCGCCGACGGCCAGGCCGTCCGTCTCGTGCAGGGGGAGGCCGGGAGCGCCACCTCCTACGGCGACCCCCTCGACGCCGCGTTGCAGTGGCAGCGCGACGGCGCGGAGTGGGTGCACCTGGTCGACCTCGACGCCGCCTTCGGCCGGGGGAGCAACCGCGAACTCCTGGCCCGCGTGGTCGGTGAGCTCGACGTCGACGTCGAGCTCTCCGGGGGCATCCGGGACGACGCGTCGCTCGAGGCGGCGCTGGCCACCGGCTGCCGGCGGGTGAACCTCGGCACCGCCGCCCTGGAGTCGCCGGAGTGGTGCGCCCGGGCCATCGCCGAGCACGGCGACCGGATCGCCGTCGGCCTCGACGTCCGCGGCACCCGGCTGGCCGCCCGCGGCTGGACCCAGGAGGGCGGGGAGCTGTACGAGACCCTCGCCCGGCTGGACGCCGAGGGCTGCGCCCGCTACGTCGTCACCGACATCACCAAGGACGGCACGCTCAAGGGGCCGAACCTCGACCTGCTGCGGGAGGTCTGCGCCGCGACGGCCCGGCCGGTGATCGCCTCGGGCGGGGTCAGCTCGCTCGACGACATCCGCGCCCTGGCCGGGCTGACGACGATCGGCGTCGAGGGCGCCATCGTCGGCAAGGCGCTCTACGCCGGCCAGTTCACCCTGCCCGAGGCGCTCCGGGTCGCCTCCGGGGACGGCGACGGAGAGCTCGCGTGACCGTGCTCAACCTGGGGTCGGCGAACCCCTGGGAGCCCGTCGTCGGCTACAGCCGGATCGTGGTCCGCGGCGACACGGCCTGGGTGAGCGGGACGACGGCGGTCGTCGACGGCGTCGTCGCCCACCCGGGCGACGCCGCGGCGCAGACCCGGCAGGTGCTGGCCACCATCGAACGCTCCCTGGAGCGGGCGGGCTTCCGCCTCGCCGACGTCGTCCGCACCCGGATGTACGTCACCGACATCAGCCGCTGGGAGGAGGTCGGGCGCGCCCACGGCGAGGTGTTCGGCGACATCCGGCCGGCGTCGACGATGGTCGAGGTGTCGGCGCTGATCGACCCGGAGCTGCTGGTGGAGATCGAGGCCGACGCCGTGCGGGAGCCCGCGGCATGACGCTCGCCGTGCGGGTGATCCCGTGCCTCGACGTCGACGCCGGGCGGGTGGTCAAGGGCGTCAACTTCGTCGACCTGCGCGACGCCGGCGACCCGGTGGAGATGGCCCGGGTGTACGACGCCGAGGGCGCCGACGAGCTGACCTTCCTGGACATCACCGCCAGCTCCGGGAACCGGGAGACGACCTACGACGTCGTCCGCCGCACCGCCGAGAGCGTCTTCATCCCGCTCACCGTCGGCGGCGGGGTGCGCGGCGTCGAGGACGTCGACAAGCTGCTGCGCGCCGGGGCGGACAAGGTCGCGGTGAACACCGCCGCCGTCGCCCGGCCCGAGCTGATCGCCGAGATCGCGCACCGCTTCGGCAGCCAGGTGCTCGTGCTGTCGCTGGACGCGCGCCGGGTGCGCGACGGCGCGGTCACCGACTCCGGGTACGAGATCACCACCCACGGCGGGCGCCGGGGCACCGGCCGCGACGCCGTGGAGTGGTGCGTGCAGGCTGCGGAGCTCGGCGTGGGGGAGATCCTGCTCAACTCGATGGACGCCGACGGCACCCGGGCCGGCTTCGACACCGACCTGATCGCCCAGGTGCGCCGCGAGGTCGCCGTCCCGCTGATCGCCAGCGGGGGAGCGGGCGCGGTCGAGCACTTCCCGCCGGCGGTCGCGGCCGGCGCCGACGCCGTGCTGGCCGCGAGCGTCTTCCACTTCGGCCAGCTGCGGGTCGGCGACGTCAAGGCCGGTCTGGCCGCGGCCGGGGTGCCGGTGCGCCGCGAGGGCGACACCCCGCTCGGCTAGCGGGACGCCCCAGGCCGCCGCACGGCCCCGATCGCGGGTGGGCGCTGCTCCCGGCCGGCTGATCACGGGGACGCCTTCCCTCCGCCGGGAGTTCGCCTTCCGGTCAGCCCGCCGCCACCTCCGTAGGTCACGGTGCCCCGAGCAGACGAGGGGAGCGGTGATGCAGGAGCACGGCAGCCACCACCACGGTGGTCACCACCACGGTGGTCACCACCAGCACGGCGGTGACCACGAGGACGGTGCCGGGCGGACCGACGAGGGACACCGCGGCCTGCGGCGTCGCGACGTCCTGGCCGCGGGGGCGGCCGGCGTCGCCGGCGGGCTGCTGCTGCGACCGGCCGGTGCCCTCGCCGCCCCCTTGGGGCCTCGCGGCGTCGCGGGCGCCGAGCGGGTGTCGCGCCTCGGCCGGCGGGCGCGCCTGGCGCACGCCGACCTGCACAACCACAGCCTCCAGTCCGACGGCTCCGGGGATCCCGCCCTGGCCTTCGAGTCGATGCGGGACGCAGGTCTCGACGTGGCCGCGCTCACCGACCACTCGACGGTCTCCAAGCCGCTGGGCCCGATCGACGCCTGCGCGGCCTTCCCGCCGCCGCAGCCGGGGAGCGAGGACCCGTGCCGCTCGCTGGCCGGGATGAACCAGCAGGCGTGGGAGAACACCCGCCGGTACGCCGACGCGGCCGACGACCCCGGCGAGTTCACCGCGCTGCGCGGCTTCGAGTGGTCCAGCCCGCTCCTCGGGCACGTCAACGTGTGGTTCACCCAGGACTGGACCGATCCGCTGAGCACCGCCGGCTTCAGCCTCTCCAGCCTGCTGCAGCTCGGCCTCACCGAGTCCGGGATCGCCGCGGCGCTCGGGCCGCTCGGGCCGCTCGGCCAGCAGCTGCTGGACCTCATCCGCCGGTCGGAGCCCCGCGGGATGGCGCTGTTCTACGAGTGGCTGCGCCGCTCTCCGCAGACCCCGCTCGTCGGGGGCGGCGCCGACGGGCTGGCGGGTTTCAACCACCCCAACCGTGAGCCGGGGGTCTTCGACGCGTTCGCCTACGAGCCCGCGCTGAGCGACCGGATCGTCTCCATGGAGATCATGAACCGGCGCGACGACTACCTCTTCGAGGGCTGGGCGGCGGGGTTCCCCAGTCCGCTGGTCGCCTGCCTGGACGCCGGCTGGCGGGTCGGGCTGCTCGGCGTGACCGACGAGCACGGCACCGACTGGGGGGAGCCGGACGGCAAGGGGCGGGCGGGCCTGTGGGTCGACCAGCTCGACCGCGGCGGGGTGCGCCGGGCGCTGGCGGCGCGGGACTTCTTCGCCACGAACGTCCGGGGCCTGCGGCTGGACGCGACCGCACAGGGCAGCTTCATGGGCCGGTCGGTGCCCCACCGCGCGCGCGACGTCCGCTTCGAGGTGGACCTGGACCGCGGGCCCGAGCACGCCGGCGAGGAGGTCGAGATCCAGGTCCTGACGTCCGGCGACCGGGCCCCCACCGTGGTGCACGTCGAGTCGGTGCGGGTGCCGGATCCGAGGGAACGCCGGCCGATCCGGTTCCGCGCGCCGATCGACCGCGACTCCGCCTCGTGGGCGGTCCTGCGCATCGCCGACCCGACGAAGCCGAACCTCAGCCCCGGGCCGGAAGGGCACCCGTGCAACAACCTGGCCCTGGCGTACAGCAGCCCGTTCTGGTTCGAGGGAGCCAGCCGCCGGCCCCGCGGTGGCGGCCGGCCACCGGTGACGGCGCGAGGAGAGGCGGCTGACCTGCGGGACCTGCTCACCCGCGGTCACTGACGTCGGGGGGCCACGGTCACCCGGGCGACGTCGCGGCGGCCGGAGGCCCACAGCAGCAGCTCCATCGGCTCACCGGTGACCGTGCGACCGCCCGCACCGAAGCGCTTCTCCACGCCGGGGTCGTCGCTGCGCCGGAGCACCAGCCCGCGGCGTCCCGCGGCCCGCCGGCCGAAGAGGGCGGCCGCCGACCAGAGCTGGTCCTGCTCCGACCGCGGCAGGTCCCGCGGCTCCCAGCCCGGCTGGGCGCGGCGGACGTCCTCGTGGTGGATCGCGAACTCCGACAGGTTGAACGCCCGCGCGGCGGCCGGCAGGGCCATCGGCGACCACGCCGGTGGTCCGCTGCGCACCTGGTCGACCACCTCCGCGTACGGCGTCGACCCGCGCAGCCGGTCCTCCAGCCGGTGCGACCACCAGGCCAGGCGCGCACCGCCGGGCAGCATCTCCAGGCCGTAGCCCGGGAGGGCGTCGGGTCGCCGGTCGCGGACGGCGAGGTGCGCGGCCAGGTGCGCGGTGGTCCAGCCCGCGCAGCACGTCGGTGCCTCCGGGCCCAGCTCGTCGAGGAGGTCGGCCAGCGCGGCGCGCTCGCGGTCGACCAGGGACGGGGAAGAGTCGCTCACCCGGCGGAGTTACCGAGGAAGCCCGGGCCCGAAACCCGGCGTGCACCGGTGCGCGGGGTCGTTTAGCCCCACTAACGATCGCGTAGCATCCAGGTGCCTGCACCGACCCCGAGGAGCTCCGTGTCCCGCCGCCGAGACGCCGTCGTCCGACGGGGGCTGCGTCACGTCCGGCGGGCGATCGCCGAGCAGCCGGGCATGTTCACCCTCGCGCTGCTGGCCAGCAGCCTCTACGGCGCCATGACGGTCGCCAGCGCCTACGTCATCGGGGAGATCACCGACCGGGTGCTGCTGCCCTCGTTCGACGACGGCGCCACCACCACAGCCGCCCTGACCCTGGCGGCCGTCGCCATCCTCGGCGTCGCCCTGCTGAAGATCGTCGGCATCCTGGGCCGCCGGCTGTTCGCCGGCGTCATGAGCTACCGGTTGCAGGCCGAGTACCGCCGCCGGGTGACCGGCCAGTACCTGCGGCTGCCGCTCTCCTGGCACCAGCGCCACCCCACGGGGCAGTTGCTCTCCAACGCCAACTCCGACGTGGAGTCGGCGTGGTTCTTCGTCGCGCCGCTGCCGTTCGCCTGTGGCGCGCTGGTGATGATCGCGATCACCAGCGTGGCGCTGGTGCTCACCGACCCGCTCCTGGCGCTGGTCGGTCTCGTGGTCTTCCCACTGGTGTTCGCGGCCAACGGCGTCTACTCCCAGGTGATGAGCCCGCGGATGCAGCGGGCGCAGCAGCTGCGGGCCGAGGTCAGCGAGATCGCGCACGAGAGCTTCGACGCGGCGCTCGTGGTGAAGACCCTCGGCCGCGAGGACACCGAGACCGAGCGCTTCGCCGCCCGGGCCGACGAGCTGCGCGACGGGCTGATCGCCGTCGGCCGGGTGCGCGGGGTCTTCGACCCGATGATGGAGGCGCTGCCGAACCTCGGCACCCTCGCCGTCCTGCTCATCGGCGCCGGCCGGGTGGCCGAGGGCGCCACCGACGCCGGCGACCTGGTGTCGATCGCCTACCTGTTCACCCTGCTCGCCCTGCCGATCCGGGCCATCGGCTGGGTGCTCGCCGACCTACCGCGTGCCCTGGCCGGGTTCGACCGGGTCACCCCCGTCCTCGAGGCGACCGGGGAGACCCCGTACGGGCCGGATGCCGCCGTCGCGGGTGCCGGCGGCGCCGGAGTGGCGCTGCGCGACGTCGCTTTCACGTTCGACGGGGGCAGTCGTCCCACGCTGACCGGCGTCACCTTCGACGTGCCGGCCGGCCGCACGGTGGCCGTGGTCGGCCCCACCGGGTCGGGCAAGTCCACCCTCGCCGGCCTGCTGGTGCGCCTCGTCGACCCGGCCGACGGCGCGGTGCTGCTCGACGGCGTCGACCTGCGCCGGCTGCGGGAGGGCGAGGTGAGCGGCCAGGCGGCGTTCGTCGCGCAGAGCGCCTTCCTCTTCGACGACACCGTCCGCGGCAACGTCACCCTCGGCGCGCCCGTGGACGACGACGAGGTCTGGGCCGCGCTGCGCGTCGCGGCGGCCGACGACTTCGTCGCCGCGCTGCCCGACGGCCTGGACACCCGGGTCGGGGAGCGGGGCGCGTCCCTGTCCGGCGGCCAGCGGCAGCGGCTCGCGCTCGCCCGCGCCGTGGTCCGCCGTCCCCGGCTGCTGGTGCTCGACGACGCCACGAGCGCCGTGGACCCCGCCGTCGAGGCGCGCATCCTCGACGCGCTGCGGGGGAGCGGGGCGCCGACGACCGTGGTGGTGGTCGCCTACCGGCAGGCGACGATCGCGCTGGCCGACGAGGTCGTCTGGTTCGAGGACGGCCGAGCCGTCGCCCGCGGCACGCACGAGCAGCTGCTGGCCGAGGTGCCGGGGTACGCGGCGCTGGTGCAGGCCTACGCGCAGGCGGAGGTGCCGGCGTGACCGCCGCGACGCGGCTGGAGGACCGCCCGTCCGAGGGCGCCCTGGCCACGCTGCGCCGCGGCCTGCGGATGATGCCGGAGTTCCGGCGCGGTCTGCCGGTCACCTTCGCCCTGGCCCTGGTCGCCACGGCCGGCCGCGTGGTGGTGCCCATCGCCGTGCAGCAGGTCATCGACCGCGGCCTGGGTGCGCCCGGAGGTCCGGATCTCGGGCTCGTCACCTGGGTGGTCGCCGGCTGCGCCGTCGTCGTGGTGCTCACCGCCGTCGCGGTCTACCGGATGAACGTCCGGCTGTTCCGCACGACGGAGACCGCCCTCGCGGGTCTGCGGGTGCGGGCGTTCCGGCACGTGCACGACCTCTCCGTGCTGCACCAGCAGGGCCAGCGGCGCGGCTCGCTGGTCTCCCGGGTGACCAGCGACGTCGACCAGCTGTCGGTCTTCATGCAGTGGGGTGGTGTCCTCGGGCTGATCAGCGTGGGGCAGCTCGTCGTCGCCACCGCCGTCATGGCGGTCTACTCGTGGCAGCTGACGCTGCTCGTCCTGGTCTGCTTCGTGCCGCTGGTCTTCGCCGTCCGCTGGTTCGCCCGCCGGCTCGTGCAGGTGTACGGCGTGGTCCGGGAGCGCGTCGGCGACGTGCTCGCCGCGGTCTCCGAGTCGGTGGTCGGCGCCCCGACCGTGCGGGCCTACGGGGTGCGAGCCCGCACCGCCGCGCGGCTGGACGCCGCGATCGACCGGCACTACCGCGCCCAGGTCGACGCGCAGAAGGTGACCGCCGCGGTGTTCGTCAGCGGCGAGTTCGTCGCCGCGGTCGCCAACGCCGCCGTGGTGGTCGTCGGGGTCCTCCTCGGGTTGGCCGGCGACATCACCCCGGGCACGCTGGTGGCCTTCCTCTTCCTGGTCACCCTGTTCGTGGCCCCGGTGCAGACCGCCAGTGAGGTGCTCAACGAGGCGCAGAACGCCGTCGCCGGCTTCCGCCGGGTGCTCGACGTGCTCGACACCGAGCCCGACGTCCGCGACCCCGCCGTCGCCGCCCCCGACCGGGTGCGGGAGCTGCCGGCCGGGCCGCTGGGCGTCCGCTTCGAGCACGTCACCTTCCGCTACGCGCCCGGTGCGCGGGCGGCGCTCGACGACGTCGACCTCACCATCGCGCCGCGCACCCGCGTGGCGATCGTGGGGGAGACCGGCTCGGGCAAGACGACGTTCGCCAAGCTCGTCACCCGGCTCATGGACCCGGCCGGGGGGCGGGTGCTGCTCGGCTCCGACGCCGGTGGCTGGGTGCCGCTGGCCGACGTCGCCTTTCCCTCGCTCCGCGCGCGGGTGGTGATGGTGCCGCAGGACGGGTTCCTGTTCGACGCCACCGTCGCCGACAACGTGCGCTACGGCCGCCCGGGCATGACCGACGACGACGTCGTCGCCGCATTCGACGACCTGGGTCTCGGGGGGTGGGTCGCCGGCCTGCCGGCGGGCGTGCGGACGGCGGTCGGGCAGCGCGGGGAGTCCCTGTCGGCCGGCGAGCGGCAGCTGGTCGCCGTCGCCCGCGCGTACGTGGCCGACCCCGACCTGCTGGTGCTCGACGAGGCGACCAGCGCCGTCGACCCGGCCACCGAGCGGCGGCTGACCCGCGCGCTGGACACGCTCACCCAGGGCCGGACGACGCTGACCATCGCGCACCGGCTCTCCACCGCCGAGCGGGCCGACGAGGTGCTCGTGGTCGACGCGGGCCGGGTGGTGCAGCGCGGCACGCACGCGGAGCTCGTCGACGCCGAGGGCCCCTACGCCCGGCTGCACGCCTCGTGGCGGCGCTCCTCGACCGGGGAGCCCGAGCCGGTCGCCTGAGCCGTCGCGGCGGCGGCGCCGTCGGGGGCGCACGCGGCGGCGCAACTCGCCCGCCCGGGGGGACGCGCCCGGCAGGGCGCGCCCGCTAGCGTCGCCCTGTGGACAACGGACGCATCGAGGCAGACGTCGTCGTGGTGGGAGCGGGGCTGGCCGGACTGGTCGCCACCGCCGAGCTCGCCGACGCCGGCAAGCGGGTGATCCTGGTCGACCAGGAGCCCGAGGCGTCGCTGGGCGGGCAGGCGTGGTGGTCCTTCGGCGGGCTGTTCCTCGTCGACTCGCCCGAGCAGCGCCGGCTGCGGGTGCGCGACTCGCTGGAGCTCGCCCGCCAGGACTGGTTCGGCACCGCCGGCTTCGACCGCGACAGCGACCACTGGCCCCGGCAGTGGGCCGAGGCATACCTGCAGTTCGCCGCGGGGGAGAAGCGCGCCTGGCTCAAGGAGCAGGGCATCGGCTTCTTCCCGGTCGTCGGGTGGGCCGAGCGCGGTGGCTACACGGCCACCGGGCACGGCAACTCGGTGCCGCGCTTCCACATCGTCTGGGGCACCGGCCCGGGCATCGTCGAGCCCTTCGCCCGCCGGGTGCGGGCGGCCGTCGACGCCGGCCTGGTGCAGCTGCGGTTCCGCCACCGGGTCTCGGAGCTCGTGGTGAGCGGGGGAGCGGTCACCGGCGTCCGCGGGGCGGTGCTCGAGCCCAGTGACGTCGCCCGCGGCGAGGCCAGCTCCCGCGCCGAGGTCGGGGAGTTCGAGCTCGCCGCGCAGGCCGTCGTCGTCACCTCCGGCGGGATCGGCGGCAACCACGACCTCGTCCGGAAGAACTGGCCGGCGCGCCTGGGTCCGGCGCCGCAGCGGCTGCTGTCGGGCGTCCCGGCGCACGTCGACGGCCTGATGCAGGAGGCCACCGTCGCCGCCGGCGCCAGCATGGTCAACGGCGACCGGATGTGGCACTACACCGAGGGCGTCGCCAACCACTCGCCGGTCTGGGCGCGGCACGGCATCCGCATCCTCCCCGGCCCCTCGTCGCTGTGGCTCGACGCCACCGGCCAGCGGCTCCCGGTGCCGCTGTTCCCCGGGTTCGACACGCTCGGGACGCTCGCGCACATCGGGCAGACCGGCCACGAGCACACCTGGTTCGTCGCCACGCACAAGATCGTGGAGAAGGAGTTCGCGCTGTCGGGGTCCGAGCAGAACCCCGACCTCACCGGCAAGGACCTCCGGCTGCTCGCCACCCGGGTGAAGGCCGGCGTCTCCGGCCCCGTCCAGGCGTTCCTGGACCGGGGCGAGGACTTCGTCGTCGCCCGCACCCTGCCCGAGCTGGTCGCGGGCATGAACCGCGTGACCGGCGGCACGCCGGAGCTCGACCTCGCCCAGGTGGAGCGGGAGATCGTGGCCCGCGACCGCGAGGTCGGCAACACCTTCACCAAGGACCTGCAGATCACCGCCATCCGCGGCGCCCGCAACTACCTCGGCGACAAGCTGATCCGCGTCGCCCCGCCGCACCGGATCCTCGACCCGGAGGCCGGGCCGCTGATCGCCGTCCGGCTCAACGTCATCACCCGCAAGAGCCTCGGCGGGCTGGAGACCGACCTCTCCGGTCGCGTGCTGCGGCCGGGCGGGGAGGTCTTCAGCGGCCTCTACGCCGCCGGTGAGGTGGCCGGCTTCGGTGGTGGCGGCGTGCACGGCTACCGCTCGCTGGAGGGCACCTTCCTCGGCGGCTGCCTCTTCTCCGGCCGGGTCGCGGGTCGCGCGCTCGCGGCCGCCCTGTGACGGGGCGGGACGTGAGCGCACCGCGCGACCCCTGGGCGGACCCGGCGACGCCGACCGAGCCGGGGCCGGTCTACACCGGCCCGCCGCCCACGGCGCCGCCCCCCGGCTACGCGTCGCCCTACGGTCCGCCGCCGCCCGGGTACGGCCCCCCGCCCTACGGCTACCCCGGCCCCTACGGCTACGGCTATCCCGGCCCGTACGGGACGGCGCCGTTCCCGGGCGGTCCGGTGCCGCCCCGGGCCGGGCGCCGGCCGGGTCAGGTCGTCGGCGCCGCGGTGCTGAGCTTCGTGCAGGCGCTGCTGGTCGCGGTGGCGTCGCTGTACGTGTGGTTCTTCGCCTCGCTCGCGGAGATGGCGGTCGAGCAGAGCCCGGGTGCCGCCCCCACCCAGGCCTACGTGTTCGCCCGCGAGGGCGGCACGCTCGCGGTCGTCCAGCTGATCTCGGTGGCGCTGCTGGTGGCCGCCGGGGTCCTCGCCCTGATCCGGCGCACCCGGACGGCGTGGCTGGTGCTGCTGGCCGCGCACGGTGCCCAGCTGGTGCTCGCCGTCTACTGGTGGGCGAAGCTGACCGACCTGCTGGGGCCGGCCGCGGCGGTCGAGGACGTCGGCGGGGTGCTCGCCGTGTTCAGCCTGTTCTTCGCCGCCGCCCCGCTCGTCGCGCTCGGGCTCGTGCTCTTCGGTGGCGGGCGCAGCTGGTTCACCGCCCCGCAGGGCTGACCGGGCGGCACGGCAGACTGGCGGCATGCCCGCGACCGATCCCTCCCGACCCGCGCTGGCCCCCGAGGTCGCCGCTCTGCTGCGCCGCGACCCGGCCGGCCTGGTCGCCGCCGTCGTCCAGCAGCACGACACCCGCGAGGTGCTGATGGTGGCCTGGATGGACGACGAGGCGGTCCACCGGACCCTCACCACCGGCCGGGCCACCTACTGGTCGCGCAGCCGGCGGGAGTACTGGGTGAAGGGGGAGACCTCCGGGCACCGGCAGTGGGTGCGGGAGGTGCGCCTGGACTGCGACGGCGACGCGCTGCTGCTGCTCGTCGACCAGGAGGGCGCCGCCTGCCACACCGGCGAGCGCAGCTGCTTCCACCGGGTGCTGCCGGCCGCGCAGGGGGTGGCGCCGTGAGGTTCGGGGTCACCTCGCCCTCGCGGGAGGAGTTCGCCGGCATCGACGCGGCGGTCGTCCCGGTCACCCGCCGCCTCCTGGTCGACGGCGAGACCGCCGTCGGCATCTACCGGAAGCTGGCCGGCAACCGTCCCGGCACGGTGCTGCTGGAGTCGGCCGAGCAGGGGAAGCGGTGGGCGCGGTACAGCTTCGTGGGCGTCCGCAGCGCGGGTGTGCTCACCGAGCGGGACGGGCGCACGCAGTGGCTCGGGGACGACGTGCCCGGGCTGACCGACGACCTCCCGGCCGATCCCCTCGAGGCCGTCCGGGTCCTGGCGCGGCGGCTGCGCTCGCCCCGCACGCCGGGGCTGCCCCCGCTCACCGGTGGGCTGGTGGGCTACCTGGGCTACGACGTCGTCCGCCGTCTGGAGCGGCTGCCGAGCACCAGCGTCGACGACCTGGGCATGCCGGAGCTGGCGATGATGCTGGTGACCGACCTGGCCGTGCTGGACCACAGCGACGGGTCGGTGCTGCTCATCGCCAACGCCCTGCGCGGACCCGGAGCCGAGCCCGCCGCCGCCGGCTACGAGGACGCGGTCGCCCGGCTGGACGCCATGGCCGCCGCGCTGGTCCGGCCCGCCGCGCCGGCTGTCGCGGTCTTCGAGCCGGCCGACGTGCCGGCGTCGGTGCGCAGCAACCTGGCGCCCGGGGTCTTCCAGGCCGGGGTCGAGGAGGTGCGGGAGCGCATCCGGGCCGGCGACGCCTTCCAGGTGGTGCTCGCCCAGCGGTTCGAGCTCGAGACCGACGTCGCGGCGCTGGACCTCTACCGGGTGCTGCGGGCGACCAATCCGTCGCCGTACATGTACCTGCTGCGCTTCGCGGGCCGGGAGACGCCGTTCGACGTCGTCGGCTCCTCACCCGAGGCGCTGGTGACGGTGGCCGGCACCTCGGCCGTCGTCCACCCGCCGGCCGGCACCCGGCCGCGCGGCGCCACGCCCGAGGAGGACGTGCGCCTGGCCGAGGGGCTGCTCGCCGACCCCAAGGAGCGGGCCGAGCACGTCATGCTCGTCGACCTGGCGCGCAACGACCTGGGGCGGGTCTGCGTGCCCGGCAGCGTCGAGGTGCCGGACTTCATGCGGGTCGAGCACTACAGCCACGTGATGCACCTGGTCTCGACCGTCGCCGGCGAGGTGCGGCCCGGCTGCGACGCCCTGGACGTCTTCGACGCGACCTTCCCCGCGGGCACCGTCTCGGGCGCACCGAAGCCCAGCGCCATGGCGATCATCGACACCCTCGAGCCGACGCGGCGCGCCCTGTACGCGGGCACCGTCGGCTACGTCGACGCCAGCGGCGACATGGACATGGCGATCGCCATCCGCACCGCAGTCCTGCACCAGGGGCGCGCGTACGTGCAGGCCGGGGCGGGGATCGTGGCCGACAGCGACGCCGCCGCCGAGGAGGCGGAGACCCGCCACAAGGCGCGCGCGGTGCTGTCGGCGATCGCGACGGCCGAGCGGCTGCGGGAGCTGTCGTGAGCTCGTCCCCGGGCGTGGGCCGGTCCGGCGGTGCACGGCGCGAACTGACCGCCGCCGTGGTCGGCGTCGCGCTGGCCGGGGCGCTGGCCCTGTCGACCGCGAGCCAGCGGTGGGCGGAGGTGACCGCCGAGCGACGGGCACCCCTGCCGCCGGTGAGCGGGACCCTCACCGGTGGCGCCGCGGCACCGCTGGTGACCGCCGCCGGCCTGGTGCTGCTGGCCGCGGCCGTCGCGCTGCTGGCGGTGCGCGGGACGGGCCGGCTGGTGGTCGGGCTGCTGGTGGCGGCCTGCGGTGGCGCCCTGCTGTGGTCGGGCACCCGGGTGCTGACCGGGGGAGTCGCCGACGCCGCCGCCGACCTGCCCGGCGTCGGCGGCGCCAGCGTCACCGCGACGGCGGTGGAGATCTCGCCGGTCTGGCCGGGGCTCGCCGTGGCCGCCGGGGTGCTGGCCGTCCTCGCCGGGGTGCTGACCGTCCTCCGCGGGGCCTCCTGGCCCGCGATGGGACAGCGCTACGAGCGGGACGCGGGGCCGGCGCCGGTGCGCTCGGACGAGGACCGTGCGGACGACGCCTGGAAGGCGCTGGATCGCGGGGAGGACCCCACCGAGCCGCCACCCCCGCCGCGGTCCGGTTCCGCCGTATAGCGGAACGGCCGAGGGTCGCGATGCCCGCCCCCGGGCCGGGCGGCCCGTGGCCCGCCTCTAGAGTGGTTCCACCCATCCGCCCGGGATCGACGTACGAGGAGCAGTGGCGCCGATGAGCAACCACCGGACCTCGGCCGAGGCTGCGACGACGCCGTGAACGTGCTCGACGAGATCATCGCCGGTGTCCGCGCGGACCTCGCCGTCCGCGAGGCCGCGACACCGCTGGACGAGGTGAAGGCCGCCGCGCAGGCGGCCCGGCCGGCGCGCGACGCGCTCGCGGCCCTGCGTGCACCCGGTGTCGGCGTGATCGCCGAGGTGAAGCGGCGCAGCCCGTCCAAGGGCGACCTGGCCGACATCGCCGACCCGGCCCGGCTCGCGCAGCAGTACGCAGCGGGTGGCGCGCGGGTCATCTCCGTGCTGACCGAGCAGCGTCGCTTCGGGGGATCCCACGCCGACCTCGCCGCCGTCCGCGCCGTCGTCGACGTCCCGGTGCTGTGCAAGGACTTCATCGTCAGCAGCTACCAGGTGCACGAGGCGCGGGCGCACGGGGCCGACGTGGTCCTGCTGATCGTCGCCGCCCTGGAGCAGAACGTGCTGGTCGGCCTGCTGGAGCGGGTCGAGTCCCTCGGCATGACCGCGCTGGTCGAGGTGCACACCGAGGCCGAGGCCGACCGCGCGATGGCGGCCGGCGCCTCGGTGATCGGGGTCAACGCCCGCGACCTGACCACCCTGCAGGTCGACCGGTCGACCTTCGAGCGGATCGCCCCCGGCCTGCCGTCGGAGGTCGTGAAGGTCGCCGAGTCCGGGGTCCGCGGCCCGCACGACCTGATCAGCTACGCCGCCGCGGGCGCCGATGCAGTGCTCGTGGGCGAGGGTCTGGTCACCGCCGGCGACGCCCGCCAGGCCGTCGCCGACCTGGTCACCGCCGGCTCGCACCCGGCCACCCCCCGCACCCCGCGCTGACCCGTCCCGTCGCCAGGTCCTAACCGGGTTGTCGGCCCGAAGTGGTCACCCGGGTCCTGGACCTGGTCGCTCGGCTCCGACCTGCGGAAACTGTCGTACCCCCCGCTTAACCTGCGGGTATGTCGTCGGGTGTCGGGTTCGCGGTCGGGGTGACCGTGATGCCGGTGAGCCCGCCGTCGGAGTGGGAGCTGGCCGACCCTGATCCGT
>NZ_JBJHAJ010000047.1:0-15615 GCF_054051015.1 Blastococcus sp. SYSU DS0616
GGGAGGGGGGCGCTCGGGGGTCGAGGGGGAGACCGCCGACAGCCGCCCCCCGCCCCCCCCCCCCCCCCCCCCCCCCCCCCCCCCCCCCCCCACCGCCCCCCGCGCCACCCGTCCGACCACCGAGAGGGAGACGTGACCTCCACCGACTCGTCCGCGCCCCCGGCGCCGCGCAGGTACGCGATCGTCGGCACCGGCCACCGCGCGGAGATGTACGTCGCGGCGCTGCTGGGCAGCCACGCCGACGTGGGCCGGCTGGTCGCCCTCTGCGACCCCAACCGCGTCCGCATGGCCTACTACCAGCGCCAGTACGCCGCGGCCCACCCCGGCGCGGCGCCCCTGCCGGCGTACGCGCCGCAGGACTTCGACTCGATGCTCGAGGCCGAGCGCCCGGACACCGTCATCGTCGCCAGCGTCGACCACACGCACGCGGAGTACGTCTCCCGCGCGCTGCGCGCCGGGCACGACGTCATCTGCGAGAAGCCGCTCACCACCGACGCCGCGGGCTGCGCCACGATCGTGGACGCGGTCGCCGACAGCGGGCGCGACCTGGTCGTCACCTTCAACTACCGCTACTCGCCGCGGAACGCCGCCGTCCGCCGGCTCGTCGCCGAGGGCGCGATCGGCGCGGTCACCTCGGTGCACTTCGAGTGGGTGCTGGACTCCGTCCACGGCGCCGACTACTTCCGCCGCTGGCACCGGGACAAGTCGCTGTCCGGCGGCCTGTTCGTGCACAAGGCCACGCACCACTTCGACCTGGTCAACTGGTGGGTCGACGCGGTTCCCGAGACCGTCTTCGCCCTCGGCGACCTGCGCTTCTACGGCGACGCCAACGCGAAGGAGCGGGGCCTGGGCGAACGTCCGGCGCGCAGCCACGGCGCCCCGGACGCCGGCCGCGACCCGTTCGCCCTCGACCTGGCCGGGAACGACCGGCTGCGCGCGCTCTACCTCGACGCCGAGGCCGAGGACGGTTACGTCCGCGACCAGGACGTGTTCTCCCCGGGCATCACCATCGAGGACAACATGGCGCTGCTGCTCGGCTACGGCGGCGGCCCGATGCTCAGCTACTCGCTCAACGCCCACGGCCCGTGGGAGGGCTACCGGGTGAGCATCAACGGCACCGAGGGCCGGATCGAGCTGTCGGTGGTCGAGCGGGCGGCGGTGATCGCCGCCGACGACGTCATCGGCGGGTTCGGCGTGGCCGTCGACCCCAGCGCCACCCCCGAGGCGGCCCCGGCGTCCTCCGGTGCCCGCACCGAGGGCACCGAGCTGCTGCTGCAGCGCCGTTGGGAGACCGCCCAGCGGATCCAGGTGCCGGAGGGGCCCGGCGCGCACGGTGGCGGCGACGCCCTCCTCCTCGACGACCTGTTCCGCCCCGGCACCCGACCCGACCCGCTCGGCCAGGCGGCCGGCTGGCTCGACGGCGTCCGCAGCGTCCTCGTCGGCGCGGCCGCCAACCGGTCCCTGACCACCGGCCAGGTCGTGCACCTGGCCGACTTCGGCATCCCGCTGCGGCCCGAGGTCGCAGCCGCTCCCGCCGGGAGCACCCGATGACCCCTTCACCCGCCCCGGAGGCAAGCACCGTGTCCAGCTCGATCGGCATCATCATGAACGGCGTCACCGGCCGGATGGGCTACCGCCAGCACCTGGTCCGGTCCATCCTCGCGATCCGGGACGCCGGCGGCCTGGAGCTCGCCGACGGCCGCAGGGTCGTGCCCGAGCCGATCCTGGTCGGGCGCAACGAGCGCAAGCTGGCCGACCTGGCCGCCCAGCACGGCATCGAGCGGTGGACGACGGACCTGGACGAGGCGCTGCGCGACGACTCCGCGCCGATCTACTTCGACGCGCAGGTCACCCAGGCGCGGGAGAAGTCGATCAAGGCCGCGATCGCCGCCGGCAAGCACGTCTACACCGAGAAGCCGACCGCGGAGTCCCTCGACGGCGCTCTGGAGCTGGCCCGGCTGGCCGCCGAGGCCGGGGTGAAGAACGGGGTGGTCCACGACAAGCTCTACCTGCCGGGCCTGGTGAAGCTGAAGCGGCTGATCGACGGCGGCTTCTTCGGCCGCATCCTGTCGGTGCGCGGCGAGTTCGGCTACTGGGTCTTCGAGGGTGACTGGCAGGAGGCCCAGCGGCCCAGCTGGAACTACCGCAAGGAGGACGGCGGCGGGATCGTCGTCGACATGTTCTGCCACTGGTCCTACGTGCTGGAGAACCTCTTCGGCCGGCCGGAGGCGGTCACCGCCAAGGCGGTCACGCACATCCCGACCCGCATCGACGAGCACGGGCAGGCCTACCCGGCCACCGCCGACGACGCCGCGTACGGGATCTTCGAGCTGCCCGGCGGCGTGATCGCGCAGATCAACTCCTCGTGGGCGGTGCGGGTCTACCGGGACGAGCTGGTCGAGTTCCAGGTCGACGGCACCGAGGGCAGCGCCGTCGCCGGGCTGCGCGAGTGCAAGATCCAGCACCGCGCCACCACGCCCAAGCCGGTGTGGAACCCCGACCTGCCGGTCACCGAGCGGTTCCGCGACCAGTGGCAGGTCGTGCCGGACAACGCCGACCTGGACAACGGCTTCCGGGCGCAGTGGGAGCAGTTCCTCCGCCACGTGCTGGAGGACGCCCCGCACCCGTACGACTTCCTCGCCGGTGCGCGCGGCGTCCAGGTCGCCGAGCTGGGCCTGCAGTCCTCCGCCGAGGGCCGCCGGATCGAGATCCCCGAGGTGACGGTGTGAGCGGCCCGGCCGTCCTCCTGCCCCGCGCCGACGGCACCGTCGGCGAGCACCGGCTCGGCGAGCCCGGCGCCTTCACCCGCCCCGACGGCCCGCTGACCAGCCGCACCGCCTACGCCGCCGCGCACGTCGTCGCCGACCCGCTCGGCGACAACACCCCGGGTGCGCCGGTGGACGTCGACTGGGACGCGACCCTGGCCTTCCGCCGGCACCTGTGGTCCTACGGCCTGGGCGTCGCCGACGCGATGGACACCGCCCAGCGCGGCATGGGCATGCCCTGGAGCACCACCGCCGAGCTGATCCGCCGCTCGGCCGCCGAGGCGCAGGCCTGCGGCGGGCTCCTGGCCTGCGGGGCGGGCACCGACCAGGCGCCGGCCGAGCTGGCCGGCACCGACGAGGTGCTGGCCGCCTACCTCGAGCAGATCGAGGTGATCGAGGGCGCCGGGGCCAACGTGATCATCATGGCCAGCCGGCAGCTGGCCCGGGTGGCCGGCAGCGCCGAGGACTACGCCAAGGTCTACGGCCGGCTGCTCGAGCAGGTGTCCCGGCCGGTGATCCTGCACTGGTTGGGCCCCATGTTCGACCCCGCGCTGGCCGGCTACTGGGGCTCGGCGCAGCTGGCCGAGGCCACCGACACCGTGCTGCAGGTGATCGCCGACCACAGCGCCAAGGTCGACGGCATCAAGGTCTCGATGCTCGACGAGGCGCACGAGGTGGACATGCGCCGCCGGCTGCCCGACGGCGTCCGGCTCTACACCGGCGACGACTTCAACTACCCGACGCTGGTGCGCGGGGACGGCGAGTCGTACTCGCACGCCCTGCTGGGCATCTTCGACGCGATCGCCCCGGCCGCCTCCACCGCGCTGCAGGCGCTGGACCGCGGCGACCTGGCCACCTACGACCGGCTGCTGGAGCCGACCGTGGCGCTGTCCCGGCACCTGTTCGGCGCGCCCACCTACTACTACAAGACCGGGATCGTCTTCCTCGCCTGGCTGGCCGGTCACCAGCCGGGCTTCCGGATGGTCGGCGGGCTGGAGAGCGCCCGCAGCCCGCAGCACCTGGCCGAGGTGTTCCGGCTGGCCGACGCCGCCGGGCTGCTGCCCGACCCGGAGCTCGCCGCGAGCCGGATGCGCACCTACCTGCAGACGGTGGGGGTGGACCAGTGAGCGCCGACCCGCGGCTGGCGAAGCTGTCGATCAACCACAAGACGGTCGAGGGCTGGTCGATGCCCGACTTCGTCGACGGGGTGGCCGCGGCGGGGCTCTCCGCGCTCGGCACGTGGCGTGAGCCGGTCGCCGAGTTCGGGCTGGAACGGACGGCGAAGCTGATCCGCGACGCCGGGCTGCGGGTGTCCTCGCACTGCCGCGGTGGGTTCCTGACCGCGACCGACCCGGCCGCCCGGGCCGCGGCCCTCGAGGACAACCGGCGGGCGATCGACGAGGCCGCCGCCCTGGACGCGGGGTCGCTGGTGATGGTGGTCGGCGGGCTGCCGGCCGGATCGCGGGACCTGGTGGGAGCCCGGGAGCGGGTGGCCGATGCGCTGGCCGAGCTCGCGCCGTACGCGGGGGAGCGCGGCGTCCGGCTCGCCCTGGAGGCGCTGCACCCGATGTACTGCGCCGACCGGGCCGTGCTCTCCACCCTCGCCCAGGCCCTCGACCTGGCCGCACCGTTCCCGTCGGCGCAGGTGGGCGTCGTGATCGACACCTTCCACCTCTGGTGGGACCCGGAGGTGTGGCGGTCGATCGAGCGGGCCGGGGAGCGGATCGCCTCCTTCCAGGTCTGCGACTTCCTCATGCCGATCCCGGCCGACGCGCTGATGGCCCGCGGCTACATGGGCGACGGGGTGATCGACTTCCCGCCGTTCGTGGCCGCGGTCGAGGCCGCGGGCTGGACCGGGGACGTCGAGGTGGAGATCTTCAACGCCGACGTCTGGGCCCAGCCCAAGGCCGAGGTCGTGGAGACGGTGAAGCAGCGCTACCTGGACGTCGTGGTGCCCGGCGTCGGGGCGGGTGGCGTGGGCGCGGGCAGGGTGGAGTCGGCGTGAGGGTGCTGGTCACCGGGGGTGCCGGCCGGCTGGGCCGCAGCGTCGTCGACGGGCTGGCCGACGCCGGCCACGAGGTCGTCTCGGTCGACGTCACCGCGGCGCCGTCGGAGAAGGCCGCCGCGACGTTCCCCGCCGACCTGGCCGACCTCGGCCAGGCCTACGGCGTCATGGCCCGCTACCGGCCCGACGCCGTGGTGCACCTGGCGGCCATCGCCGTCCCGTTCAGCCGTCCCGAGTCGGTCATCCACGCGACCAACACCGCGCTGGCCTACAACGTGCTGCAGGCCGCGGTCGACTCCGGCGTCGGCACCGTGGTGACCGCCAGCAGCCCCACGGTCATGGGGTACGGCAGCCCGGCCGGCTGGGCGCCGCGGTACCTGCCGCTGGACGAGGACCACCCGGCGCGGCCGTGGAACGCCTACGGGCTGTCCAAGCTGGCCGCCGAGCAGACCATGCGGATGTTCGCCGCCCAGTACGGCGACCGGGTGCGGCTGGCGGCGTTCCGGCCGTGCTTCGTGATCGCCCCGGAGGAGTGGGCGGGCGCGCCGACCCAGCAGGGGCACACGGTGCGCGAGCGGATCGCCGACCCGCGGCACGGCGCGGTCTCGCTGTTCAACTACGTCGACGCCCGGGACTGCGCGGACTTCCTGGACACGTTGCTGGGCAAGGCCGGTGAGGTGCCCAACGGCGAGGTGTACTTCGTCGGCGCGCGGGACGCGCTGGCCGAGGCGCCGCTGGCCGAGCTGCTGCCCGAGCACTCCGGGGTCGCGCCCGAGCTGGCGGCCGGGCTGACCGGCACCAGCCCGGCGTTCAGCACCGCGAAGGCCGAGCGGCTGCTGGGCTGGACGGCGTCGCGCAGCTGGCGCACGGAGCTGCGATGAGCACGGTCACCCGGCTGTCCAGCCGGCTGTTCCGGCTGCCGCTGTCCCGGCCGTGGGGCGCCGACGTGCCCGCGCTGCACCTGCTGGTCACCGAGCTGGAGACCAGCGACGGGCGCACCGGCACCGGGTTCAGCTGGACGCCGTCGATCGGGGCCCGCGCGCTGCAGGCGCTCGTCGACTCCGACGTCGCCCCGGTGGTCGTCGGCGGGCCGGTGGAGCCCGGCGTGGTCTGGGACCGGCTCTGGTGGCACCTGCACGAGGCCGGCGGTGGCGGGCTGACCACGATGGCGATCGCCGCCGTCGACACCGCGCTGTGGGACCTCGCGGCGAAGGCCGCCGGGCGGAGCCTGGTCGACCACCTGGGCCGCCGGCGGGACTCGGTCGCCGTCTACGGCAGCGGGGTCAACTTCCACTACTCCCTCGAGGAGCTGGTCGCCCAGACCGAGCGCTGGGTCGCCGACGGGTGCACCGCGGTGAAGATCAAGGTGGGCCGGCCGGACCTGGCCGAGGACGTCGAGCGGGTGGCCGCCGTCCGCGCGGTGCTCGGACCGCACCGCCGGCTGATGGTCGACGCGAACCAGCGCTGGGACCTGCCGACGGCGATGCGTGCGGTCCGGGCCATGTCGGCCTTCGACCTGCACTGGGTCGAGGAGCCGCTGGTCGCCGACGACCTGCCCGCGCTGGGCCGGTTGCACGACGCCGGGCTGGGCGTGCCGATCGCGGTGGGGGAGAACGTCTACACCGCGTTCCAGTACCGCGCGCTGCTGGCGTCCGGGGCGGCCGACGTCGTCCAGCCCAACGTCGTGCGGGTGGGGGGCATCACGCCGTTCCTGCGGATCGCCCAGCTGGCGGCTGCGGCGAGCGTGCCGGTGGCGCCCCATCTGCTGCCGGACCTCTCCGGCCAGTTGGCGATGTGCCTGCCGCTGACCACCATGGTCGAGGACGTCGAGGACGCCTCGTTCGCGGCGCTGGGGGCGCTCGCCCGGCCCAGCGGGGTGGCCATCGCCGACGGCGTCCTGCGTGCCGACACCGCCCCCGGGCACGGCCTGGTCTTCGCCACCGACCGGATGGCGGAGCTGACCGGATGAGGATCCTTGACGCCGGAAAGCGCTTGCCCATAGGGTGAGCGGAGTCACACCGTGCGGGAGCGCGGCCCCACGCGTTCGCGTCGGGACCGTTCCGCGCCGCCCGTCCCACCCCGTCAGAGCGAGGGAGCTCCCCGATGGCATCGGTCACCTACGACAAGGCGACCCGGCTCTACCCCGGCGGTTCGACGCCGGCGGTCGACCAGCTGGACCTGGCGGTCGAGGACGGCGAGTTCCTCGTGCTGGTCGGCCCGTCGGGCTGCGGGAAGTCGACGTCGCTGCGGATGCTGGCCGGGCTGGAGGAGGTCGACGGCGGCGCGATCCGGATCGGCGACCGCGACGTCACCGACGTGCCGCCCAAGGACCGTGACATCGCGATGGTGTTCCAGAACTACGCGCTGTACCCGCACATGAGCGTGGCCGACAACATGGGCTTCGCCCTGAAGATCGCCGGGATGGGCAAGGACGAGCGGGCCACCCGGGTGCGGGAGGCGGCCAAGCTGCTGGACCTCGAGGACTACCTGGACCGCAAGCCCAAGGCGCTGTCGGGCGGGCAGCGGCAGCGGGTGGCGATGGGGCGGGCGATCGTGCGCCAGCCCCAGGTGTTCCTGATGGACGAGCCGCTGAGCAACCTGGACGCCAAGCTGCGGGTGCAGACCCGCACCCAGATCGCCTCGCTGCAGCGCCGCCTGGGCATCACCACCGTCTACGTCACCCACGACCAGGTCGAGGCCATGACGATGGGCGACCGGGTGGCGGTGCTCAAGGACGGGATCCTCCAGCAGGTCGACAGCCCGCGGGAGATGTACGACCGGCCGGCCAACGTCTTCGTGGCCGGCTTCATCGGCTCCCCGGCGATGAACCTCGCGGAGGTGCCGCTGGTCGAGGGCGGTGCCCGGCTCGGCGAGCTGATCGTTCCGCTGTCCCGCGAGACCGTCGCGGCGGCCGGCTCCGACCGGTCGGTCACCCTGGGCTTCCGTCCCGAGGCGATCGAGGTGGCCCCGCCCGGCGAGGCGGGGTTCCGGGCCTGCGTCGACCTGGTCGAGGAACTCGGCTCGGACGCCTACGTCTACGCCTCGCTGCTGGATCAGGAACTCGCCGAGCACCTGCACGGCGGGGACACCGCGCAGATCGTCGCGCGGGTCGACGCCCGGCGGCCGCCGCGGGCCGGTGACGAGGTCCGGTTCGTCATCCGCGGTGGTGAGGAGCACGTGTTCTCCACCAGCACCGGGGCGCGGCTGTCCCGCTGATCGGCATCCCCCGGTCCCACCGTCGGGCGGACGCCTCGCCGGACGGTGCGACCAGACCGTCGTCCGCGGCTGCCCCCGGCGGCCGACCGCGCAGTGAGGATTCCTGTGGACCACGCAACCACGCCGGTCCGGGTCGCCGTCGTCGGAGCCGGCGCGATCGCCGATGACCGCCATCTTCCCGCGCTGGCAGACGTGGGGGAGCGGGTCCAGGTCGTCGCGATCGCCGACGTCGACCTCACCCGTGCCCGCGAGCTCGCCGGGCGCTGGGGCGTGCCCGGCGTCTACGGCGACATCCGGGCGATGCTCGCCGCCGAGTCACCGGACCTGGTCACGCTGTGCACCCCGCCGTCGGCCCACCTCGAGGGCGTCACGGCGTGCCTCGACGCCGGGGCCTGGGTGTGGTGCGAGAAGCCGCCGATGCTCTCCCTCCTCGACCTGGACGCCGTCGCCGAGCGCGAGCAGGAGGGTGGGCCGTACGTCGCCTACGTCTTCCAGCACCGCTTCGGTTCGGGCGCCCAGCGGCTGCGCGAGCAGGTGCGCACCGGTGCGCTCGGGCGCCCGCTCGTCGCCGTCTGCCACACCCTCTGGTATCGCGGCCACGACTACTACGAGGTGCCGTGGCGGGGCCGCTGGGAGACCGAGGGCGGCGGACCGACGATGAGCCACGGCATCCATCAGATGGACCTGCTGCTGTCCGTGCTCGGGAACTGGCGCGAGGTCAGCGCGGTCACCGGAACGCTCGACCGGCGGGTCGAGACCGAGGACGTCGCGATGGCGGTGGTGACCTTCGAGTCCGGCGCCATGGCCTCGATCGTCAACAGCGTGCTCTCCCCGCGGGAGACCAGCTACCTGCGGTTCGACTTCACCGACGCGACCGTCGAGCTGGAGCACCTGTACGGCTACGGGGACGACGACTGGACGTGGACGCCGGCTCCGCACGTCACCGACCGGGAGCGGATCGCCGGCTGGGCCCCCACGGGCGGGGTGGCGAGCGGGCACGTGGCGCAGCTGCGGAGCCTGCTCGACTCCTTCGACCGGCGGGAGCGCCCGCTGGTCAGCGGCCGGCAGGGCCGCGAGACGATGGAACTGGTCACCGGTCTCTACCGCTCCTCGGCGTCCGGGGGCAGCGTCGCCCGGGCCGATCTCGTACCCGGCAGCCCGCACTACGACCGGCTCGGTGGCGACCTGGCGACCACCGGGGGTCAGCGGTGAGCGCCGCGCTCCGGGTCGTCCACGAGCACGGCCGCCGCGTGGTCGTCGCCGTCGAGGGCGACGGCGTCGGCGTCGGCGTCGGCGAGGGTGCCGGGCGGGTCGAGATCGCGTCGTACGACTACGACCCCCAGGTGCCGGACTTCGAGTCCCGGAAGCCCTACCTGCACCCCCTGCGGACTCTCTCCGGCGGGCTGGTGTCGGCCTATCGACCGCACGACCACCGCTGGCACAAGGGCCTGCAGATGACCGTGTCCCACCTGTCGGACCAGAACTTCTGGGGCGGCTACAGCTACCGCCACGGGCAGGGGTACGTCCCCGTCGACAACATCGGCCGCATGCGGCACGACCGCTTCGCCGAGTTCGTCGTGGCCGACCACGAGGTCCGCCTGGTCGAGGAGCTCACCTGGGTGACCGCCGCCGGTGAGGACTGGGTCACCGAGCGGCGCGAGTTGCGCTGGCACGGGGTCGACGTCGAGCGGGGCACCTGGGCGCTGGACTTCGGCACCGAGCTCTGCAACGTCCGCGGCCGGGACCTGCACGTCGGCAGCCCGACCACGCACGGACGCCCCGACGCCGGCTACACCGGGTTCTTCTGGCGGGGACCGCGCGGCTTCACCGGGGGAGAGGTGCTCGTCGCCGACGAGGACGCCGCACCGGAGCCGATGGGCGCCACCTCGCCGTGGCTGGCCTACACGGGTCTGCACGACGAGGTCGACGGCGGCGCGACCCTCCTCTTCATGGCCGGGACCAGTTCCGCGGCGGTGCCGTTGCGCTGGTTCGTCCGCCGTGAGCCGTTCCCCGCGGTGAATCCCTCACCGGCTTTCTCCGAGGAGGTGACGCTCGCGCCGGGGGACGCCCTCACCCTGCGGCACCGGGTGGTGGTCGTCGACCGGCCCTGGACCCGCAGCGACGTGGCGGCCCACGTGGCCGAGCACCCGCTGTGACGGGCGCCCGGCACCCCGCGGCGGGCGCCCCGCCGGCGCCGTTGCCGGGGGCGGTCGGCCTCAGCGGCCTGGACGTCTACCCGTGGGGTACCCACGACGGCCTGCACGGGGGTTCCCCGCACCTGCACCTGTGCTGCTCGGAGGCCTACGTGGTCGTCGGCGGCCGGGGGCGACTGCAGACGCTCACGATGGAGGGCGGCGCCGGGGAGGTGCCCCTCGTCGCCGGCGACGTCGTGTGGTTCACGCCCGGGACCATCCATCGGGCCGTGAACGACGAGGAGCTGCGGGTCGTCGTCGTCATGGAGAACAGCGGCCTGCCGGAGGCCGGCGACGCCGTGCTGACCGTGCCGGGGGAGTACCTGCGCGATCCGGACGCGTACGCGGCCGCGACGTCCCTGACGGGTCCTGACGGGCGCCCCACCCCCGAGCGGGCCCGTGCCCGTCGCGATCTGGCCGTCGAGGGGTTCCTCCAGCTGCGACGACGCACCGAGGCCGGGGACCGGGGGGCGCTGGCCGCCTTCCACGCGGCCGCTGCCGCCCTCGTCCGGTCTCGCGTACCGGACTGGCGGGAGCGCTGGCGGGCGGGTGCACTGGCGGCGGCGCAGCGCACCGGCGACCGGCTGGACGCCCTCCAGCTGGGCAAGGCCGACCACCTGCGCGCCGCTGGTGTGCACCACCTGTCCCGGCGGTCCGACCCGGTGCTCGGCATGTGCGGTTTCCTCTCGCCCTACCTGCCCGAGCGCGAGGCGTCGGCCCCCCCGTTCCCGGAAGCACCCGGCGACGAGCGGCGCCGCCCCGGCGCGTGAGGCCGGGGGGCGCCACCGCCGGCCGCCCGCATCGCGGCGCTGCCCGCGCCGACCGGGTCCCCGGTCGAGGAACCCGACGACGGACCGTAGCCATCCGTCGCCATCGGCCGTGACGGCGTCGCACCCGGCCACCGGGGCCGGCGCACTCTCCGGGGCGCAGGCGCGGACGTCGTCGTCGGGAACCCGCTCGGCGTGCAGTGGGCGTCCGGTGGCAGCACCGCTCATGCCGGCGAGGAGGCCCGGTCGGCCATCCGCGGCGGCGGGGAGGCCGTGACCTCCAGCAGCACCGGTCAGCGGCGCTCCCGCTGACCCGGGCGGCGCGTCCTCCGCGGATGGGGGCGCCCGGTGGCTCAGGCGGGACGGCCGGGGCCGGCGGCGGGGACCAGCCGGGCGGCGTCCGGCACGTCGGAGAAGAGCCACGGGTCCAGCGGCTCGGACTGCCGGATGACGCTCACCGCCCCGGTGCGCTCGAGGACGACGCATCGCACCTCCGCGAGGTTCCGGATGCCGGCCAGCCGCAGCTTCTGCCGCAGTTCGTCCTCGGCGACGTGCGCGGCGCGCAGGTTCTCGTGCAGCGGAGTCGCGCCGGCCATGAGCAGCACCGGGGGGCGGTTCATCAGCCGGTCGGCCCACCGGCTGCGCCGCAGCCGGGCCAGCGCCGTCTGGGTTCCGAAGAGGGTGACCATGGCGAGGGCACCTGTGGCCAGGGTGGGGTCGAGCAGCAGCACCGTGCGGCCGATGACGGCGCCGAGTGCGATCGCGCAGCCGAGGTCGAAGCTGGACATGGTGGCGAGGCTGCGCTGTCCGACGAGCCGGACGCAGAGGATCAGCAACAGGTACATGGCCACGGTGGAGAGCACGACGAGCCCCGCCCGCTCCCAGTCGATCCCCAGCTGATCCATCTTCGGGCCTCCCCGGACGGCGACGGTCGTGCCGCCCATTCTCGGGGGCTGCCGGCCCGGGGCGTCAGTCGGTGAGGTCGTGCAGGATCCGGGCGAGGGTGGCGCGGTCCTCGGGGCCGAGGCGGGCGAACAGCTCGGCGGAGTCGGCGGCCCGAGCGCGCCCCACCTCCCGCCGGACCCGCCGGCCCTCGTCGGTGGGGCGGACGATCACCGCCCGCCGGTCGCCCGGGTCGGGGCTGCGCTCGACGAGGCCGCGTTCCTGCAGGCCGTCGGCCACCTCGGTCGCCGATCGGGGTGCGATGTGCAGCGCCTCGGCCAGGTCGGAGAGCCGGACGCCGTCCCGCTCGCAGACCACCCGCAGGGCCCGGGCCTGGTGCGGGGAGAGGTCCCAGGGCGCGAGGGCCTCGCGCCAGCGACGGCGCTGCGTGCGCGCCACCCGCATCAGCAGGTCGCCCAGCTCGCCGGTCCCGTCCTCCGTCACGGGGGAATGGTAGCGATGATCCGGAGGTTCCCAGACAGTGAGGTAACCTCAGCAACCGAGAACGGGGGTGGCGACATCAGCGAGACGATGACGGGTGGCGGCCGCGGCGGTGGCCGGGGTGGTGGCGGCGGCGAGAACGTCGGCCGCAAGCCAGATCCGGCCGACCTCGCCCAGCTCGAGCGGTCCCCGGTCCGCTGGAGCCGGGTCGCCGGGCTGTTCCGGCCCTACCGCTGGCAGCTGGGGGTCGTGGTGGCGCTGATCGTGGCGTCGTCCGCCGTCGCGCTGGCCACCCCGTTCCTCATCCGCCTGGTCATCGACGAGGCGATCCCCGGGCAGGACGTCCCCCTGCTGCTGTGGGCCGTCGCCGGGATGATCGCCGTCACCGTGGTCACGGCGATCTTCGGCGTGGTGCAGACCTGGCTGTCCACGACCGTCGGCCAGCGGGTCATGCACGGCCTCCGGACGGCCGTCTTCACCCACCTGCAGCGCCAGTCGCTGGGCTTCTTCACGCGCACCAAGGGTGGCGAGGTGCAGTCGCGGCTGATGAACGACGTCGGCAGCATGCAGTCGGTGGTCACCTCGACCGCCACCTCGTTCGCCGCGAACGCCACCACGGTCATCGGCACGGTCGCGGCCATGGTGGTGCTCAGCTGGCGGTTGTCGCTGCTGTCGCTGGTCGTGCTCCCGCCGGCCGTCTGGCTGACCCGCCGCGTCGCCCGCATGCGCCGGACCATCACCGCCCAGCGGCAACGGCACCTGGCCGACCTGCACTCCCAGGTCGAGGAGGGGCTGAGCGTCAGCGGCGTCCTGCTGGGCAAGACGCTGGGCGCGGGCCCGGCGCAGTCGCGGCGGTTCGCCGGCACGTCGGAGTTCCTGGTCGACCTCGAGGTGCGCTCGCAGCTGGCCGGCCGCTGGCGGATGGCCACCATGAGCATCGTCTTCGCCGGCATCCCTGCGCTGATCTACCTGGCCGCCGGGCTGCCGGCGACGTCGGGCGGGATGACCATCGGCACCCTCGTCGCCTTCACCACGCTGCAGGGTGCGCTGTTCCGGCCGCTGATGCAGCTGCTGGACATCGGTGTCTCGCTGACCGCCTCCATGGCGCTCTTCAGCCGGGTGTTCGAGTACCTCGACCTGCCCGTCGACATCGACGACCCCGCCGACCCGGTCGCCGTCGACGCCGCCTCCGTCCGCGGCGAGGTGCGGTTCGAGCACGTCGGCTTCCGCTACCCGGACGGCGTTCGCCCCGCGCTGGCCGACGTCGACGTGACCGTGCCCGCCGGCTCGACCCTGGCGCTGGTGGGGGAGACCGGCTCCGGCAAGAGCACGCTGGCCTCGCTGGTGGCCCGGCTGAACGACCCCACGACCGGGCGGGTGCTGATCGACGGCGTCGACGTCCGCGACCTGCGGCTGGCCGATCTCGCGCGGATCGTCGGCGTCGTCAGCCAGGAGACCTACCTGCTGCACGGCACCGTGCGGGAGAACCTGCTGCACGCCCGGCCCGAGGCCACCGACGCCGAGCTCGTCGACGCCGCCCGCCGCGCGCAGGTGCACGAGGTCATCGCCGCGCTGCCCGACGGCTACGACACGGTGGTCGGCGCGCGGGGGCACCGGTTCTCCGGCGGGGAGAAGCAGCGGCTGGCGATCGCCCGCACGCTGCTGCGCGACCCGCGGGTGCTGGTGCTCGACGAGGCGACCAGCGCCCTGGACAACGAGACGGAGCGGGCGGTGCAGGCGGCGCTCGACGAGGCCAGCCGCGGGCGGACGACGATCACCATCGCGCACCGGCTCTCCACCGTGCGCGACGCCGACCGGATCGTCGTCCTGGACGCCGGCCGGGTCGCCGAGCAGGGTACCCACGAGGAGCTCCTCGCCCTCGGCGGCCGGTACGCCCGGCTGGCCGGGATCGCGCAGCGGGACGCCGTCCTCGCCGGGTGACGGGCGCAGCTCCCCCACTCGTCCTCGCCGTGCGGCCGCCGTCCTCGCGGTGCACCACGAGGACGGCGGCCACACAGCGAGGGCGGCGAAGCCCCAGCACCGCGGCGGCGAAGTGACGCACGCCCCGGAATCGGTTGGTCACCGCCGGCGGTTGCGCCGGTCATGGACCTGTTCTCCCCCGTGCGGCTCGGCGACCTCGAGCTGGCCAACCGCGTCGTCATGGCACCGCTCACCCGGATGCGCTCCGGCCGCGCCGCGATTCCCCGCGACGTCGTCGTCGAGCACTACGAGCAGCGCGCCGGCGTGGGCCTGATCATCACCGAGGGGACCTTCCCCAACGACGAGTCGCGCGCGTTCGCCGGGCAGCCGGGCATCGTCACCGACGAGCAGGCCGAGGGCTGGCGGCGCGTCGCCGACGCCGTCCACGCCCGCGGCGGCCGCATCGTCCTGCAGGTCATGCACGGCGGCCGGGTCTCCCACCCGGAGCTGACCGGCACCCGCGTCGTCGCCCCCAGCGCGATCGCCATCGAGGGCGAGGTGCACGTCGGTGGCGGGGTCAAGAAGCCCTTCCCGGTGCCGCACGCGCTCACCACCGAGGAGGTGCGCGCCACGATCGCCGACTTCGTCGCCGCCTCGCGCCGCGCCGTCGACGCCGGCCTGGACGGCGTGGAGCTGCACGCGGCCAACGGCTACCTGCTGCACGAGTTCCTGTCGCCGGCGTCCAACCGGCGCGAGGACGCCTACGGTGGCAGCCCCGAGAAGCGTGCCCGCTTCGTGCACGAGGTCGCCGCCGCGGTCGCCGAGGAGGTCGGCGCGGGGCGGGTCGGCCTGCGCATCTCCCCCGAGCACAACATCCAGGACGCCCTGGAGACCGACCGCGCCGACGTGCTCGCCACCTACGGCGCGCTGGTCGACGGACTGCGCCCGCTGGGCCTCGCCTACCTCAGCGTGCTGCACGTCGAGCCCGCCGGTGACCTCGTGCAGGAGCTGCGCCGCCGTTTCGGTGGGCCGCTGATCGCCAACAGCGGCTTCGGCACGGTGACCACCCGCGCGGAGGCCGTGCGGCTGATCGAGGAGGCGCACGCCGAGGCCGTCGCCGTCGGCCGGCCGGTGCTCGCCAACCCCGACCTGGTCGAGCGCTGGGCCGGTGAGCACCCGGAGACCCAGGCCGACCCGCGCACTTTCTACACCTCCGGGCCGGAGGGGTACACCGACTACCCGACGCTGGCCGCCGCGGGGCGCTGAGCACCGGGGGGGGGGGGGGGGGGGGGGGGGGGGGGGGGGGGGGGGGGGGGGGGGGGGGGGGGGGGGGGGGGGGGGGGGGGGGGGGGGGGGGGGGGGGGGGG
>NZ_JBJHAJ010000048.1:0-14767 GCF_054051015.1 Blastococcus sp. SYSU DS0616
CCCCCCCCCCCCCCCCCCCCCCCCCCCCCCCCCCCCCCCCCCCCCCCCCCCCCCCCCCCCCCCCCCCCCCCCCCCCCCCCCCCCCCCCCCCCCCCCCCCCCCCCCCCCCGCGCCCCTCAGTCCAGGTCGGCCTGCCACAGGTCGGGGCCGAACACCTCGTACTGGATGTCCTGCGCCGGGATGCCGCGGTCGAGGAGCGTGCTCCGCACGGCCTGCATGAACGGCAGCGGTCCGCACAGGTAGTAGACGGCGCCCCACGGCAGGTCGACCTGCGACAGGTCCATCTGCCCGGCGTGCACGCCGTCGACCGGCAGCGAGCACTCGGCGCCCCGCTCGAACCAGACGTGGGCCGAGGCGTTGGGCAGCGTCGCCACGTCGCCGAGCACCTGCTGCCGCAGCGCCCAGGAGGCCTCGTCCACGTCGGCGTGCCACAGCCGGACGTCGAGGCCGGAGCCGGCGTGGGCGAGGTGCGAGAGCATCCCGGCCATCGGGGTGATGCCGATGCCGGCGCTGACGAAGACCACCGGCCGCCCGGAGTCGTCGAGGACGACGTCGCCGAACGGCACCGACAGCTCCAGCCGGTCGCCCACGCCGATCGAGTCGTGCAGCAGGTTGGAGACCTCGCCGTCGGGCTTGCCGCCGCCGTGCACCCGCTTGACGGAGAACTGGCGGTGCTCGCCGTCGTCGGCGCGGGTCAGGCTGTACTGCCGGGGCTGGCGGACGCCGTCGGGCATGATCGGCCGCACCGTCACGTACTGGCCCGGCAGGGAGCTCTTCACCAGCCGGTCGTCGACCCGCCGGACCCGGAAGGTGACGACGTCGTCGGTCTCGCGGGCCTTCTCCGCGACCTCCCACTGCCGCCAGACGGTCTCGGGCCGCACCCCGCGGGCGCTGTAGAGGCCGCGCTCCTGGTTGATCAGCGCGTTGGCCATCAGCCAGTAGACCTCGTCCCAGGCGGCGGCCACCTCGGGCGTGACGGCGTCGCCCAGGACGTCGGCGATGGCCCAGAAGAGGTGGTCGTGGACCACCTGGTACTGCTCGGGCTTGATCCCCAGCGAGGTGTGCTTGTGCGCGATCCGGCTCATCAGGTGCTCGGGGAGCCGGTCGGGGTGGTTCACCAGCGCGCTGGCGAACACCGCGACGGAGCCGGCCAGCGCGACCTGCTGGGTGCCCTCGGCCTGGTTGCCGCGGTTGAACGTGCCGTCGAACAGCTCCGGGTGCTCTCCGAACAAGTGCGCGTAGAACCGGCGCGCGATCTCCTGGATGTTCTCCGCGACGGCCGGCAGCGTGGCCTGGACGACGGGTGCGGACCTGTCGGACAGCATGCGGACTTCCTTCCCCCTGGATTCTGCGGTTGCGCGGCCCACGTTAGGCAACACGGGGTGTCGGGGCAGGTCAGGAACGGGACCGGAGGGGTCCCTCGCGCCGTATGGTCACCGCCCCGGGCGCGGAACCAGCTCGTCCGATGAGTGGCAGGAGCGCGTACGGATGTCGGCGCAGGAGGGCTCGGCTCCGCTGGTCGGTGCGAGCCCGGCTGCGTCGGAGACCCGGTTGGCGCACGCGTTCGTGCAGGCGGTCGACGCGCTGCTGTGCATCGTCGACGGCGAGGGCCGCATCCTGCTCTCCAACCCCGCGCTGCAGCGCTTCACCGGCCGCACGGGTGAGGACCTGTTGGGGCGCCGGTTCTGGGACGTGTGGGTCATCCCCGACGACGTGCCGCACGCCGAGGAGGCCGTGCGGCGGGCGATGGCCAGCGGGAAGGCCTACCCGCAGGAGGCCGACTGGATCGACGCCCGGGGCGGACTGCGGCGGGTGACCATGCGCAACACCGTCCTCCTGGACGATGAGGGGCAGCCCTACGCGATCGCCTGCGTCGGGCTCGACGTCACCGAGGAGCGGGCCCGGGAGGCGCGGCTGCACGAGCAGACCCGCACCGACCTGCTCACCGGCGTGGCCAACCGCGGGGCGCTGTTCGACGTGCTGGGCCTGCGGCTGCAGACGGGCGGGTGCGGGCTGCTCTTCTGCGACCTCGACGACTTCAAGACGGTCAACGACGAGTACGGGCACGGCGTGGGCGACCGCTTGCTCGTCGAGGCGGCGACGCGGCTGGTCGAGGTGGCCGGCGCCGAGCACCTGGTGGCGCGCTTCGGTGGCGACGAGTTCGTGATCGTGTGCCCGGCCGGCAACGAGGCGACGCTGGCCGACCTGGCACGTCGCGTGGTCATCCGGCTGGGTGCGCCCTTTCCCGGCCCGGACGGGCCGCTGCGGATCGGGGTGAGCGTCGGGGCGGCGATCGGGCGCCCGGGGGAGCCGGCCGACGACGTCGTCGCCCGCGCCGACCGCGCCATGTACGGCGCGAAGAGCTCCCAGCGGCGGCGGGCGCCGCGGCAGTGGTGAGCCGGCGGCGATGAGTTCCGCGGGCGGCGGGTGTCCAACCCGCGAACCCACTCACGCAAGGAGCTCCCCATGCGCCCGCTCGTCGTCACCACGTTCCTGACCCTCGACGGGGTCATGCAGGCACCCGGAGGGCTGGGCGAGGACCCGTCGGGGGGCTTCCGCCACGGTGGCTGGCTCGTGCCGTTCTTCGACGAGGACATGGGCGCCCAGATGGAGGCGTGGTTCGCCCCGGCCGAGGACTTCCTCCTGGGCCGTGGCACCTACGAGATCTTCGCCGCGCACTGGCCGAAGGTGCCCACGGAAGGCGACCCGGTCGGCACGGCGCTCAACACGAAGACCAAGCACGTGGCGTCGCGGACCTCGACCTCGCTGGACTGGGACACCGCGCGGTTGCTCGACGGCGATGTGCCGTCGGCCGTGCGGGATCTCACGAACCGGGACGGCGGTGAGCTGCAGGTGCACGGCTCGGCGGGGCTGGTGCACACGCTGTTGCAGGAGGACCTCGTGGACGAGCTCCGGCTGATCACGTTCCCGGTCGTGGTCGGTGAGGGCAAGCGGCTGTTCCCGGGTGGTGCCGCGCCGCGCACCTGGCGGCTGGTGTCGTCGACGGTGACGACGACCGGCGCCGTGATGGCCGCCTACCGACGGGTGGGCGGACTGGCGACCGGGGACCTGACGCTGCCGGAGTGAGCGGACGGCGGGGGGTTCCACGTGGAACCCCCCGCCGGGCCGGCTCAGGGCCAGGAGCCGGCGGGTGTGCTGCGGCCGAGCTCGGTGGGGGCCAGGGTGGTGTACGCGCCGGGGCCCTCCTCGAGCCACACGTCAGGCCGGCTCAGCAGCTCCCGCGCGGCGTCGGGCGGCAGCAGCGGCAGATCGCTGATGCGCCGTCGCTCCGGGTCCCCTGCCGGCGTTGCGCTGTCGTCGCGCAGCTCGAGCAGCCCGGCGTCGAACCACCGCAGCAGCTGGTCGGAGCAGGCGCGGCCGTCCAGCTGCCCCCAGTCGGTGCCCGCGTCGTCGACGAACTCGCCGTCGACGATGTCGAGGAGCCAGTGGTCCTCGTGGGCGGCGATGAGCAAGGGTTCCCGCACCGCTGCAGGCTCGGGGCCGGCGACCGCTCGTGACCGCTCGCGGGTGCGCCGCCGCCGCCCGTCCGACACCATGCCGGGGATCTCCGGCTCCTCGTCCCGCCGTCGCGCCGACCACCTGAACACGTCCGCACCTCCTGGCGGGTGATCATGCCGGAGCGCGGCGGCCGCGGGGGCCCGTCGCCGGCACCTGTGGACTCAGGCCGCGGCGCCGGGGAGGCGCGCGATCCCGGCCTCCGGGGCGGCGAGCAACGCGTCCAGCGGCGCGCCCCCCCTCCCGGCTGAGCGCCTTCAGCAGCCCGTGCCGGGTGGCGAAGCCGGAGCTCTGCATCGCCGCTGGGACGTCGCCCGCCGGCAGCCGCGGGTCAGTAGGCGACGGTGAACCGCGCCCGCCGGTGGGCCGGCCGGTCGATCTCGTCGACCAGGGCACGCGCGAAGTCGGCGCCGCCGATGAACGACTCGCCCTGGTCGTCGGTGAGCAGCACGTCGCCGCCCACGCGGTAGGTGCCCCGGGGCTCGCCGGGGGCGAAGGCCCCGAACGCCGCGGGCGGGCACACGTAGAACCAGTCCAGCCCGTCGGTCGCCACCAGGTCGTCGAGGACCGCGGCCATCTCGAGGCTCTCCGGGCGGTACTCGGCGGGGAACCCGGGGGTGTCGAACAGGCGCGGTCCGCCCTCGGTCACCTGCAGCGAGCCGGCACCGCCGATCACGCCCAGGCGGACGCCGGCCTGCTCGGCCTCGGCGGCGAGCGCGGCCACGCCACCGCGAACAGCGCCGGCCATGTCCCCGCGGGGGGCGACGGCGACCACGACGACGTCGGAGCTCTCCAACGCCGCGCGGCGGGTGGCCGCGTCCAGCAGCGAGCCCTGCACGTAGGTCGCGCCGTCCACCCTCTGGTCGGGGAGGCTGCGGCTGTAGGACGTCACTGCGTGGCCCCGCCCCGCGGCCTCGGCCACCAGGTGCCCACCCGCGTAGCCCGTGCCACCGAACACACCGATCCGTGCCATGTCGTCTCCTCCGTGCTGGTCGATCCGTCGGACCCGGCAACCAGAGGATGTAGTTGAGCATTCCACCAACAGGCGCCAGGCGTCCCGGGCGTGGCCGGCGGGGTGGCGGACGAGGGCCGGGCGAGGAAGTGTGTCCATGATCCGTTCCGGTCGCGACGACGGCGTCGCCCACGACGAGGAGGGTTCATGGCCGAGGTCCACGGCAGGTGCGACGAGCGGTTCGCGGGAGTGCGCGAGGCGCTGGCGCAGCAGCTGGACGGCGAGGAGCTCGGCGCCTCGGTCGCCGTCGACCTGGACGGTGACACCGTCGTCGACCTGTGGGGCGGCTACCGCGACGAGGCCCGCACCCTGCCGTGGTCGGAGCACACGATCGTCAACGTCTGGTCGACGACGAAATGCGTGGTCGCGCTGGCCGCGCTGATCCTCGCCGACCGCGGCGAGCTGGACCTCGACGCTCCGGTGGGCGACTACTGGCCGGAGTTCTGCGCGAAGGGGAAGAAGGACGTGCGGGTGCGGCAGCTGCTGTCGCACACCTCCGGCGTCTCCGGCTGGGAGCAGCCCTTCTCGATCCGCGACATGTACGACTGGCCCTCGGCCACCGAGCGGCTGGCGCAGCAGCGGCCGTGGTGGGAGCCCGGGACGGCGGCGGGCTACCACGCCAACAACCAGGGGCACCTGGTCGGCGAGGTGATCCGGCGGATCACGAACACGACGTTCAAGAAGTTCGTGGCCGACACCATCGCCGACCCGCTGGGCGCGGACTTCCAGATCGGCGCGCGGGAGTCGGAGGTGACCCGCATCGCGCCGGTGGTGCCCCCGCCGCCCCCGGACGTCGATCCGCGCACCCTCGACCCCGAGTCGGTCGCGGTGAAGACCTTCACCGGCCCGACGGCGTCGGCCAAGGCGGCCAACTCCCCGCAGTGGCGGGCCGCGGACCTCGGCGCGCTCAACGGGCACTCCAACGCCCGCGGCGTTCTGCGGGTGCTGCGGATCCTCTCGCTGGGCGGCGAGGCCGGCGGAGTGCGGCTGCTGTCCCCCGAGACGGTGGACAAGGTGTTCGAGGTGCAGGCCGACGGCGTGGACCTGGTGCTCGGCGCGCCGTTCCGGTGGGGGACGGGCTTCTGCCTGGGCTCGCCGACCGTGCCGTACGTGCCGGCGGGCCGGACCTGCTTCTGGGGCGGCTGGGGCGGCTCGCTGGCGGTGATGGACCTCGACCGGCGGCTGACGATCACCTACATGATGAACAAGATGGGCAGCGGCCTGATCGGCTCGCCCCGCAGCGAGGCCTACGTGCGGGCCGTCTACGACGCACTGGGCTGATGGAGCTCGACGACGTCCTGCCGCGGCCGGAGCACGTCACCCGGCAGGCGCGCTGGATCGCCGCGGAGCCGGCCGCCGTCTGGGACGCGCTGCACGCCGTCCGGCTCTCCGGGCTGCCGGTGACGCTGGTGCTGAGCGCCGCGCGGTTCCTGCCGGTGGTGCTGGCCGGGCGCGGCGTCGGGCAGCTGCACGACCGGCCCTTCCTCGACGCGCTGCCCGTGCCCCTGCTGGCATCGGACGAGCCGCGGTCGGTGGTGTTCGGTGGTGCGCTGCAGCCCTGGCGGCTGGACGGCGGCGACGACGGGCCGGTGCTCGACGCGGAGGAGTTCCGCCGCTTCACGCAGCGCGGCTGGGTCAAGGCGGCGATCGACTTCCGGCTGACGCCCCGGGGCAGCGGCACGGAGCTCAGCTCGGAGACCCGGGTGGCGTCGACCGACGCCGTGACCCGGCGCCGCTTCGCCCGCTACTGGCGGCTGATCCGGCCGGGCAGCACCGCGGTCCGGTGGGAGGTGCTGACCGCGGTCGAGCTGGCGGCGACCGGCCGGCTGCCCTGAGCGCGCCCCCGCGGCCCGATGTGTGCACGAACCGTCGTCTCCGCCGCCCGGAGGGATCGGTGCGCGCACATCCGGCCGAACCGGTCAGGCGGCGGTGCGCTCGCCATCGAGCACCCGCTCGGCGGCCTCGGCCAGACCCGGGCCGCTGAGCGCGTCCAGCGCGGCCGGCCGGCCGGTCGCCAGGAGCAGCAGATCGCCCACGGGGCCGTGCACCTCCCGGCAGCCCGCGCCGGCGGCCCAGTCGA
Organism: Blastococcus sp. SYSU DS0616; assembly: GCF_054051015.1. Taxonomy (NCBI): domain Bacteria; kingdom Bacillati; phylum Actinomycetota; class Actinomycetes; order Geodermatophilales; family Geodermatophilaceae; genus Blastococcus; species Blastococcus sp. SYSU DS0616. The sequence goes on from NZ_JBJHAJ010000048.1 coordinate 6,609, forward strand.
CGTCGGTCGCCACGAACCGCAGCCCGGCGAACCTTCGCTCGGGGCGGCCGTAGAACCCGCTGCGCCACACGTGGTCGAGGGCGGGGACGACCCGGTCGGGGCGCATCGCCCGGCGCAGCCCGAGCGGGCGGGCGATGTCCTGGCCGTGCACGAGGACGTCGGTGAGCGGGTCGAGGGGCGAGCTCAACGGCACCCGGTGGTCGACGGCGGCGGTGGCCCTGAGCAGGGCGATCAGCTCGGCCGGGGGGTGCTCGGCCGAGATCTCGTGCGCCCACATCAGCTCCGTGCGGTCGAAGTCGCCGCGGGCGAGCACCGCGTGGGCCAGCGTGGCGCGCAGCGTCTGGCGGTGGGCGAGCGTCAGGTGGGCGAGGACGTGGTGCACCGTCCAGCCCCGGCAGAGCGAGGGGGTGGCCCAATCGCGCTCGTCGAGGGTCTCGAGGTCGTCGCACAGGTCGAGCCGCTCGGCGGCGACGGCGGCGAGCATCGCCACCCGGGGGCGCTTCGGCATGGTTCTCCTCGTGGTCGGCGTCTGCGCAGGCGCAGGGCAGACCGGGGGAGCACCGGGAACTGAGCGGTCAGCCGGTGGGGACGTCGAGGAGGGCGTCGGTCCCGCGCCGGGAGACCGCACACAGCGCGTCGATCCGCCGCCGCCGGCTCCAGCGCCGCAGCACGGGGTGGCGCACCGGCGGGCCGCTGGAGCCGGCCCCCGGCCGCGGCGCGACCCTGCGGGCGGCGCCGGGCCTCCGTAGCCTCGGTGCATGGACGCCACCGACCTCCTGGCCCTGCGCGCCGACGAGCGCGCCGCCCTCGTGCTCGTCGGCCTGCGGGGCGACTGGTAGCCCTACTGCTGCGCCCAGGCGGTCCGCCTGGCCCGGTCCCTGTCCCGCCTCGCCGACGCCGGCGCCGAGGTGGTGCTCGCCTCCGTCGATCCGCCGGAGGTGCAGCTGGCGATGAACCGCACCTGGCACCTGCCGTTCCGCTGGGTCAGCGACCCGGGCGGCGAGCGCCTGGCCAAGCCGCTCGGCGCGTGGGACGAGGACGCCTCGATCTTCCGGCCGGTCGTCGTCGCGGTGGCGCCGGACGGGCGGGGGGTGTTCCACGAGCTGTCCCGGGACTTCACCGACCGGACCGACGACGAGCCCGTGCTCGCCGCGGTCGAGGAGCTCGGGCTCGACCCGGTGCCCGTGGTGGAGTGGGCGCCGGAGGGCGTGGAGCCGCAGCCGTCGAAGCGGGCGTTCAAGCCCTCGTCGTTCATCCCGTACTTCCGCGCGATCCGGTTCAACACGATGGCGCTGAGCGAGCGGATGGTCGACGAGCGGGACCGCGAGCAGCTCGTGACCGAGCAGCGGATGGCCGAGTCGTTCCTGGCCGCCTTCGACGAGTGGCGCGCGGAGCACCCGCCGGACGGCCGCTGACCTCGCCGGCGGGCCGGCCCCGGGGGCGGTCGGCCGACCGGGTGCTCAGGTGCCGGGCTGGCGCGGGGACCGGGTGAGCGCCAGCACGCTGCCCGCGAGGCCGATGAGGGCGACGGCGATCCCGACGCTGACCCAGCCGAAGGTGTCCCAGTAGACGTCCTCGAGCTGGATCAGCAGCGCCGCCTCGTCGACGACCAGGGCCAGCCCGATGCCGTAGCCCAGCCCCATCGCGCTGCGCACCTTCGGGCTGCGGTCGCCCAGGCCCAGGAACCCGATCAGCGCCAGCAGCAGGATGCCCCAGACGTAGTGGTGCAGGTGGACCCCGCCAACCTCGACGTCACCGAGGCCGGCGATGTCGACGTCGATGTGGATGAGCCAGGTGAGCAGGCGCAGCAGCACGAACGTCGCGGTGAACCCCCACCAGGCGAGGACGTAGCCGCGGCGGGTGGCGGCCACCTCGCGGAGCCGGTGCGGCCGCCGGTGCGTCGTCGTCTCGTCCACGGGGCGGAGGCTACGGGGCCGGTAGCGGCCCGTGCCCGGGCTCGGAGCCGTCGGGGACGTGGCGCTCGGTCCCGGCGCCCACCGGCTCGCCGCAGACGTCGCACACCCACGAGGCGGTGATGCGGTGCCCGTGGTGGCGCAGCTCGGCCGGGGGCGCGTCGGCGACGTGGCGGTCGCCCCACTGCATGAGCGCCTGCAGCACCGGCAGCAGGTCGCGGCCCGCTCGGGTCAGGTGGTAGTCCGAGCGCGGCGGGTTCCGGCTGTACTCCCGCCGCTCCAGCACCCCGGCGTCCACCAGGGCGGTCAGCCGGGCGGCCAGCCGTTCCCTCGGCGCGCCGGTGCCGCGCAGGATCTCGCTGAACCGGTGCGCACCCAGCGACACCTCGCGCACGACGAGCAGTGCCCATCGGTCACCGACGACGTCGAGTGCGCCCGCGATGGAGCAACGCCGGCCCGGGAGCTCGTCCAGTCGCGTCGTCATGGCACCAGGTTCGCATACCGAACCAACTGGTGTAGCGTCCCGGCCCAGTCGGTTCGGAAGTCGAACCACAGTTCCGCCGAGAGGACCCCATGACCCTCGCCACCGGCCGCCGGCTCGTCTTCGACCCCAGCTGGCGGTCGTTCACCCACACGCAGGGCGGCCTGGTCGTCGGCCACCTGCTCGCCGCCGCCGCCGAGCTCGCCGGGGCGCCGCCCCGCGCGGTGACCGCGCACCTGCTCGGCGGGGTCGCCGCCGACGTCGAGGCGGTGGTCGCGGCGACGGCCGACCGGCTCGGCCGCACCGGGAGCGTGCGCAGCGAGCTGGCGCAGGACGGCGCCCTGCGGGCGGTGGCGCAGGTGCTCACCCTCGCGCGACCGGCGTCCCCGGGCGTCGAGCACTGGCCGCCGGTGGAGCTGCCGCTGGTCGTCGACGGCGTTCCGTTCGAGCTGCCGCGCGAGTACGTGCCGGTCGCCGAGCACACCGAGATCCGGGCGCTGGACGCGTCGCGACCGCTGGCCGGCGGCACCGAGCCCCGGCTGCACGCCTGGGTGCGCATCCGGGGCGGGGAGCTGGAGCCGCTGGTGCAGCTGGGCGTGCTCCTCGACGCGCTGCCGCCGTCGCTGTTCGCCGTCCGCACCGTGCCGGCGGCGATGCCCACGGTCGAGCTGACCGCGCACCTGGCGGGTCCGGCGCCGGCGCCCGGGGCGTGGGTGCGGGTCGACCAGCGCACGGTCTGGTGCGACGACGACGCAGCCGTCGACGACGTGGAGCTGCGGGCCGAGGACGGTTCGCTCGTCGCCCGCGGTCGGCAGACCCGGCGGCTCCTCGGTCCCTGAGCCGCCCGGCCGGAACCGCTCAGGCGGTCCGCGGAGCCCGCCCCGGGGGCCCGGCGACGGAGGGGCGCTGCCGGCGCACCTCGGCCAGGAACGCCACCGGGTCGTCGGCGAACAGCCGGACGGTGCGCACCTCGCCGGTGAGCTCCGGCAGGCGGACGACGACGGGCCGGTCGAGCACGATGTCGACGTTCGTCTGGTCGTGCATCCACAGCTGGAGGGTGGCCGCGCCGTCGTCACCCCGGGCGAACCGCGGCGCCTTCTCCGGCCGCGTCCGCGACCGCCGGGCCACGGAGCCGATCACGTCCCACGGCACCTGGAGGTCGACGTCGGTCGAGAACCGGACGGTGATGCCCTCCGGGCCCACGGCGTGCGGCCGGGTGACCAGCCCCGCGAGGTAGCCGAACATCCACACCAGGCCCCAGATGCCGAGCGCGAGCAGGGGGTAGCGGACCAGCGGCCAGCGCTGGGTGAGGACGTCGACGGCGACCAGCTCGATCGCGGACACCACGATGAACGTGATGATCACCGGCAGCACCACCCGGTGGTAGGGAAAGGCGGTCGCCCCGGCCGGCACCCGGGGGCGGCGCAGCGCGAACCGGGAGAGGCTCTGCCAGACCCCGACCTCCAGCTGGACCGCGCGCGTCCCCAGGTACCGGAGGCGCTGCCGGCCCGTGCGCCGTTCGGGGGCGGTCACGACCGGGCTCCCGGGTTCATCAGCTCGTGCAGCCGGGCGGCGATGGTGTCCAGGTCGGTGCGGAACCGCTCCAGCCGGTCGGCGTCGAAGCCGGCCACCAGGTGCGCAGCGATCCGGCGGTGGTCGGCGTCCATCTGCCCGGTTGCCCGGGCGCCCAGCTCGGTGAGGGTCACCAGCGTGATCCGCCGGTCGGTGGGGTGGGGCTCGCGGCGGACGTACCCGCGCTCCTCCAGTGCGTCGACCAGGCCGGTGATGTTCCGCGGGGTGACGCCGAGCGCCGTCGCCAGCGCGCGCTGGCTGGACGGGCCGCGGCTGTGCACCTCCCAGAGGAGGTGGGTGCGGGCCGGGGTGAGCCCGGCCGGTTCCAGCTCGCGCGCCATGTCGTCCTGCACGAGCAGCGCGATCTCGAGCAGGCGATCGAAGACTCGCACGTCCGGGGACATGTTGTGAAGCTACTACACGATTACCTTACTGCACAGTCTCAGTCCTCCAGCAGGCCGGCCTCGTGGGCGAGGATCGCGGCCTGGGTGCGGTTGGTCAGGTCCAGCTTGGTGAGCAGCCGCGAGACGTAGGTCTTCACCGTCGCCTCGCTGACGAACAGCCGACGGGCCAGCTCGGCGTTGGGCTCGCCGGTGCCCAGTAGCGCGAGCACCTCCCGCTCGCGGTCGGAGAGCGTCCCGACCCGGTTGAGCGCCTCGGCCCGGCGCGGCGCGGCGCGGCGGTCGACGTAGGAGTCGATGAGTGCGGCGGTCACCTTGGGGGAGAGGGTCGCGGTGCCGTCGGCGACGGCACGCACCGCGGCGGCGATCTGCCGCGGCGGAGTGTCCTTGAGCAGGAAGCCGGCGGCGCCGGCCGCGAGCGCCGCGTACACGTACTCGTCGAGGTGGAAGGTCGTGAGGACGGCGACCTGTGGCGGATCCGACAGTGCCAGGATCCGCTTGGTCGCCTCCAGCCCGTCCAGCACGGGCATGCGGATGTCGGTCAGGACGACGTCGGGCCGCAGCTCGCGGGCCGCCCGGACGCCCGCCGCGCCGTCCGCTGCCTCGCCGACCACCTCGAACCCGCCGGCCGACTCCAGCACCGTCCGCAGCCCGAAGCGCACCAGCTCCTCGTCGTCCACCAGCAGCACTCGGACCGGACGGCTGATCTCGTTCCCGGCCAGCTCCCGCCCCTGTTCACTCATGCCGGCAGCACCGCCTCGATCGCGAAGCCGCCGTCCAGCCGGGGTCCGGCCGTCAACCCGCCGCCGAGGGTGCGCACCCGCTCAGCCAACCCCACCAGGCCGTATCCGCCACCGGGAACGTCCCCGGCGGGTCGCGCCGGCGATCCGTTGACCACGCGCACGACGAGCTGTCCGTCCGGCCGCTCGACGGCCACTCGCACGTGCGACCCGGGCGCGTGCTTGCCGGCGTTGGTGAGCGCCTCCTGCACGATCCGGTAAGCGGCCCGGCCGACGGCGGGGTCGATGGCTTCCGTGACCTCGGGCGGGCCGGCGAGCTCCACGGCCATGCCCGCCTCGGTGGCCTGGGCGATCAGGCGGGGCAGGTCCTCCAGACCCGGTTGCGGGCCGAGCGGCGCGGCCTCGTCGACCTCCTCGGCCCGGAGCACCCCGACCATCTGGCGCAGCTCCTCCAGGGCCCGCCGGCCGGCGGTCTGCACCTGGTCGGCCAGCTGCTCCACGCGCTCGGGATCGCGGGCGGCCATCTCGATGGCGCCCGCCTGCAGCACCATGAGGCTCACCCGGTGGCCGACGGCGTCGTGCATCTCGCGGGCGATGCGTGTCCGCTCGGTGAGGACGGCGTCGCGCGCCAGCAGCTCCCGCTCGGTCTCCGCCTTCTCGGCCCGGTCGCGGAGGACGAGCAGCAGTTCCTCGCGGGCGCGCACCCAGGCGCCGATCACGCCGGGGAGCAGCAGGACGAGCGCGGCGACGGCGAGCATCACGGCGAGCTCCACGAGCGGCTCCCCCGTCCAGGGCCGCACCACGGCGATCGTCCCGACGAGGGCGGCCACGAGCCGGCGCTGCAGGCGGCCTTCGTAGCGGCCGACCGCGTAGGCGGAGACCGACAGCGCGGTGGCGACCGCGGGCGCCAGCGCCGTCACCAGCGCACTGGTCAGGAAGACCAGCAGCGGGGCCCGCCGGCGGCGCAGGAGCAGGAGCACGGCGAGCGCGACGCCGGCCGGGAACAGCACCGGGGGCGGTAGCACACCGGTGTCGTCGCCCGTCGCGAGGGCGACCGAGACCAGGGACAGCAGGGCCAGCGTGAACTCGAGGGCGACGCCGCTGCGGCTCAGGCCGGGCCACAGTCGCTCCCGCAGCCTCATGCGGCAGAGCGTATTTCGGCTGGACCGGCCGGTGGGTCGCCCGGGAGTGGATCGCCGGCGTCAACTTTCGGATGACGAGGTCGCATCGTCCGTCGTCCGAGGTCGAGGCCTGCGGCCGACGCGCTGACCAGGGCCTTCTCGGCAGGTTGGTGCCGTCCCCACAACCCGGAGGTTCCCATGATCGCGGTCAGCGGCTTGACCAAGAGGTACGGCGACCAGACCGTCGTCGACGACGTCTCCTTCACCCTGGAGCCCGGCTCGGTGACCGGCTTCCTCGGCCCGAACGGCGCCGGCAAGACCACCACGATGCGGATGCTGACCGGCCTCGTGCCGGCGACCGCCGGAACGGCGACCGTGGACGGTCACCCCTACGCCGACCTGGCCAACCCGGGCGCCGTCATGGGCACCCTGCTCGACGCCTCGGCCGTGCACCCGGGACGCACCGGGGCGACCCACCTGCGGCTGCTGGCCGCGGTGATCGGGGTGCCGGGCTCGCGGGTGGACGAGGTGCTGGGCCTGGTCGGGCTGGGCCACGCGGCCGGGCGGCGGATTGGCGGCTACTCCCTCGGCATGCGGCAGCGGCTCGGCATCGCCGGCGCGCTGCTGGCCGATCCGCCGGTGCTCGTGTTCGACGAGCCGGCCAACGGGCTGGACCCGGAGGGCATCCGGTGGATGCGCGACCTGCTGCGCGGGCACGCCGCCCGGGGCGGCACCGTGCTGCTCTCCTCGCACCTGCTGGGCGAGGTCGAGCACACCGTCGACCGGCTGCTGGTGATCGACCGCGGGCGGATCGTCGCCGACGGTCCGGTCGCCACCCTGCTCGCCGGGGAGGGCGTCGTCGTCCGGGCCCGGGACGCCGCGGCCTTCGCGACCGCCTTGACGGCGGCCGGGTTCCACGTGGAACCCGGGGACGGCGGGGCACTGGTGGTGACCGGCGCCGATGTCGCGGACGTCGGGGCGGTCGCCGCTTCCGGTGGCCACGTGCTGACCGACCTGCGACCGGTCCAGCGCGACCTCGAGGCCCTGTTCTTCCAGCTCACCCACGCTTCCTGATCGCCCGACCGCACCCTTCGGAGGAACCCGAGATGACCGACGTCCTGACCCTCGACCCGCACTCCCATGTCCGCAGTTCGGTGCGCCGGACCGCTCCGTCACTGCCGGCGCTGACGGCGCTGGAGATCCGCAAGTCCCTGTCCACCCGGTCCGGCAAGGCGCTCGCCGTCGCCGCGGCCTTGGTCGGCCCGGCCGCGATGGCCCTCATGGGCATCGCGGCGGGGGAGGAGTTCCCGTTCGTCGACGGGCCGCTCGGCGCGGTCGGCGTGATGACCGGCATGCTGCTGCTCGCGCTGGGGGTGCTGTCGACCGCGGGAGAGTGGACCCATCGGACCGCGGAGACGACATTCCTGCTCGTGCCGCACCGCGGCCGGGTGCTGGCCGCCAAGACGGGTGCGCTGGCGTTGCTCGGGGTGGTGCTGGCCGCGGTGGGTGCGGCCCTGTCAGTGCTCGTGCTGCTGGGCATCGTTCCCGAGACGGCGTCGTGGGACGGCGCCGGGCGGGCCGTGCTCGCCGTGATCGGGGCCGGCGCGGTGTTCGCGGTGACCGGCGCCGGCCTGGGTGCTGCCGTCGGCAACAGCGCGGCCGCGCTGACCGGGGTGTACCTGCTGGTGCTCGGGGCGCTGCCGATCGTGCGGCTGTGGAGCGCCGACGTGGCCGAGTGGCTGGACCCCACCAGCGCCACCATGTCGCTGGCCACGGGGTCGCCGGAGGTGCGGCCCGTCCTGGTGCTGGTCGGCTGGGTGGTCGTCACCTCGGTGGTCGGCCACCTGCTCACTCGGCGGCGTCCCGTCGGCTGACGGATGCTGCCGGGTCCCTGGTGCGCCGGCCCCGCCCCGACCGGTTGTCGGGGCGGG
>NZ_JBJHAJ010000049.1:0-5213 GCF_054051015.1 Blastococcus sp. SYSU DS0616
CCCCCCCCCCCCCCCCCCCCCCCCCCCCCCCCCCCCCCCCCCCCCCCCCCCCCCCCCCCCCCCCCCCCCCCCCCCCCCCCCCCCCCCCCCCCCCCCCCCCCCCCCCCCCCCCCCCCCCCCCCCCCGGGGCCGTGCTGCGCCGAGATCACGTGACCTCGGCAGTGGGGCGGTGCGTCAGGGCGTGACGTCCTCGGCCTCGGTCAGCCAGTCGGCCAGCTCCTGCATGTACTCGGCCTGGGCGGCGTAGTCCATGCCGATGTACTTCCACGGGTAGGCCTGGTCGGCCTGGAGGGCCGGCAGCCGGGCGGCGGTCGGCTGGGTGGCCATCTCCTCGGGGGTCATCCCCCCGCGCAGCGAGTACAGGAGCACGTCGCTGGGGTAGTCGGGCACCTGCTCCCAGCCCACCGGCTTCCAGAAGTAGCCCTCCTCGCCCAGGTCGACGAAGTCGACGCCGAGGTCGGAGTAGAGGCGCAGGGCCGGGTCGTCCTCGGCCTTGCCCATCCACCAGCCCTCCGAGGGGGTGGCGTAGACCGGCAGGACGCTGAGGCCCTTCTCGCCGGCCTCGGTGAGCGCCGCCGCGGCCTCCTCGTACTCGGCGCGGGCCGACTCGATGGTGCCGGAGTCCGCGCCCAGGCTCTCGGCGAGGTCGGCCACCTCCTCCATGACGTCGGCGGCCGACCCGCGGTAGGCGATGGCGACGACGGGGGCGATCTGCTCGAGCTGCTCGAGCTGCTCGGGCGACTCGATGCCGTACGGCGGCGACGACGGGTCCAGCGTCCCCGCCGAGTCCACCGGGTAGACCGAGGTGATGATCAGGTCGGGGTCGGCCGCGGCCAGCTGCTCGAGGTCGATCTGCCCGTAGGTCTCGCCCACGATCTCGACGTCGGAGAGGTCGCGCCCCTCGAACGCGACGTCGTCGGCCGCGGAGGTCTGGCCGAAGGTGGCCACCGGCTCGACGCCGTAGTTCCACAGCGAGGCCATGACGTCGTTGAGGCCGGCGATCCGGGTCGGCGTCTCGTCCAGCTCGACGGTGTTGTCCAGGGCGTCGGTGTACTCCCAGGCCTCGCCGGAGGCGGTCGGCTCCGTACCGGCGCCCGCGTCGGTGTCCGTGTCCTCGGACCCGCAGGCGCTGAGGCCGACGGCCGTGCCCAGGGCCAGGAAGCCGCCGAGCAGGCGGCGAGAGGTGCGGTGCAAGGGGACTCCCTCGGGTGCGGGGATGCATGATCATCCCGATCGAGGGAAGGTTAGCCTGCCCTAAGTCCCGGAGGGAAGGCGGGTCACCGCAGGCGGCGCACCGGCACGACCATCGGCGTCCCCGTCACCGGGTCGGGGAGCACCCGGGCCTCGAGGTCGAACACCTCGGCGAGGAGGTGCTCGGTGAGCACCTCGTGCGGGGTGCCCGAGGCGACGAGCGCACCGTCCTTCATCGCCACCAGCCGCTGGGCGTACCGGGCGGCGAGGTTGAGGTCGTGCAGCACGACCACGACCGTCCGGCCCCGCTCGGCGTGCAGCCGGCCCACCAGGTCCAGGACGTCGATCTGGTGGGAGAGGTCGAGGTAGGTGGTGGGCTCGTCGAGCAGCAGCAGGTCGGTGCCCTGCGCCAGCGCCATCGAGATCCAGGCCCGCTGCCGCTGACCGCCGGAGAGCGCGTCGACCGGGCGGTCGGCGAGCTCGGCCATGCCCGTCCAGGACAGCGCCTCGGCCACCAGGGCCTCGTCGTCGCGCGACCACTGGCGCAGCCACGTCTGGTGCGGGTGCCGCCCGCGGGCCACCAGGTCGCCGACGCTGAGCCCCTCGGGGGCCACCGGCGTCTGCGGCAGCAGGCCGAGCACCTTCGCCACCTCGCGGGTCGGCGTGCGGGCGATCGACCGGCCGTCCAGCAGTACCTGGCCCGACGCCGGGCGCAGCAGCCGGCCGAGCGCGCGCAGCAGCGTGGACTTGCCACAGCCGTTCGGACCCACGATCGCGGTGAAGGAGCCCTCGGTCAGCGCGAGGTCGAGCCCGTCCACGACGACCTGGTCGTCGTAGGCCAGCCGGAGCTCCTCCGCCGCCAGCCGCACGGGTGCCGGTGGGGCGGCGGGCTCCGCCCGGTGCAGGAGCTCGGTACCCGGGTGGATCGTCATGCTGTCGCTCGCCGCCTTCCACGGACCAGGAGCCAGAGCAGGTAGGGAGCGCCGATCGCGGCGGTGAGGATGCCGACCGGCAGGGCCTGGGGGAGCATCGTCCGGGTCACCAGGTCGGCGGCCACCACGAGCAGCGCGCCGAGCAGCCCCGAGGTCAGCAGCGGCGGGCGCGAGCCGCGGGTCAGCCGCACCGCGATCTGCGGCACGACCAGGGCCACGAACGTGATCGGCCCGGCGGCCGAGACCGCGAAGCCGACGAGGCCCACCGCGAGCAGCACGACCGCGGTCTGCGCCCCGGCCAGCCGCACGCCGAGCCCGCGCGCGGTGTCGTCGCCGAACTGCATGACCCCCAGCGCCCGGCCGGCGGCGAGCGCCGGCGGGAGCAGCACGGCGACGGCGACGGCGAGGGGCAGCGCGTCGTTCCAGGTGCGGGCGTTGAGCGAGCCGGTGATCCACACGTACGCCGACGCGGCGTCGTAGATCTCGGCGCGGGTGAGCAGCCAGTCGACCAGCGCGGCGCCGACCGACCACAGCGCGATGCCGATGAGGACCAGCCGGTACCCGTCGATCCCCGCCCGCCAGGCCAGCACGAACAGCAGCACGCCGGTGACCAGGCCGCCCAGCAGCGCGGCCAGGGGAACGCCGAGACCGCCCAGCACCTCGCCGGTGGAGGTGCCGCTGGTCAGCACGATGGCCGCCACCGCCCCCACCGAGGCGCCGCTGGTGATGCCCAGGGTGTCGGGGGAGGCGAGCGGGTTGCGGGCGAAGGTCTGGAAGAGCGCGCCGGAGACCCCGAGGGCCAGCCCGACCAGCGCGCCGACGACGACCCGCGGGGCGCGCAGCTGCAGGACGATGAACTCCTGCGTCTGCTCCCCCAGGCCGACCAGCGTCCGCAGCACCTCGCCGACGCCGATCGGGTAGTCGCCGCGCCCCATGCTCAGGGCCGAGACCAGCACCAGCGCGGCCAGCGCGGCCACCGGCACGACGACGTCGCGCCAGCGGACGATCGCCGAGACCGGGCCCACCCGCACGGGCGTGCCGCTGCGCAGCGGGGGGCGGGCGGTCGGCGCGGGCCGCGGGCGGGCCGGGGCGGTGGCGGTCACAGGGTGACCGTCCGGCGACGTCGCACGAGCGCGACGAAGAACGGCGCCCCGATGAGCGCCAGGACGATGCCGACCTGCAGCTCCCCCGGGCGGGCCACGACGCGGCCGATCACGTCGGCGGCCAGCAGCAGCGCGGCGCCCAGGAGGCCGGAGCAGGGGATCAGCCACCGGTGGTCGGGGCCGGTGAGGGCGCGGACGACGTGCGGCACGACCAGGCCGACGAAGGCGATCGGCCCGCAGGCGGCGGTCGCGGCGCCGGCCAGCAGGGTGATGGCGGCCAGGCCGATCGTCCGCGCCTGCCAGACGCGCTGGCCCAGGCCGCGGGCGACGTCCTCACCGAGCCCGAGCAGGTTCAGCGCCGGGGCGTTGGCCAGGGCGAGCACCACCCCGGCCGCGATGAACGGGCCCACCTGCCAGGCGATGTCGGCCCCGCGGCCGGCCAGCGAGCCGACCACCCAGAACCGGAAGCTGTCCAGGGTCTGCTCGTCGGTGACGACGACGGCGCGCACCAGGGCGAAGAACAGCGCCGACAGCGCGGCCCCCGCGAGCGCCAGGGTGACCGGTGTGGCCCCGCCGCGCCCGGCCGAGCCGATCGCGTAGACCAGGACCGTGCCGACCAGGGCGCCGGCGAAGGCGAACCAGACGTAGCCACCGGGCGTCCGGATGCCCAGCGCGGCGATGGCCAGCACGACGGCGAGGCTGGCGCCGGCGGTCACGCCGAGCAGCCCGGGGTCGCCCAGCGGGTTGCGGGTGTGTCCCTGCATCAGGGCCCCGGCCACGCCCAGCGCCGCACCGACCATGAGCCCCAGCACCGTGCGGGGGACCCGCAGCTGCCGGACGATCACCGCCTCCTCGGAACCCAGCGCCGAGTCGAGCAGCGACCGCCACACGTCGGCGAGGCCGATGGAGCGCGTGCCGACCGCGATGCTGGCCAGCGCGGCGGCGACGACCAGCACCAGCAGCAGGGCCAGCGTGCCCAGCCGTCGGCCGCGCGCCGGCGGTGCCGGAGGTCGTGCCGAGTCCCGGGCCGGGACGTCGACCGTGGTGGCCACGAGCAGCTCCCGGGACGGACGGCGTGGTCAGATAAGGCTTACCTTAGCTCGCTCGGTCGATCCCGCCACTCCCGCATGGGGCCGCGACAGCTCAGCGCTTCTGCCGGCGGCTCCCGCCGTGCCAGTCCTCCTGCCGGCCGATCTCGCCGGCCTGCACGCCGAAGGCCGGCAGCTGGGGGCGCTCGCGCAGGCTGCGCTTCAGCTCGGCGAAGCCGGGGAACGAAGCGAGCCCCACGACGTGGTCCCACAGCGCGACGGCCTCGTCCTCGGCGGGCAGCCGGCTGATGACCGGCCCGAAGAACGCCACGCCCTCGGGGGGCCGGAAGTGCAGGATCGGCGTCCCGACGTCCTTGCCGGCGAGCCCGAGCGCCTCGTCGGTCTCCGCCTGGATCTGCGCGTCCCAGCTGTCGTCGTCCACGGCATCGGCGAGCGCCGTGGGCAGCCCCGCCTCGGCGAGCGCCGGCTCGGCGAACTCCCGGGTGCCGCGCCGCGCCTCGTCGCCCGGGCTAGCGGGCTGCTCGAAGACGCGTGCGCCGAGCGCCGCGTAGAGCGGGCCGACGGCCTCGGGGCCGTGCTCGGCGCGGGTGCGGGCGGCGACCCGCAGCAGGCGCAGACCCGACGTGTGCCCGGCCTCGTACTCGGGCGGGAAGTGGCTGGCGTAGTCGACGTGGGCGTTGAGCAGCCGCAGCGAGATGAACCGCCACTCGACGGCGTACTCCCGCTGCGCGCTCACCTGCCGGACCCACTTGCTCGTCATCCAGGCGAACGGGCAGACCGGGTCGAACCAGAAGCGCAGATCGGCCATGGCGCGAACCTAGGCGCTCCCGCCCGACCGCGCCGCCCCAGTGCTGGGGGGGCGGGCCCCGGCCCGAGCGGCCCGGGTCGGGACCACGACCCAAGGGTGAGGGGCCCGCGGCTGACCGACAGGAACTACT
>NZ_JBJHAJ010000050.1:0-5105 GCF_054051015.1 Blastococcus sp. SYSU DS0616
CCTCGCCGTCCACGACGTCCAGAGCAGTCGGCACGCCCATCCCCCGTCGAGCAGTCGTCGAATCCGTGCGGACTGTAAGGAAACGGACCAGTCCGATGGGGTGAGGTCAGTCGATCTGTGGACAGGGACCGGCTCGATCGGCACAAGAGCACCCGGTCGGGTGAACGGCCGGTCCGGTCAGGGCCGGGACCAGCCGGTCGAGTGCTCGGCCAGTTCGACGACGGCGTCGACCAGCGCGTCCCCGTCGAGCAGCACCCGGTCGTTGTGGTCCGCGCCGGGCACCTCGATCAGCCTGTGCAGCCGGGCCGCCGCCTCGGCGACGGCGCGGCTCTGCTCCGGCGGCACGATCGAGTCCTCGGTGCCCAGCACGACCGTCGTGGGCACCTCGACCCGCGCGATCCGCTCGGCCACCGGGAAGCGGTCGCGCAGCAGCGCCCGCACCGGAAGGACGGGGTAGTGCTCCGCGGCCACCGCCGGCAGGTCGACGAACGGCGAGCGCAGGACCAGGCCGGCCGGTGGGTGCTCGGTGGCCAGCTCGGTGACGACGGCGGCGCCCAGGCTCTCACCGAAGTAGAGGAGCCGGTCGGGCGCGACGCCCTCGTCGAGGAGGAAGTCCCGCGCGGCGCGGACGTCGGACGCCAGCGCCTCCTCGGTGGGGCTCCCCGGGTTGCCGGCGTAGCCCCGGTAGTCGAACAGCAGCACCCCCAGCCCGGCCTCGCCGAGCGCCTGCGCGAGGGGGGCGCGCAGGTCCCGGGAGCCGCCGTTGCCGTTGGCCACCAGGACCGTCGGCGCGCCGTCCCCCTCGGCCGGCAGGTGCCAGCCGGCGAGCTCCAGCCCGTCCCCGGTGGTCAGGACGACCTCCCGGCCGCCAGGGAGGGCGACCTCGACCGGGCGCGCCGGCCCGCCGTCGGGCAGGTAGACGAGGTTGCGCTGGAACACCCACAGCAGGCCGACCACGACCACGAGCAGCAGCACCACCGCACCAACGCTCACCAGTACCGACCGGACCACCCGCCCGATGATGCCCGCCCTCACCGCCCCGGGGCGGGGCGCCGCAGCACCGACGGTCGGCACACGGCCGCCACGCCCAGCACGAACACCGCCGTCGCGAGCAGGGCGGCGACGACCGACACCAGGTCGGTGAGCGCCCCGTTGAGCGCCGCGGCCAGCGGCCGCGAGCCGACGAAGCCGACCAGCCAGAGCGCCATGATCCGGCCGATGTACTCGCGCGGCACCCGGTCGTAGAGCAGCGTCGTGACGCCGTTCATGGCCAGCGTCATCCCCACGCCACCCACCGCGAAGGCCGCCACCGCGGCGGCCTCGCTCCCGGCCAGCGCCAGCCCGACCGCCGACAGTGTCAGCAGCACCAGACCGGTGGTGGCCAGCCGCGCGTGGTCGAGGAAGCGCAGCAGGGCGGCGTGGACGACGAAGCCCAGGAGCGCGCCGACGCCGAAGGCGGAGGCCAGCAGGCCGACCAGCTCCGGGCCGCCGCCGAGCCGGTCGGACAGCGCCGGGCCCAGCGTGACGGCGGGGTCGGCGCCGATCCCGACCGCGGTGATGCCGAGCAGCAGGACGCCCACCACCGGGTCGGTGCGCAGGTAGCGGATCCCCGCGGCGACCGACAGGCGCGGGCCCGGCGCGGTGGCCGCACCCGGCGTCCGGAGCCGGAACACCGCCAGCAGGAAGACGACGTGGCCGACCGCGGCGAGGCCGAACGCGACGCCGTACCCGGCGGTGGCGGCCACGATCCCGCCCACGGCCGGCCCGACCGCACGGCCCACCGAGAGCGTCAGGTTGTCCAGGGCGACGGCGCGGGGCAGCTCACCCGGGCGCACCAGCGACGGGAGCAGCGAGTGCATCGCCGGCCCGCCGACGGAGAACCCGATGCCGACGACGAGCGCGCAGACCATCACGACCCACGGCGGCACGTCGGCCACGTCGGGGGTGAGCAGGACCCAGCCGGCCAGCACCGCGGCCCCGAGCGCACACAGCGCGCGGCCGAGCAGGATCTGCCGGCGCGGGCTGCCCCGGTCGGCCATCGCGCCGCTCACCGGGGTCAGCACCAGCTGCGGCACGAACTGGGCGAAGCTGACCATCCCGACCAGGAACGCCGACGCGGTCAGCTGCCAGACCAGCGCCGCGCTCGCGATGTTCTGGATCCAGATGCCGACGTTGGCGAGCAGCTTGCCGGCCCAGTAGGGCCCGAACACGGGGTCGGTGACCAGCCGGCGGGACGGCCGGGGTGCGGCGGGTTCCGGCTCCGGTTCCGCTCCGCCGTCCACTGCCCGGCAATCTAGGCAGCGCCGCCGGACGCCGGCCACCCGGGGGTGGCCACGCCGGGCCCACCGACGCACGCGGACGGCGGAGGGCCCCCCTCCCCGGTGCGGGGAGGAGGGCCCTCGGTGGTCAGCCGTGCCGCGGATCAGCCCCCGGCGCCCGGCGCCGGGCACTCCTCGTAGAAGGCCCGCGTGCCGGTGCGCACCGGGGTGGTGAACTCGCACCCGTAGTTCGGGTCGGCGACGACCTCGGGGTCGAGCACCGAGGCGCCGGCCGGCGTCACGCCGTTCTCCACCCAGTCGACCAGGTCGAGGAACTGGTCGGCCGCCTCCTCGGGCGTGTACTCGCAGTGCCCGGCGGCCCGGATCGCCCGCTGGACCAGCAGGTCCGCGTTGCCCTGCGCGGCGACGTCGGCGGCGTAGTGCTGCTCCATGGAGAACGGCACGTAGTAGTCACCGAGGGTGTGCGAGGAGAGCACCGGGACGTCGATGTCACCGGTGAGCGCCGGGACGGGGACCGCCAGGCGGGTGCTCCGAGTCCCGGGCGCCGGCGCCACCCGCTCCACGCGCTGGTCGAGCGTGGAGCCGTCCTCGAAGGTGTGGTCCACCGGGTAGTCCTGGTCGGCGTTGGTCCACACCGCACCCGGCAGCACGCCCGCGAGGCCACTGGGCTCGTTGGTCACGACGCCGTAGACGAAGTTCTGCCCCTCCCAGTAGCCGAAGGCCTCGTCGTCACCGGGGCGCTCGCCGCCGGTGATCGCCGTGATGTTGGCGCGGAAGACCTCGCCCTCCTCGGTCAGCCCCTCGTACACCGGGGTCGGCGTGGTCGGGGTGCCGAGCGCGGCCTTGATCTGCGGCACGACCTCGGCGAAGTACTCCGTCTGCGACGGGAACGGGTAGGCGTCCACCCCCGCGAGCGTCTGCGCGAGCAGGTTGTAGTCGAGGAAGAAGTCGTAGAGCTCGAAGTCGCCCATGACGCCGCACATCGGCGCCGCGCCGTCCCACTCGACGCCGCGGTCGCGCTCCAGGAGCGTGCCGATGACGTGCCCGCCCATCGAGACGCCCTGCAGGTACCGCTGGTCGGCCCGCCCGACCCGCGCGTCGAAGATCCGCGCCAGCCGCTCGGTGGCGAGCGCACCGGCCTCGATGTCGTACCGGTTCTCGCCGTAGGAGGAGGCCGCCCAGGCGAAGCCGTTCTCGATGTAGGTGCGCCGCAGGTCGTAGCTGGGGTCGCTGACGTAGACGGTGGTGCCGGTCCCCCGGTAGCCGTGCTCCCAGAAGACGACGTCGCCGTTCCAGTCCAGCGGCACCTCGATGCGGTACGCCGAGCCGCGGTCGGTGCCGTAGAGCACCTTGCTGATCGGGTTGCCAGCCTCGTCGGTCAGGGGCACGAACTCCTGGCCGGCGGTCTCACCGGCGTAGTCGTAGCGCGGGTCGGCGACCGTCCAGCGCAGGTTGTAGACCCGCTCCTTCGGCGACTGCTGGACCGGCTGCCAGTCCGGGTTCGACACCTGTTCGTCGGAGGACGGGGGGACGGCGAGGGCGGGGCCCCCGACGGTGAACACACCGAGACCCACGCCTGCCGCGACAGCGAGGGGGGCCAACCGGTTGCGGTGCAGGGACACGAGACGACTCCTTCGTCGGCACTGTGCTGCTCGTCACAGCGGAGCGCCTCTGTGTACTCCATCCGGGTGACGGACCGGTACCCCACCCCCCGGACGACCTCAGCGCAGGACGGCCTGGATGAGGTGGGGGCCGGGCTCGGCCAGCGCCCGCCGTAGTTGGTCGGCCAGCTCGTCGGCGGTCGTCGCACGGCTCGCCGGCACGCCCATCCCCTGCGCGATCGCCACGAAGTCCAGCCGGGGGCCGCCGAGGTCGAGCAGCTGCCGCGCCCGCTCGCCGTCGTTGGCCGCGCCGACCCGCTTGAGCTCGTGCTCGAGGATCGCGTACGAGCCGTTGTCGCAGACGATCGTCGTGATGTCGGCCTGCTCGCGGGCGTAGCTCCACAGCGCCGAGATCGTGTACATCGCGCTGCCGTCGGCCTGGATGCCGATCACCGGCCGGTCGGGGCAGGCCACCGCCGCGCCCAGCGCCATCGGCAGCCCGTCGCCGATCGCGCCGCCGGTGAGCGAGAGCCAGTCGTGCCGCGGGCCGGCCGAGGTCATCTCGGTGAGCCCCGCGCCGGAGGTGAGCGCCTCGTCGACGACGACGGCGTCCTCGGGCAGCAGCGCGCCCACCACCGCGGCCATGCTGCGCGGGGTCAGCTCGCCGGTGGGCAGCTCGGGCCGCTCGAACTCCGCGACCTCCGGCTTCGCGTCCGGCGCGACGACGTCGGCCAGCGCCCGCAGCGCGGCGACGCCGTCCTCGCCCGGGGCGCTGAGCACGTGCACCGCGCAGTCCTCGGGCACCGGGTGGCCGGGCACCCCGGGGTAGCCGAAGAAGTGCACCGGCGCGGTGGTGCCGGCGAGCACCAGGTGCCGGGTGCCGGCGAGGGCGGCCATCGCCATCTCCGGCGGGTAGGGCAGCCGGTGCAGGTCGGGCAGGCCGGCGCCGCGCGCCGACCGGGCCGGGAACGTCTCGACCATCAGCCGGACCCCGGTGCCCGCGGCGACCTGGGCGGCGGCCAGCTGGCCCTCCTGCGTCATGACGTCGCCACCGAGCAGGAGCACCACCGGCTCGGCGGACCGCACGACCGAGGCGACGTCCTCGACCACGGACGGGGCGACGTGGGGGGGGGGGGGGGCCGGGGGGGGGGGGGGGGGGGGGGGGGCCGGCGCCGAGCAGCCGGGCGGCGGGCGGCTGATCGGTGGGGTGGGCGTGGCGCGGTGG
>NZ_JBJHAJ010000051.1:0-4778 GCF_054051015.1 Blastococcus sp. SYSU DS0616
CCTCCTGCGCGCTCGCCGCCACCACGTTGCGCACGTGCACGTACACCGCCACCTGCAGCACCGCCAGCAGCAGCGCCACGATCAGCAACGAGACCAGCACGAAATCGACGACGGCGCTGCCCCGCTCGACGTCGTCCCGAGTCCACTGCCGGGCCTCACCCCCCTCCCCGCGCTAACAGCCCCCTGGGCCTGAAGCCGCAGCTCGTCGAGAGCGTGGACATCGTCCGGACCCGCACCGAGCTGGACGGCAACCGTGGGCGATCAGCTCCCGATCGCCTTGCGCATCACCTCGTAAAAACTCTCAACATCAGTGCGCAGCTTCAGAACGTCCGTGTGGTCCGCGGGGACCGCCTCGCCGTACTCGGTCCCGAGAGCCGGAAAGTCCTGCTCGATGTTCCACCTGAGCACTTCCTCTGTGCGCAGAAGGGTCTTCCAGGCGGCGAAGACTGGGGCGGGCGCGAACATGCGCATCCGGGCGGTGATGAGATCCACATGCGTCAGCTCCGGAAACGCACTCGTACTCGGATACGGGTCAGTGATCCGCTCGAGCAGCGTTTCCAATGTCTGTGCGTGTGCCATGGCGTCGGTGTAGATAGCCGTCGCCTTGTCCCGGCGCCATGCAGCACGCTCCCGCCGGGAGGCCACCCAGCTCTGCAGGAGTGGGGACGTCAGGGTGGTCAGCAAGCCCAGTGCAGCGATCGCAAGAGTCCCGTTCACAGCTCGACCCTCGCAGACCGGCTCGAGCGGCCGCGGGGTGCCCGAAACTCGATCTTCTTTGGACCCGGCTGTCGCGCGTCTGCGAAGCAACCCGGTCCAGCGGTTATCGCCGCTGCCCCCTCCCCCTCCTCCTACGCCCACGCGAGGCGACGCATGACCACGACCGCCGTCGACTCCGACGTCAAGCACGCGCTGCTGCTCGCCGAGCTGTCCGCGCGTGGCATTCAGGATCGAGCGATGTTCGGCCTCGCTGCCCGATGCGTCTCCGCGCTGCGCTCAGTCGAGAGGCTCGCTGGGGCTGGTGGGCTGGATGACCGAACAGCGCGACGGTCCGTCGTCGGCGCGTGGGCTCTGCTCGCTCCTCGTCTGACGCAGGCTCTCGACGTCGAGGTTTGGGGCGCGTTGTTCGATGAGGCCCGAGTATCGATAGCAAGCTGTGGACTCGTCCCGAGCCTCTCTTGCTGTTCCGTGGATGTGCGGACAAGGAATCAGCTCGCTTCGGATGAAGCTGGACGGACAGAGCCTGCGGCGGCTCGCTGCCACGCCAAGGGCATGACGCAGAAACAGCGCGAGCCGTCACGTCGGCCCGCGGATCTTCACACGACCGCGCCGCGCCAGGCTCTGCTGGCCCGCATCGACAGCGAAGGCGAGGCCGAGGTCGTCGTCGACCCTGCCTGCTGGATCCCCGCAGGTTGTGGCGGGCCGACTACCCTAGGTCGATTTGGATTACGGTCTCGATCAGCCAGAGCGAGAGCGGGATGCGCATCGTCTTAAAGGTTGAGCACTGGCGCAGCGCTCGCTCGTTCGCGCTAGGGCAACGTTGCGGACCTGGGGGCCTGCTTGCGGGCGGCCCTGTTCGCCCGTGCTCGGGCCACGCGCGCCGGTCCCTCGTACACCTCCTCCAGCACCTCGTCCATGAGCGCAACGATCTCCTCAGCCTCCGCCACGTCCGGCGGAGTGGCCGCGAGGTCGCCGTGCGCGATCTCGTTGCCGTCGAGCCGGACCTCGTGGGCAGCGTCCTGCGTGTCGGGGCGGATCTTTCCCGCATTCGCTAAGCCGTCGATCTTCTGCTGCAGCGTCCCCGTCGTGATCCCCTGGTCTTTCGCCGTAGCCTCGACCACGGCCCGCGCGATGGCGATGGCTCCACGGATGGCGCCGATGCTCAGACACTGGTGCACCTCGGACGCAGCCTCCCGGATTGCCTCCGGCACGTCCGGGTAGTCCTTGCCGGTCGCTTTGACGGGCTGCCAGCGAATACTCGAGTCGAAGGTTGAGAGGACATTCTGGACCGAACCGCGCATCCCCAGTTCCTGCGAGTTGCGGGTCACAGTTCCGAGGCTCAGGTGGTGGCATGAGTCGCAGGAGTACACACCGACGTAGTCGATGAGGCCGCTGTCGAGCCTGGCTCCTCGGCCGTCAACCCAGCTCATGTTGGAGTAGGCCTCGCAGAACCAGCACACGCGTCGGGGCATGCCTGGAGCCTAGGTAGAGGTCGCTCCGATCGCACACGGATTGCGGTGCATGCCGGGGCGTTCAAATGTGGAGCAGGTCTGTCGACACCCTAGCCCTATGTCGACAACACCAGCCGTGGAAGGTCAAGTCGGATCGACGACCGAGTCAGCGGAGCGGGGCGCCGACTGCTGCACTTCCTCGCCGGAGTTCGTTCCTTGGATTGCAGCTTTCGTTCGGAGCGATTTGGCGATTTCCTCAAACGTGTCCGCGTATCTAAGACCTTCGCTTAGGTCACCCTCATTATCGGCGATCCAGCGAGCGATACGAGAGGCTAATCTCAATCCGGATTCCGCTCCGAACTCCAACTCGAGAACGTCACCATCCACCCGGGTGATCTGCAACCGTATGTCCGGCACGAACGTTGACTCAACCTTCGCCCAGCCAAGTCGGGACCAGTCTCGAGGCCGACTGCCCGTCGTGACTACGTGCGTCATCCACGCCTCGTGGCGCCTCCTCAGGCCGCTCACTGCATCGCGGACTGAAGGGCTAGATATTCGCTCGAGGTCGAAATAGCCTCCCACTAAGAAGATGAGAGGGATTCCCGGGAAAGGGTCAACTGGGTCCTCGCCCCCCAGGGCATCCGTCATGTAGTTTTCGATTTCGCTGACGGTTACGCGATACCCACCGCCGAAGACTGACTTAGTGTCCTGAATGGCAAGGTCGAGAAGGCGCCATTGATCTTCGCTAAGGCCCTCGAGCGACCCTAGCGACCTCTGCCACTCAGGCGAGTCCTCGAGACCCGGGGAAACTTGCGACTCACTAGAGTCTGTCATGCGCCTACTTGCCTTTCCCCTCAAGGTAGACGGAAACACAGAGGTAAGTCATCCCAAGCCAAACCACGGCCATGACAGCGAGGGCCATGGCGGGGCCCAACTCCAGGTCGTTGAACTCAACGTCCAGGCCGATGCTGGACACGACGACGTGAGGCAGGGCTGGTGGAGCCAGGATTGCAACCGCACTCAGGAGGAAGGCAAAAGCGAGTACTGCCGACGTGAAGACATTGACCTTACCCGCCGGCGTGGCGATTTCATCAATCAGGCCCTTGACTAGACGCCAGAACTTTCGTCTATCGCCTTCATTTATAGGCGGCGGCACCCGTTGACCCCGTATCGTCGAGTCGGCCTACTTCGGCTCAGCGCAGACGGTGTCGCTGCGCAAGGAACATAAAAGAGGAGACTGCAAGACCCAGCCCAGCAACTACGAAGTAGAGGCTTATAAGCTCGCCCATGCGAAGACCAATGAGCGACGTTAACCCTGTCGCCAGCAGCAGGCCGCTGACAAATAGAGCAATGGTCAGAAACTTTATGGAGGTCGAGCCCTCAGCTAGACAACGCGACCCCATCGACCATCCCTCACCCATCTGCCCCGATGTACTGTCGGAGCTTGCACCGCTGAGCCCAGGGGAGACCATAGCCACTGCCGCGTAGCTGGAACTAGGCCCCAGCCGGGATCCCTCACCCTTAAGAGGTGATTTCTTTATGTGCACGCTCGGGTTTGTGTGATGCGCGCCCGGGCGAACCTCGTCGGCCAACCGCTTGGTGTCAGCGCCGGATTTCAGCTCTAAGGCTGCACTCCTGAAGGCGCGTTCACGTCCGAGTCGCGCTCCCTCATTCACGGGCACTGCTGTACGCGCCGCGCCCTCAGCCCCGAGTTCAAGGATCACCTCAACAACATGGAGATCTGTGTTGTTCTCGATCGTCCACGCCTGAGCTGTCGGCCGCACAATCGCGTCAACCCGTTTTGGCGACCCAGGCTCATCCGGTTCAATCGGATGCCGCGATTCCTGAAGGTTCGATGTCACGTTGCTCCCCCTGACGGCCCCGAACGCGGCCCAACGCAGGTGCAACGTCTCATCGACTGCCGCGCCTGCGCCACATGTATAACGGAGTCTGCGGTCACCCGCCAGTAGGAGCGGGCTGGCGCTTCATGCCTGGAAGCGCTATCCTACGCTGTCCCGCAACGCCGTGACGGAGATTCTCCCGCCGACTGCCGCACGCACGCCTTAGCGCCCAGTTGAGCAGGGTCGTCTTGCTGGCCTGGGTGCCGCCGGAGACCAGGATGTTCAGCCCGGCGGCGACCGCGGCCTCCAGGAAGCGGGCCGCCGGCGCGGTGAGCGTGCCCAGCGCGACCAGCTCGTCGAGCGAGTGGGCCTGCAGCACGAACTTGCGGATGTTCACCGCCATGTGCCGACGGGTGATGTCGGGGATGACCACGTGCAGCCGGGAACCGTCGGGCATCATCGCGTCGACGAACGGCGTCGACATGTCGATCCGTCGACCCGAGGTGCGCAGCATCCGCTCGACCAGGTCGGCCAGCTCGCCGGGCGCCAGGATCGTCGTGGTCAGCTCGCTGCGACCCCGGCGGGCGACGAACACCCGGCCCGGCTCGTTGACCCAGACCTCCTCCACCTCGGGGTCGTCCGGGTAGCGCTGCAGCGGCCCGAACCCGGCCACCCGGTCCAGCACGTCGCGGACCACCGACTCCGGATCACCGATCGGCGGCAGCGCCGAGGTCAGCGAGCGCTCCGAGTAGTCGGCGACCACGTCGCG
>NZ_JBJHAJ010000052.1:0-4699 GCF_054051015.1 Blastococcus sp. SYSU DS0616
CCTCGCCGTCCACGACGTCCAGAGCAGTCGGCACGCCCATCCCCCGTCGAGCAGTCGTCGAATCCGTGCGGACTGTAAGGAAACGGACCAGTCCGATGGGGTGAGGTCAGTCGATCTGTGGACAGGGGGCGGCCCGATCGGCACAAGAGCACCCGGTCGGGTGACAAGCGCGACTCCGCAGCTCAGACATCCCATGGTTCGGGAGCGGGACTGCTGCGACTTCAGTTGACACTCGTTCTGCGGGATCTTGTCCCGCGGGAAGGATGTCGCTGTACCCAAGAAGTTCCCGCCGGAGTTCAAGCGTGACGTCGTCCGGGTCGCTCGCCGCGGTGACCTGAGCCAGGCCGAGGTCGCTGCCGACTTCGACATCTCGGTGGAGTCGGTGCGCCGCTGGGTGCGCCAGGCCGACATCGATGACGGCGTCGTCGATGGGCAGACCAGCGCCGGGCAGAACGAGCTCGTGCAGCTGCGCCGCGAGAAACGCCGGCTGGAGATGGAGAACGAGATCCTGCGCCGAGCGGCGGCCTACTTCGCCCCCCGGCAGCCTCCCAAAATGAGCTACCCGCTGGTCCGTGACCTGGCCGCCGAGGGCATCCCGGTGCGGCTGACCTGCGGGGTGCTGGGCCACTCGCCCCAGGCCTACTACGCCTGGACTGCTGCCCCCGTCAGCCAGCGGGACCTCGAGGACGCCTACCTCACCAACGCACACGACAATGATCCGGAGTTCGGCTACCGGTTCCTCGCCGACGAAGTCACCGGCACCGGGCTGGTCGCCGGTGAGCGGCGAATCTGGCGGTTGTGCTCGCAGCAGAAGCTGTGGTCGACCACTGTGCGCAAGGGCCGGCGGGGCGCGGGCAAGAGCCCTGGTCCGGCGGTGCACGACGACCACGTGCAGCGAAACTTCACCGCGCAACGCCCCGATCAGACCTGGGTCACCGACATCACCGAGCACCCGACCGCCGAGGGCAAGCTCTACCTCTGCGCGATCAAGGACCTGTTCAGCGACCGCATCGTCGGCTACTCCCTCGACGAACGGATGACCGCCCAGCTGGCCGTCACCGCCCTACGGACGGCCGTCGCCCGACGCAGGCCCGGCGGTGTGGTGTCGTCCACAGCGACCGCGGCTCCCAGTTCCGCGCACGATCCTTCCGCGCCGTTCTCACCGCCGCCGGCCTGCAGGGATCGATGGGACGCGTCTCCTCCGCCGGCGACAACGCCGCGATGGAGTCCTGGCACGCGCTGCTGCAGAAGAACGTCCTCGACCGCCGCCGCTGGCGCACCCGCGACGAGCTCCACGCCGCGATCGTGTTCTGGATCGAACACACCTACAACCGCCGCCGGCGCCAGCGCGCCCTCGGCAAGCTCACGCCTGTCGAGTACGAACTCGCCTTCACCACTCAGGCCGCTATCGCGGCATGATCAGTTCCAACCGCTGTCAACTGAAGCTGCAGCAGTCCCGGCCCAGCTGCAGGTCGGTGGCCTCGATCGACTGGTCAACCACCGCCAGCTGCGCCGCCCGCAGCGCCCGCTCCTGTCCTGCGACCGGGTCCGACGCGGTGCCCATCGCCTGCCCGGCCCCCCGCGCCGCGGCCTACGAGGCGAACACCCCGCGCTGCACCGCGGATCCCGTCCCCTGCCATTGCCTTCTGCCGCTTATGCTGCCCCGGTCGACCACCAGGCGAAGCCCCTTGGCCCGAGGCGATTGGTCATAACGAAGCCGGAAGGACGCGCGGTCGCCAGGTCAGTAACCGAACTGGGCCTTGCAGGTCTCAGCGGCCGAGGTAAGAGTCAGGTAGGCGCCCGCCGCATCTGCGACTCCTTGAGACACCTGGAGCAGATCCTTGGCTGACGATGAGGCCATGCCCTCGACATATAGCGACTGCACCGAAGCGGCGAATGCGGCGACGTAGTCCTCGCCCTCTTGGACCATCAGGATGTCGAGGGCTTGCGGATGGAGTTCGATGGCGGCACGCGTGATGGTGTCCGTGCAGCCGAGGTAGCCGTCCACGGTCACGCAAGCGGTATCGTCTCCAAGCTGGGCGCACAGGTTCTGCAGTTCGGCTGCGACCGCCTCCCACGGGTCAGCTGGTGACGAACAGTCGAGAGCGCTGGTCTGGACTGCTTCGTTCGACCCGCCCACCCAGGGCCCCACGATGGCGAGCCCGCAGACCGTTGGACCGGTCCCCAGCGGGCCCGGCCCCCGGCCATCGCCCCAGTCCACGCCGCTGACGTCCACAAAGCAGGCCGGCAAGCTGGGATCCTCGGCGTCGATCCCCTCCATACCGGGCGGATCACAGGATTCGACCGCGACCCAGGCGGACTGCTGCTCCTCAGTCAGGTCCACCGGCGATTTCACCTCGCCTCGGAAGATCAACTGTCCTCGTTCCGCCTGCAATGCGGCACGACTGGGGTGAACATCTCCGACGACGGAGTGCGCGAAAACCGCGCTGCCCTCTACGTAGATCCCACCCCACGTCTGGCCGGGCCCGTCCACCTTCGAGATGCGGAGCGTGACCGGGTCGGATGACGAGCCTCCAGCACGCAGAAAGCCTCCCGGCTCGACGTAGATGTGGCTCAGCTGGGGATCGAAGCAACCGTAACCGCAGCCGCTTCGAGAACCAATGGGGATGTCGGCACCTTCATGAATCGAGAGCGTGACGCCGGAGCCAACGGCAAGGAATCCAAACGGGCCGGACCAGGACTGTCCGATCACTCCGTAGTCGAGGCCATTCTCGGCAGGGAATGTCGCGTCAGCTCTTAAGGTACCGCCGAGCAGCATCGCATCCTCGCCGCTGCCGACGGAGACATTCCCACCGACCGAGGCCAGATCGAGGTGCTGCGCAGTCACGACGTACGCCTCGCCAGGAGCGTTCCGGACGGCGTTGTCCCGAACGGTCGGCATGGGGCCGTCGCCGTTCGTGACCACCGCTACGCCGACTCCTCGGAGGGGTGACGAGTCGTGCGGCTCGAAACCGGGGTCCTCAATCTGCACCTGATTCTCGAGGACGGAAACCGAGGCAACCTCTGCCTTGACGAGGATCCCGGTCCGCGTGTCGGTGAGGATGTTATTCGTGATCGTGATCGTGCCGCCCCCAGCCATGTCGACCGAAAGCCCGGAGGAATCGTAGGTGTAGTCAGTGGGGCCCACGGTCAGTCGCTGAAGGACAACGCTCCCCGCATTTGAGTCAAGCTTGACGTGCCCGTTGACGATGGTGTCAGTGATGACCACCGGCTCACTGATCGCTGACCGGTCGCGGCCTTGCGCTATGGATCCGATGACCACCGCATGCTGCATTGAGAGCGAACTGGCGGCGACGGGCAGATAAATCGAGGCCATACCTTGGCCCCGGGGGCCGTGGTCTGGAGAGCCGAGAGTGACCGGGGCCGCCGCAGTACCGGCTACCACCAGCGCCCCCTCAACATTCAACCCGCCATCGAAAAGCACGGTCGCGCCCGCCTCGATCCGCAGCTCCACGCCCGCTGGCACGGTGAGAGTGCCGAGGACGGTCAGGGGGATCTGGAAGTCCGCTGTGCTGGTGGCGCCGAGCAGCCGGCCGGAAAGCCCCAGGCGTGGCTGTGTCCCCCCAGTGGCCGTGTTGCCGGACAAGTGCTCCGCGGACAGTTCGTCCGCGGCAACATGAACGGCTAGCCCGCTAGCTCGAGTAACGGTGTTGTCACGTACGACCGGGCTGGACACCTGTGGCGCCTTGACGACGATCCCGGTCCGCGTATCGGTGAGGATGTTATTCGTGATCGTGATCGTGCCGCCCCCAGCCATGTCGACCGAAAGCCCGGAGGAATCGTAGGTGTAGTCAGTGGGGCCCACGGTCAGTCGCTGGAGGACAACGCTCCCCGCATTTGAGTCAAGCTTGACGTGCCCGTTGACGATGGTGTCAGTGATGACCACCGGCTCACTGATCGCTGACCGGTCGCGGCCTTGCGCTATGGATCCGATGACCACCGCATGCTGCATTGAGAGCGAACTGGCGGCGACGGGCAGATAAATCGAGGCCATACCTTGGCCCCGGGGGCCGTGGTCTGGAGAGCCGAGAGTGACCGGGGCCGCCGCAGTACCGGCTACCACCAGCGCCCCCTCAACATTCAACCCGCCATCGAAAAGCACGGTCGCGCCCGCCTCGATCCGCAGCTCCACGCCCGCCGGCACGGTCACCGGGCACGTCAAGCGATGCACGGCGCCCCCCGCCCACGTCGCGGAGCTGCTGAGATCACCGCAGTGCTCCAGAATCGACCGCGCTTCGCGCACCGGCAGCTCGAGGACTGCGGTGGCCTTGGTACCCCTCTGATCGACGGCCTCGACAGTGAAACTGCTGGTGCCGAATGCGGTCGGCGTGCCCTCGATCCGGCCGGTGCCCGCCGCCAAAGTCAGTCCGGCAGGCAGGGCACCGTCAATGACTGACCAGGTAAACGGCTCCACACCGCCAGTCGCGGTAAGACTGGCGGCGTACGGGGTGCCTTGTTCAGCCGCGGTCAGCGACGTACTGGTGACCTGCACCGGCAGACGGGCGCTCGTCACCGACAGCTCGAGGACTGCGGTGGCCTTGGTACCCCTCCGATCGACGGCCTCGACAGTGAAACTGCTGGTGCCGAATGCGGTCGGCGTGCCCTCGATCCGGCCGGTGCCCGCCGCCAAAGTCAGTCCGGCAGGCAGGGCACCGTCAATGACTGACCAGGTAAACGG
>NZ_JBJHAJ010000053.1:0-4401 GCF_054051015.1 Blastococcus sp. SYSU DS0616
CGATGACCTGGACCGATGACACCGCCGGTCTGCAGGTGGCCGGTTCGGTGGGTCTGACCGCGCACCGGCCGGGCAGCAGCACCGCGGCCACCGCGGTGCGGTTCGGCGGGATCACGGTGACCGCGCTCGACTGACCCGGGGCCGGCCGGCCGGCCCCGGCGCGGCCCCGCCTGACCCGGACCACGCCGGCCCGTCGGCACAGCCGTGGGCGAGCCGCGACGCGTTCACGGGCGGACCGTGACGTGATGCTCACTCATCGTCACGCGGTTGCCCCCGATGGGGGGACGAGCACGCTGCGTCACCGGATCGGGCGATCGGCGATAGAGGTCTGTCGTGTCAGGGTGACTCTCGGTATCGATCGGTCACGGGTGTGACCGGTGCCGAGCACTACGGGGGAACGCATGAGTGCATCGTTGGCGGCTGCGCCAAAGAAGATCCTGGCCGGGGTGATGGCCGCGGCGTTGGGCGTCGGCGTCTTCGCGGTGCTGCCGCCGGGGGTGGCTGCCGCGGATTCCGCACCCACCGGTGTGGTGGGCCCCGCCAACCCGACCACGGTGACCGCCGACGCGTTGCCGACCGCCCAGATCGACGGCGTGGCCTGGTCCCAGGCCGTCGTCGGCAACACCGTCTACGTCGGTGGCTCCTTCAGCAGCGCCCGGCCGGCCGGTGCCGCGCCAGGTGAGCGGGAAACCACCCGTTCGAACCTGCTGGCATACGACATCCGCACCGGCGAGCTGATCGAGTCATTCGCACCCACCCTGAACGGTCAGGTGCTGGTGGTCGCCGCCTCGCCGGATGGCTCTCGGCTCTACGTCGGCGGTGACTTCACCGAGGTCGACGGCCAGGTCCGCCGCCGGGCGGCCGCCTTCGACATCGCCAGCGGCACGCTGGTCGCCAACTGGAAGCCGACAGTCAACAGCCAGGTGCGAGCCATCGCCGCCACCGACGACACCGTCTACCTCGGCGGCAGCATCACTGCCGTCGGCGGCGTCAGCCGGTCCCGGCTGGCCGCGGTGACCGCGGCCGACGGCTCGCTGCTGCCCTGGGCCCCGCAGCCCGGAGTGGGACCCACGTCGGGGAACTCCGACGGCAACCGCGGCACGAGCGACCAGGTGATGGCGCTGGTCGTCACCGGGAACGGCCACGTCGTGGCCGGGGGTCGGTTCGACTCCATGAACGGCGCCAAGGCCACCGGCGTCACCACGCTCGACCCGGTCAGCGGGGAGACCCGCCCGTTCGCCATCAACGAGGAGCTGACCAACCAGGGCATCAACTCCGCCGTCTACAGCCTGTCCACCGACGGGAACGTCGTCTACGGCACCGCCTACGACTTCTACGGTCCCGGCAACCTCGAGGGCTCGTTCGCCGCGGCCGCCGACGGCGGGGAGATCATCGCGATCAACGACTGCCGTGGGGACAGCTACTCGAGCTACCCCATGCACGGGGCGCTCTACGTCGCCGGCCACCCGCACGACTGCGAGAACATCGGCGGCTTCGAGGAGCAGCAGCCGCGGACCCACCGGTACGGGGTCGCGTTCTCCGTCGAGCCGACCGGTGTGACCGGCTCGCACTGGATCGAGAACAGCAACCTGAGCGGCCAGCCGGCGGGCGCGCTGCTGAACTGGTTCCCGAGCATGACCCCCGGCACGTTCACCGGGCAGGGGCAGGCCGGCTGGCACGTCACCGGCGACGGCGAGTACGTCGTGTACGCGGGCGAGTTCCCGCGGGTCAACGGCGTCGGGCAACAGGGCCTGGTCCGCTACGCCATGCCGGACACCGCGCCCAACCGGGTGGGCCCGAGCGGCGAGGACTTCACCGCCACCGCCACCTCGCCGGTCGCCGGCCAGGTCACCGTCTCCTGGCGGGCGACCAGCGACCAGGACAACTCGACCCTCACCTACGCCGTGTACCGAGAAGGCGAGGAGTCGCCCGTCGCCGAGACCACCGCGACCAGCACCTGGTGGGACCGGCCCATGCTGTCGGCGACCGACCCCGGGGTCAGCGGCTCGCTGCGCTATCGGGTCACCGCCACCGACCCGTTCGGCAACTCCGTCGCCACCGACTGGGTGGCCGTCGACGTGGCCCCGGGCGCCGGTGCCGGGACGTCGTCGTACCAGGACCTGGTCCGCGCCGATGGTGCCCGCTCCCACTGGCGGCTGGGCGAGGCCTCCGGCTCGACCGCCGCCGACAGCGTCGGCGCCGACCCGATGACCGCGGGCGCGGGCGTCCGGCCCGGCGCCGAGGCTGCCGTCGCCGGTGACACCGCGTACTCCTTCGACGGGACGGCGTCGGCCACGCTGGCCACCGGCACGCGCACCGCCGCGCCGAGTGCCTTCACCCAGGAGGCGTGGATCCGAACCACCTCCCCCGGCCGGGTCATGGGCTTCGGCGACGCCCGCACCGGGTCGAGCTCCACCTATGACCGCCAGGTATGGGTCGACGAGGGGGGCCGGCTCAATTTCGGGGTGAACGCCCGCTTCCTGTTCTGGTACCTGCCGGTCACGGTTACCAGCAGCGAGGCCTACGACGACGGACAGTGGCACCACGTCGCCGCCACGCTCGACTCCCAGGGCATGGCGCTGTACGTCGACGGCGAGCTGGTCGCCTCCCGCTCCGGCGGCCTTTCGCCCCAGCCGTACAGCGGCTACCTGCGCGTCGGCAGCGACCGCGCGATGGGCGGCGCTAGCACCTTCACCGGCGAGATCGACGAGGTGGCGCTGTACCAGACGGCGCTGAGCGCCGAGCGGGTCGCCGCGCACGCCGGGGCCGCGGGCGGCTCGAACCTGGCTCCGCTGGCCCGCTTCACCAGCACGGTGACCGACCTGGCGGTGGGCCTCGACGGGTCTGGCTCGGTCGATGCCGACGGCACCGTCACCGGTCACACCTGGGACTTCGGCGACGGCACGACCGCCACCGGTCCCACCGCGATGCACAGCTACGCCGAGGCCGGCAGCTACGTGATCACGCTGGCGGTCACCGACGACGGTGGCGCGACGCGGACGGCGGCCCGCGTGGTCACGGTGGCCCCGGCTCCGCCGAACCAGGCGCCGTCGGCCGCCTTCACGGCCACGGCCGATGGCCTCGAGCTCACGGTCGACGGCTCCGGGGCGACGGACGTCGACGGCACCGTCACCGGCCACGCGTGGTCGTTCGGTGACGGCACCACCGGTACCGGCGCCGCCGCGACGCACACCTACCCCGCGCCGGGCTCGTACCGGGTCACGCTCGCCGTCACCGATGACGACGGTGCGGTCTCGGTCGCCGAGCGACTGGTCGTCGTCACCGCTCCGGTGAGCAGCGAGCTGGTTGCCAAGGACACCTTCGGACGCACTGTCACCGGGGGCCTGGGCACCGCCGATGTCGGCGGGGAGTGGATCACCTGGGCGGGTTCGGCGCGGCTGTCGGTGACCCCGGGGGCGGCGACGTTCGAGCTGCCAGGCGTCCGGCACAACACCGGCGCCTACCTGGACTCGGTGTCGCAGACCAGCGCCGACGTCGTGACCTCGTTCTCCCCGACCACGATGCCCACGGGCGGTGGCACGTACCTGTACGTCACCGGCCGGCGGGTCGCCTCGGGGGAGGAGTACCGGGTGCGGGTGCGCGTCCTGGCCGACGGCCGCGTCGCGCTGGCTCTCTCCCGGCTCACCGGTGGCACCGAGGCGTTCCCCGGCGGTGAGGTGTTCGTCCCCGGCCTGACCTGGACGGAGGGCACCTCGCTCCTCGCCCGCGTCGAGGTCTCCGGCACCGGCAGCACGGCGATCACCGGCCGCGTCTGGGCCGAGGGCGCCCCGGAGCCGGAGGATCCGCAGCTGACCGCCACCGACTCCACTCCCGCCCTGCAGGCGGCCGGGTCGGTCGGGCTGACGGCTCACCGCCCGGCCAGCACCACGGCGGCCACCGCGGTCCGGGTCAGCTCCTTCCAGGTCCTGCCGGTCGGTGCAGGACAGGTCACCAACACGGCGCCGGTCGCGGCATTCACCGCCACCACCGACGGGCTCACCGTCTCGGTGGACGGGACGATGTCGGTCGATCCGGACGGCTCTGTGACCGGGTTCGCGTGGGACTTCGGCGATGGAGTTCCCGGGACCGGGGCCACCGCGACGCACGGCTACGCGGTGCCCGGCACCTATCCGGTGACCCTCACGGTCACCGACGACAGCGGGGCGTCCAGCAACACCAAGCGGCAGGTCCAGGTCACCGCGCCGGCGGAGATTCCGGTGGTCGCCGGTGATGCGTTCGGGCGCACCGTCTCCGGTGGTCTGGGCACCGCCGACGTCGGTGGTGCGTGGACGGCGTGGGCCGGGGCCAGCCGGTTGTCGGTGAGCCCGGGTGTGGCGTCGTTCGAGTTGCCGGGGGCCGGTCACAACACCGGGGCGTATCTGGGTGGGGTGTCGGCGACCG
>NZ_JBJHAJ010000054.1:0-4086 GCF_054051015.1 Blastococcus sp. SYSU DS0616
CCCCCGCCGCCCCACCCTCACGGCCCCGCCCCCCCCCCCCACCCACCCCCCCCCCCCCCCCCCCCCCCCCCCCCCCCCCCCCCCCCCCCCCCCCCCCCCCCCCCCGGGCTCGCGGGTGCTGCGGGCGGGGTGCCCTGGCTCAGCCGAGGCCGAGCTCGCCGTGGAACTGACCGGTCTCCAGCCGCTCCTTCACCGTGGTGAGGAAACGGGCGGCGTCCGCCCCGTCGACGATCCGGTGGTCGTAGGTCAGCGCCAGGTAGACCATCGACCGGACGGCGATGACCTCGCCCAGCTCGGCGTCCTGCACCACGACCGGCCGCTTCACGACCGAGCCGGTGCCGAGGATGGCGACCTGCGGCTGGTTGATGATCGGCGTGTCGAACAGGGCGCCGCGGCTGCCGGTGTTGGTCAGCGTGAACGTCCCACCACCGAGCTCGTCCGGCGTCACCTTGTTGGTGCGGGTGCGCTCCGCGAGGTCGGCGATCTTGCGGGCCAGGCCACCCAGGCTCAGGTCCCCCGCACCGTGGATCACCGGGACGAGCAGCCCCCGCTCGGTGTCGACGGCGACCCCGAGGTTCTCGGCGTCGTGGTAGGTGACCGTGCCCGCCTCGAGGTCGATCGAGGAGTTCACCGACGGGTGCTGCTTGAGCGCCTCGACCGCCGCCTTGGCGAAGAACGGCAGGAACGAGAGCTTGACGCCCTCGCGGGCCTCGAAGGTGCCCTTCGCCTGCTGCCGCAGCTGCGCGATGCGCGTGACGTCGGCCTCGACGACCGTCGTCAGCTGGGCGCTCACCTGCAGCGACTCCACCATTCGGCGGGCGATGACCCCGCGCAGGCGGGACAGCTTCTCGGTGCGGCCACGCACCGAGGTGTCCGGCATGGCGGCCGGCGACGGCGTGCGGGTGCCGCCGGAGGCGGCCGGGGCCGACGCCGCGGGAGCGGACGCCGCGGGCGCCGGCGCGGCGGACTTCTCCGCGGCGGCCAGCACGTCCTGCTTCCGGATGCGCCCGCCGACGCCGGTCCCCGAGACGGTGTTCAGGTCGACCCCGTGGTCGGCGGCCAGGCGGCGCACCAGCGGGGTGACGTACTGACCACCGCCGTCACCCGAGGGGGCCGGGGCGGACGGCGCCTGCGGAGCCACCTGGGGCGCGGGCGCCGAGGTCGGCGAGTCCGACGGCTGGGCGCCGCTGGCACCGTAGTCGCCACCGGGCTGCTCGCTGGCCGCGTCAGCCTCCTTGGCCTGCGGGGCCGCCTGCGGCTCCGGCTCGGCCGGCACCTGCTGCTTCGGGGCCTCCTGCTGCGGTGCGGGATCCGCGGGGGCGGAGCCGCCGCCGGAGGCGCCCGTGCCGATCACGGCGAGCTGGGCGCCGACGTCGACGGTCTCGTCCTCGTTGACCGTGATCTCCAGCAGCGTGCCGCTGACCGGCGCCGGGATCTCGGTGTCGACCTTGTCGGTGGAGACCTCGAGGAGCGGCTCGTCGGCGGTGATCTCGTCGCCGACGGCCTTCAGCCACCGGGTCACGGTGCCCTCGGTGACGCTCTCGCCGAGCGCCGGCATCGTGACGGGGGTCCCCTCGCCGCCGCCGCCACCGGACCCGCCGGCCGGGGCCGGCTCGGGCTCGGCGGCGGGCTGCTCCTGCGCTCCGCCGGAGCCCGCGTCCTCGACCTGCTGGTCGGGGGTCTGCGGCGCGGTGTCGGCGTCCTCGGCCGAGGCCGGCGGGCTGGCGGCGCCCTCGTCGCCGTCCCCGCCACCGATCACGGCGAGCTCGGCGCCGACGTCGACGGTCTCGTCCTCGGCCACGAGGATCTTGGTGAGGACCCCGGCGGCCGGGGAGGGGATCTCGGTGTCGACCTTGTCGGTCGACACCTCGAGGAGGGGCTCGTCGGCCTCGACCTGGTCACCCTCCTGCTTGAGCCATCGGGTGACCGTGCCCTCGGTGACGCTCTCGCCCAGGGCGGGCATGGTGACGGAGGTCGGCATCGGGGCAGTGCTCCTTCTGGCGCTGGGTGGGTGGGGGTGGAGCGAGATCAGCCGTGCACGTGCAGGGGCTTGCCGGCGAGCGCGAGGTGAGCCTCGCCGAGCGCCTCGCTCTGCGTCGGGTGCGGGTGGATGAGGCTGGCGACGTCGTCGGCCTCGGCCTCCCAGTTGTAGATCAGCTGGGCCTCGGCGATGAGCTCGCCGACGCGGCTGCCGACCATGTGGATGCCGACGACCGGGCCGTCGGGGGCCTGCACCAGCTTGACCGCGCCCGTCGTCTTCAGGATCTGGCTGCGGCCGTTGCCGGCGAGGTCGTAGGTGAGGGTCTTCACCTCGCCGTAGCGCTCCTTGGCCTGCGCCTCGGTGAGGCCGACCGAGGCGACCTCGGGGTCGGAGTAGGTGATCCGCGGGACGCCGGCGTAGTCGATCGGGGCGGGCTCGAGGCCGGCGACCCGCTCGGCGACGAGGATGCCCTCGCCGAAGCCGACGTGGGCCAGCTGCAGGGTGGGGACCAGGTCGCCCACGGCGGAGATCGTCGGGATGTTGGTGCGCATGTACTCGTCGACGAGGACGTAGCCGCGCTCCATCGCGACGCCCACCTCCTCGTAGCCGATGCCGGAGCTGACCGGGCCGCGACCGACCGCGACGAGCAGCAGCTCGGCCTCGATCTCCTTGCCGTTCTCCAGCGACACCTTGACGCCGTTCTCGGTGGTCTGCACGCCGGAGAAGCGGTTCCCGAGCTCGAACGCGATCTTGCGCCGGCGGAAGGCGCGCTCCAGCAGCTTCGAGGACGACTCGTCCTCCAGCGGCACGAGGTGGGGCAGGCCCTCGACGATGGTGACGTCCACGCCGAAGGACTTCCAGGCGCTGGCGAACTCGCAGCCGATGACGCCACCGCCGAGGATGATCGCCGAGCTCGGCACCCGGTCCAGGTTCAGCGCGTGGTCGCTGGTGATGACCTTCGTGCCGTCGATCTCCAGGCCCGGCAGCGAGCGGGGGTAGGAGCCGGTGGCCAGCAGGACGTGCTTGCCCTCGTAGGTCTGGCCGTTCACCTCGACCGCCGTGGGGGAGACCAGCCGGCCCTCGCCCTCGACGTAGGTGATCTTGCGCGCCTTCACCAGGCCCTGCAGCCCCTTGTAGAGCTTGGTGATGACGCCGTCCTTGTAGCTGTTGACGCCATCCATGTCGATGCCGGCCAGCGACGTCTTCACGCCGAACTGCTCGCCCTCGCGGGCCAGGTCGGCCACCTCGCCGGCGTGCAGCAGGGCCTTGGTCGGGATGCAGCCTCGGTGCAGGCAGGTGCCACCGACCTTGTCCTTCTCGATCAGCACGACGTTCAGGCCGAGCTCGGAGGCGCGGAACGCGGCGGCGTAGCCGCCGGAGCCACCCCCGAGGATGACCAGGTCGGCGGGGGAAGCGGGTGCGCTCACGGGTGCTCCTCGGGTCGTCGGACGGCAACCCCGCTCGAGCGGGCGGGGGCTGGGCCCCATCCTGCCACCCCGGGAACGAGCTGGCCCGGAGCACCGTTGCTCTCGCGAGCGTCGCAGTGATCACGCGACCCCGGCAGGACGGAGACGGCGATGGGCCTGTTCGAGCGGTGGCGGAGGCGGCGGCCCGGGGATGGCGCCCGCGCCACCCTCGACCGGGCGTCCCACCGGGACGACCTGGTGCACCTGGAGCAGTTCGTGGCGAGCCGCCGGGGCGTCGAGGGGTACGTGGAGCCCCGGACGGCGGTGACCGAGGCCACCATCGTCCTGGTCGCGGCCGACGGTGAGTGGACCCGGAGGCGCATCGACGGTCCCGACGTCGCCCGCCGGCTGTCCAAGGAGCTGGCGATCCCGGTGTACGACGCCCAGGTGACCGGCTACCCGCAGCGCATGCGTGACTGGTCGAAGGGCCACCGTCCCCCCACCGCTCGCTAGCTCGCGGCGGGCCCCTGACGGTGGCCGCTCCAGCACGTCACCAGGCGTCCTGGCTCACCGTGGGGGGGGGGGGGGGGGGGGGGGGGGGGGGGGGGGGGGGGGGGGGGGGGGGGGGGGGGGGGGGGGGGGGGGGGGGGGGGGGGGGGGGGGGGGGGGGGGGGGGGGGGGGGGGGGGGGGGGGGGGGG
>NZ_JBJHAJ010000055.1:0-3370 GCF_054051015.1 Blastococcus sp. SYSU DS0616
CCTCCTGCGCGCTCGCCGCCACCACGTTGCGCACGTGCACGTACACCGCCACCTGCAGCACCGCCAGCAGCAGCGCCACGATCAGCAACGAGACCAGCACGAAATCGACGACGGCGCTGCCCCGCTCCCGATGACCCTCCGGCCCCTCTGCAGGGCCTCGCGGCGAGCCCGCGAGCCGTGGGGGCCAGAGGGGTCCTCTTTCAGCCGGCACTCGTGACCGACGTCAGCGCGTTCGTCACCGCCTCGACGATCGCCGCACGGAACGGGATCAGGATCGCCAGCACCAGCGCGGCGGTCATCACGGTGATCATCACCCAACCGGGCACGTCACCCCGCTCGGGATCCTCCCCGCGCAACCGCTCGACCAGGGCGACGAGGGTCGCGGAGATGAAGGCGTAGGCACGCATGAGGGCTTCCTTTCCGGTTGTCCGCGGGCTCACTGCGCCAACGAGACGATGCTGATCAACCCCGGGAACAGGGCGAAGAGGACGGTGACCGGCAGCACCAGGAAGACGACCGGCACCATCATGGCGATCTCCTTGCGACCACCGGCCTCGAGCAGCCGCCGCTTGCCGGCCTCGCGCACGTCGGCGGCCTGGGCGCGCAGCACCTCAGCCAGCGGCGTGCCGCGCTCGATGGCCACGAGCAGGCCGTCGATGAACCGGGCCAGCGGGTCGAGGGAGGTGCGGTCGGCGATCTGCTGCAGCGCGTCGGTCAGCGGCACGCCGGCCCGCGCCCGGCCGAGCGCGGCACCCAGCTCGCGGGCCAGCTCCCCGCCGGAGAGCCGGGTGACCCGGGCGATCGCGGCCGTGGGGCTCTCCCCCGCCGTCACCGCGAGCGCGAGCAGCTCGGCGACCACCGGGAACTCCGCGAGCAGCAGCTCCTCGCGCCGCTGCACCTGCTGGGTGAGCCACCAGTCGCGGCCGAGCACCCCGCCGACCAGGCCGGCCACGCAGAGCAGCCCGGCCGACAGCACGTTGAGGTCGCCGGCGGCCAGCGACCCGACCGCCGCGACCAGGGCCGCCCCGAGCAGGCCGAGCCCGCCCCAGACGACCTGCTCGATGCGGAAGTCCTCCACCGTGAGGTCGCCACCGAGGGCGTCGAGCCGGCGGCGCACCGCGGCCCGCCCGCCGACGAAGCGGTCGACCACGCGGGCGCCCTTGCTGATCGACGGACCGGCGATCCGGCGCACCGCGGTGAGGAGGCCGGGCTCGGTCGCGGTGCCGAGCAGACGCGACGGCGGCGGGGTGTCGTGCACGTAGGGCGCGAGCCGGTCGACCAGCCGCACCGAGCGGAACGGCGGCGCGTACGTCAGCACGAGCACCAGCCCGGTCGCGGCCAGCAGGCCGAGCAGCATGCCCAGGACGCCGGCGCTCACCGGACCACCCCGCTCACTGGAGCACCCGCACGTCCTCGGGCAGCCGCCCGATCCGCAGCATCAGCCGGTAGGCGACCAGGCAGACCGCGCCGCCGCCGAGCAGGATCGCCGTGCCCAGTGCCGAGTCGTAGGCCGCCAGCGTCGTCGACTGGGTGGCGAGCAGGAGCAGCACGACCCACGGCGCGGCGACCGCCAGCCGGGCGGCCTGCACCACCCAGCCCTGCCGGGTCTCCAGCTCGGCGCGGGCGCGGGCGTCCTCGCGCAGGAACGTCGACAGCGTGCGCAGCACCCGCCCGAGGTCGCTGCCGCCGACCTCCCGGGCGACGCGCAGCGTCTCCACGATGCGGTCGCCCACCGGGTCGGCGAGGTCGTCCTTGAGCCGGTCCAGCGAGACGCCGAACCGGCCGGTGGAGCGGTACTCGGCGGCGAACCGGGCGAAGGGCGGGCGCAGCACCTCCGGGCCGCGGGTGGACAGCGCCCCCAGCGCCTCCGGCAGCGACAGCCCGGCCCGGACGGCCGAGGCCAGGTTGTCGACGACCTCCGGCCACACCTCGCGCAGGTCCGCGCGCCGCTTGCCGGCCAGCCGGCGCACCTGCACCTGCGGCAGCAGGAAGCCGAACAGCCCGAACACCAGGCTCACGGTCACCGTGCTCGTCGTCAGCAGGACGACGACGGTGACCAGCAGCCCCAGCCCCATCTGCAGGGCGAGCAGCTGCGCGCCGTTAATGCCGGTGAGCCCGGCGGCGGCCAGCAGCTCCTGCCGTCGCCCGGGACGGCGCGGATCGGTGCGCGGCGCCGGCGCGCGCGACCCGCTACGCCAGATCAGCAGCAGCCCGACCCCGAGCAGGAGGCCGAGCAGCGCACCGGACTCGGTCACGCCAGCAGCCCGGCGAGGTCGAAGCCGGCGGCAGCGAACCGCTCCGGGTGCGGGGGGTAGCCGTCCGCCCGGGCCAGGCGGCCGTCACGGCTGGTGAACACGTCGGCGGTCTCGATGACCCCGTCTTCGGACCGGCCGGGCAACGCGACGATCTCGCGCACCCGCCGCCGGCCGTCGGCATCGGTGCCCGCGTGCACCACCAAATCCACGCTGGAAGCCACGGTGGGGACGACGAACGACGTCCCGATGTTCTCCCCGGCCAGCAGCGGGAGGGTGCACATCTTCACCACCGCCTCGCGGGCGCTGTTGGCGTGCAGCGTGCACATGCCCGGCAGCCCGGAGTTCAGCGCGATCAGCAGGTCCAGGCACTCCTCCTGCCGCACCTCGCCGACCACGATCCGGGAGGGCCGCATCCGCAGCGCCTCCTTCACCAGCCGACGCAGCGGGATCTCCCCGGCCCCCTCGAGGTTGGGCTGGCGGGTCTGCATCGAGACGACGTCGGGCAGCGGCACCCGCAGCTCGAAGACCTCCTCGCAGGTGATCACCCGCTCCCGCGCGGGAACGGCGGCGCACAGGCAGTTGAGCAGCGTCGTCTTGCCGGCCTGGGTGCCGCCGGATACCAGGATGTTCAGCCCGGCGGCGACCGCGGCCTCCAGGAAGCGGGCGGCCTGGGCGGTGAGCGTGCCCAGCGCGACCAGCTCGTCGAGCGAGTGGGCCTGCAGCACGAACTTGCGGATGTTCACCGCCATGTGCCGACGGGTGATGTCGGGGATGACCACGTGCAGCCGGGAGCCGTCGGGCATCATCGCGTCGACGAACGGCGTCGACATGTCGATCCGTCGACCCGAGGTGCGCAGCATCCGCTCCACCAGGTCGGCCAGCTCGCCGGGCGCCAGGATCGTCGTGGTCAGCTCGCTGCGGCCGCGACGGGCGACGAACACCCGGCCCGGCTCGTTGACCCAGACCTCCTCGACCTCGGGGTCGTCCAGGTAGCGCTGCAGCGGCCCGAACCCGGCCACCCGGTCCAGCACGTCGCGGACCACCGACTCCGGATCACCGATCGGCGGCAGCGCCGAGGTCAGCGAGCGCTCCGAGTAGTCGGCGACCACGTCGCG
>NZ_JBJHAJ010000056.1:0-2962 GCF_054051015.1 Blastococcus sp. SYSU DS0616
CCCGCCATGAGGGGCAACCCCGCCGGCCGGTGGCCCGGCACCCCGCCCCCGGGGGGGATAATTCACGCCTAATTACTGTTCGGGGGCGGGGGGGGGGCCAGCCCCCCCCCCCCCGGTTCCCGTAGGGACGACCGCGCTGCTCGACCTCGACGAGGTCGGCGGCCGGGTGGAACGCACCGAGCTCCCGGGGGGCCTGCGGGTGCTCACCGAGAGCATGCCGGGCGTGCTGTCGGCGACGCTCGGCATCTGGGTGGGCGTCGGGTCGCGGGACGAGACGCCGGCCGTCGCCGGCTCGTCGCACTTCCTGGAGCACCTGCTGTTCAAGGGGACGACGTCGCGCGGCGCGCTGGAGATCGCGACGGCCATGGACGCGGTCGGCGGTGAGATGAACGCGTTCACCGCGAAGGAGCACACCTGCTACTACGCGAACGTGCTCGCCAGCGACCTGCCGCTCGCGGTGACGTTGCTGGCCGACCTGGTCACCGACGCCACCAACACCGCCGCGGACCTGGAGTCGGAGCGGACGGTGGTGCTCGAGGAGATCGCCATGCGCGACGACGAGCCCTCCGACGCGGTGCACGACCTGTTCGCCGAGGTCCTGTACGGCGACACCTCCCTGGGCCGCTCGGTGCTCGGCACCGTCGAGTCGATCGAGGGGCTCACGCGGGACGACGTCGACGGCTGGTACCGGTCCCGCTACGCCGTGCCCTCGATCGTCGTGACCGCGGCCGGGCGGGTGGAGCACCAGCAGGTGCTCGACCTCGTGGCGAAGGCCTTCGGCGACCGGCTCTCCGGCGCCGGCCGCCCGGCGCCGCTGCGCACCGGGGACCTCGTCCTCGAGCGGCC
This sequence comes from Blastococcus sp. SYSU DS0616, assembly GCF_054051015.1. NCBI lineage: Bacteria > Bacillati > Actinomycetota > Actinomycetes > Geodermatophilales > Geodermatophilaceae > Blastococcus > Blastococcus sp. SYSU DS0616. Next base: position 847 of record NZ_JBJHAJ010000056.1, read on the forward strand.
GGCGCGGCCCACCGGACTGATCTCCCGCCGGACCGAGCAGACGCACCTGTTGCTCGGCACGCCCGCCATGGGCCGGCAGGACGAGCGCCGTTACGTGGCCGCAGTCCTCGACGCCGCCGTCGGGGGTGGCATGAGCTCGCGGTTGTTCCAGGAGATCCGCGAGAAGCGGGGCCTGGTGTACAGCGTCGGTTCGGCGCTCACCCACTACGCCGGTGCGGGCGCGTTCTCCGTCTACGCCGGCTGCTCGAAGAAGCGGGTGCCCGAGGTGCTGCGGCTGATCCGCGAGGAGCTCGGCCGGGTGGCGGTCGACGGGCTCACCGCCGACGAGGTCGCCCGGGCCCGGGGTCAGCTCAAGGGTGGGTTGGTGCTCGGGCTCGAGGACACCGGCTCCCGGATGAGCCGGCTCGGCAAGAGCGAGCTCTCCTACGGCGAGTACGTCCCGGTCCGGGACGTGCTGGCCCGCATCGAGGCGGTCGACGAGGGGCAGGTCCGCTCGGTGGCGGCCGAGCTGTTCGGCCGGGAGACCTGCCTGGCCGTGGTCGGCCCCTACCGTGAGTCCGACCTCGACCGGCTCTGACGTGCGCGACGGACGGCAGGCACTGCCCCAGGTGGCGTTCGGCCTGGTGCTGGCGGCGTCCCTGGTGATCTTCTTCCTGCCCTCCTCGGGCGTGCCCACCGCACCGCCCGGGACGGACAAGGCGGTGCACCTGGCGCTCTTCGCCGTGCTCGCGGCCACGGGCCGGTGGGCCGGGGTGCGGACGCCGCGGCTGGCCGCGGGGCTCGTCGCCTACGCCGTCCTCAGTGAGCTGGTCCAGGGGCTCGCCCCGCTGGGCCGTTCCGCCTCGGTGGCGGACGGCGCCGCCGATGTCGCCGGCGTCGCCGTCGGGCTCCTGGTCTGGCACTGGCGGGAACGCCGGGCACGCTGATCCGGACCCTGTCTTGCATCGGGACGCCGGGCCGGGAAACCTGGCCGCGTGACGACGAGCCCGACCGGCCAGCAGCCCACCTCGACCGATGCGGGGTCCCCGCTCATCCCGGTGGGGGTGCTCGGCGCCCGCGGCCGGATGGGCACCGAGGTGGTCAAGGCGGTGAACCAGGCCGACGACCTCGAGCTGGTGGCGATGGTCGACGACGGCGACTGGCTGTTCAACGTGGCCGACGCCGGAGCGCAGGTCGTCGTCGACTTCACCCGCCCCGACGTGGTCATGGACAACATCCGGTTCTGCATCGACAACAACATCCACTGTGTCGTGGGGACGACCGGCTTCGACGAGGCCCGTCTGGCCACCGTGGCCGAGTGGCTGGAGCCGAAGCCGGAGGTGGGCGTCGTCATCGCGCCCAACTTCGGCATCGGGGCGGTCCTGCTCATGCGCTTCGCCCAGGAGGCGGCCCGCTTCTTCCCGTCCGTCGAGGTCGTCGAGCTGCACCACCCCAACAAGGTGGACGCCCCCTCGGGGACGGCGCTGCGCACCGCCCGTCTGGTGGCGTCGGCCCGCCGGGCGGCCGGGATGGCCCCCGTCCCCGATGCGACGACCGACGAGCTCCCGGGTGCGCGCGGCACCGATGTCGAGGGGGTGCACGTTCACGCGGTCCGGCTCGCCGGGCTGGTGGCGCACCAGGAGGTGCTGTTCGGGGCGGCGGGGGAGTCCCTGACCCTGCGGCACGACTCGTACGACCGCGCCTCGTTCATGCCAGGTGTGCTGCTCGCAGTCCGGGAGATCGGCCGGCGCCCCGGCCTGACGGTGGGCATCGAGAGCTTCCTGGGGCTCTGAAAGGACCCCGCGTCCCCCTTCCCTCGCGAGCTCGGGAGGGGCCCCGACGCGGGGCCGTTCCAGCACGTCACCGAGGGGTGGCGCGCGTCACGGGACCCGGGCTTGCGCACCGGCCGGAGAAGTCGTGTATGGTTCTCCATGCGCCGCGCGGCCCGGAAGGGCCGCCGGACCGGGGCCCGGGTAGCGGGTCACTGGAAACCGGCGTAGAGTTGGACATCCAGCCAGGGACGAAGCCCGCGAGGGTCTAGTTCTTGCGCGTCCGCTCCTTGAGAACTCAACAGCGTGCCGAAAGTCAGTGCCAAGTAATACCCCGTGCCCTGGCCACTGTGTGGTTGGGGCTGGGA
>NZ_JBJHAJ010000057.1:0-2451 GCF_054051015.1 Blastococcus sp. SYSU DS0616
GCCCTGGCCACTGTGTGGTTGGGGCTGGGATTCCTTTGGTTGATTGATATCGCGAGTGTCAGCTCGCGGTTCTCAGCTGCGATCAAATCATCTACGGAGAGTTTGATCCTGGCTCAGGACGAACGCTGGCGGCGTGCTTAACACATGCAAGTCGAACGGTGAACCACTTCGGTGGGGATCAGTGGCGAACGGGTGAGTAACACGTGGGCAACCTGCCCTCAGCTCTGGGATAACTCCAAGAAATTGGGGCTAATACCGGATGTGACCGCTGACCGCATGGTCTGGTGGTGGAAAGATTTATCGGCTGAGGATGGGCCCGCGGCCTATCAGCTTGTTGGTGGGGTAGTGGCCTACCAAGGCGACGACGGGTAGCCGGCCTGAGAGGGTGACCGGCCACACTGGGACTGAGACACGGCCCAGACTCCTACGGGAGGCAGCAGTGGGGAATATTGCGCAATGGGCGGAAGCCTGACGCAGCGACGCCGCGTGGGGGATGACGGCCTTCGGGTTGTAAACCTCTTTCAGCAGGGACGAAGCGAGAGTGACGGTACCTGCAGAAGAAGCACCGGCCAACTACGTGCCAGCAGCCGCGGTAATACGTAGGGTGCAAGCGTTGTCCGGAATTATTGGGCGTAAAGAGCTCGTAGGCGGTTCGTCGCGTCGGCTGTGAAAACCTGAGGCTCAACCTCAGGCCTGCAGTCGATACGGGCGGACTTGAGTTCGGCAGGGGAGACTGGAATTCCTGGTGTAGCGGTGAAATGCGCAGATATCAGGAGGAACACCGGTGGCGAAGGCGGGTCTCTGGGCCGAAACTGACGCTGAGGAGCGAAAGCGTGGGGAGCGAACAGGATTAGATACCCTGGTAGTCCACGCCGTAAACGTTGGGCGCTAGGTGTGGGGCTCATTCCACGAGTTCCGTGCCGCAGCTAACGCATTAAGCGCCCCGCCTGGGGAGTACGGCCGCAAGGCTAAAACTCAAAGGAATTGACGGGGGCCCGCACAAGCGGCGGAGCATGTTGCTTAATTCGATGCAACGCGAAGAACCTTACCTAGGCTTGACATGCACGGAAATCCTCCAGAGATGGGGGGTCCGTAAGGGCCGTGCACAGGTGGTGCATGGTTGTCGTCAGCTCGTGTCGTGAGATGTTGGGTTAAGTCCCGCAACGAGCGCAACCCTCGTCCTATGTTGCCAGCGAGTAATGTCGGGGACTCATAGGAGACTGCCGGGGTCAACTCGGAGGAAGGTGGGGATGACGTCAAATCATCATGCCCCTTATGTCTAGGGCTGCAAACATGCTACAATGGCCGGTACAAAGGGCTGCGATACCGCGAGGTGGAGCGAATCCCAAAAAGCCGGTCTCAGTTCGGATTGGGGTCTGCAACTCGACCCCATGAAGTTGGAGTCGCTAGTAATCGCAGATCAGCAACGCTGCGGTGAATACGTTCCCGGGCCTTGTACACACCGCCCGTCACGTCACGAAAGTCGGTAACGCCCGAAGCCGGTGGCCCAACCCTTGTGGAGGGAGCCGTCGAAGGCGGGATCGGCGATTGGGACGAAGTCGTAACAAGGTAGCCGTACCGGAAGGTGCGGCTGGATCACCTCCTTTCTAAGGAGCACTGGCCGCCACACTGGTTGTGGTGGTCCAGAGCCGCGCCCACACCGTGATCGGTGCCCCGTCTGGGGGTGCCGGCGGAGCGTGTGGGGTGGTGCTCGAGGGTGGAACGCTGACTCGTTCGGCCGGCGGCCTGGTGCTGCCCCTAGTACTGCACACACTTGTGTGTGCGTGGAGCGGGGTGGGAGTGGGTGGTTGGTCGTAGGCACGCTGTTGGGTCCTGAGGGAGCGGGTGACCGTTTCTTCGTGTCAGGGCCTTCCTGTTGTCGTACCGCCCGGGTTCTTCCCGGGGCTGGCGGTGGCGTGGTGGGGGGTTGCTGGTCGTACGTTGAGAACTGCACAGTGGACGCGAGCATCTTCTGACTCTGTTTGCAGAGTTCAAGTGTTGTAGGCCCGTCTCATCATTTCCTTCCGGGGGTGTGGGGCGGGATTTTTGTGTGGCCAAGTTGTTAAGGGCACACGGTGGATGCCTGGGCACCAGGAGCCGATGAAGGACGTAGGAGGCTGCGATAAGCCTCGGGGAGCTGTCAACCGAGCGTTGATCCGAGGATTTCCGAATGGGGGAACCCCGCACCAGTCATGTGGTGTGACCCGCGCCTGAACACATAGGGCGTGTGGAGGGAACGTGGGGAAGTGAAACATCTCAGTACCCACAGGAAGAGAAAACAACAGTGATTCCGTGAGTAGTGGCGAGCGAAAGCGGAAGAGGCTAAACCGATCGCATGTGATAGCCGGCAGGCGTTGTGTGGTCGGGGTCGTGGGACAGTTCTGCATCCTCTGCCGGGGGTGCGGGGAGTCATAAAGGACTTGTGTTAGTGGAAGGCCTCTGGAAAGGGTC
>NZ_JBJHAJ010000058.1:0-1930 GCF_054051015.1 Blastococcus sp. SYSU DS0616
CCGTAGAGGGTGAGAGCCCCGTACACGAAAACGCAGTCCCTCCCGAACTTGTTTCCCAAGTAGCACCGAGCCCGTGAAATTCGGTGTGAATCCGGCGGGACCACCCGCTAAGCCTGAATACTCCCTGGTGACCGATAGCGGACAAGTACCGTGAGGGAAAGGTGAAAAGTACCCCGGGAGGGGAGTGAAATAGTACCTGAAACCGTGTGCCTACAAGCCGTGAGAGCCTTACGCCGCCTTGTGTGGTGGGGGTGATTGCGTGCCTTTTGAAGAATGAGCCTGCGAGTTAGCGGTACGTGGCGAGGTTAACCCGTGTGGGGTAGCCGTAGCGAAAGCGAGTCCGAACAGGGCGTGTGAGTCGCGTGCTCTAGACCCGAAGCCGAGTGATCTACCCATGGCCAGGTTGAAGCGCGGGTAAGACCGCGTGGAGGACCGAACCCACCAGGGTTGAAAACCTGGGGGATGAGCTGTGGGTAGGGGTGAAAGGCCAATCAAACTCGGTGATAGCTGGTTCTCCCCGAAATGCATTTAGGTGCAGCGTCACGTGTTTCTTGCCGGAGGTAGAGCACTGGATGGCCGATGGGCCCCACAAGGTTACTGACGTCAACCAAACTCCGAATGCCGGTAAGTGAGAGCGTGGCAGTGAGACTGCGGGCGATAAGGTTCGTAGTCGAGAGGGAAACAGCCCAGATCATCGGCTAAGGCCCCTAAGCGTGTGCTAAGTGGAAAAGGATGTGGGATCGCAGAGACAACCAGGAGGTTGGCTTAGAAGCAGCCACCCTTGAAAGAGTGCGTAATAGCTCACTGGTCAAGTGGTTCCGCGCCGACAATGTAGCGGGGCTCAAGCACACCGCCGAAGCCGTGGCATTCACGCAACAACCCGTCGCCGGCCTTGGTCGGCGGCCAGGTGTGTGGATGGGTAGGGGAGCGTCGTGTGGCGGTGGAAGCGGCGGAGTGATCCAGCCGTGGACGCCACACGAGTGAGAATGCAGGCATGAGTAGCGAGAGGGGAGTGAGAACCTCCCCCGCCGGAAGACCAAGGGTTCCTGGGCCAGGCTAATCCGCCCAGGGTGAGTCGGGACCTAAGGCGAGGCCGACAGGCGTAGTCGATGGACAACGGGTTGATATTCCCGTACCCGCGAAGGAACGCCCATGCTGAACCCAGCGATGCTAACCCACCGAAGCCGGTGAGCCCACTTGTGGGCGATCCGGTGGAGCTGGGGACCCGGACTGGTAGTAGGCAAGCGATGGGGTGACGCAGGAAGGTAGTCCTACCGGTGAGTGGTAGTACCGGTGCAAGGGTGTGGCCCGCGGAATAGGCAAATCCGTTCCGCATGAGGGTGAGGCCCGACGCATAGCCGATTGAGGCGAATTGGATGATCCTATGCTGCCGAGAAAAGCCTCTAGCGAGTTCCGAGCGGCCCGTACCCCAAACCAACTCAGGTGGTCAGGTAGAGAATACCGAGGCGATCGAGCGAACTGTGGTTAAGGAACTCGGCAAAATGCCCCCGTAACTTCGGGAGAAGGGGGGCCATCTGCTGTGAACCGCCTTGCGCGGGGCAGCGGTGGGTGGCCGCAGAGACCAGTGAGAAGCGACTGTTTACTAAAAACACAGGTCCGTGCGAAGTCGTAAGACGATGTATACGGACTGACGCCTGCCCGGTGCTGGAACGTTAAGGGGACGGGTTAGCCGCAAGGCGAAGCTCAGAACTCAAGCGCCAGTAAACGGCGGTGGTAACTATAACCATCCTAAGGTAGCGAAATTCCTTGTCGGGTAAGTTCCGACCTGCACGAATGGCGTAACGACTTCTCAGCTGTCTCAACCACAGGCTCGGCGAAATTGCACTACGAGTAAAGATGCTCGTTACGCGCGGCAGGACGGAAAGACCCCGGGACCTTTACTATAGCTTGATATTGGTGTTCGGTTCGG
>NZ_JBJHAJ010000059.1:0-1901 GCF_054051015.1 Blastococcus sp. SYSU DS0616
ACAAATAAACACCCGGCGGGGCGGGGGGCGGGGGGGGGGGCCCCCGGGGCGGGAGGGGGCGGCCCCGGGGGCCCCCCCCCCCCCCGGCCCCCCCACCGCTGGGTGAGTGACGGGGCTCGAACCCGCGAGTGAAGCCGGTCCCGGGCCTGGTGGCCCGGTGACGCCGCAGGATGCCGGGCTTCTCGGGCGTCCCCGATCGTCCCCGATCGTCCCTGACCGGCCTTGATCGTCCTCGTTGCCCCCCAATCTGCCCCCCACATTGGCTGGCCTGTCGGCCCGACCCGTCGGTTGGCGATTGCGGTGCCCGCACGACGCCGGACAGGTGCGGGTATGACCGACGAACAGCTCGCCGCCGTCCGCTGCTACACGTCAGCCGAGGTGGTTCAGATGCTCAACATGAAGAAGAAGTGGCTCAAGGACCTGGTGCGCGACCGCCGGGTCCCGCACCAGCGCACCGGTGCGACGAAGGGGGTGTGGTTCACCGCCGAAGTCGTCTCGAAGATCGGCGAGATGCTGCCGGAGCTGATGTCGCGTCGCCAGATGAACACCGAGGCCGGGCTGCGCGGACGGCGAGCGGCACGGCGGCATGGCAACGGTGACGGTGCAGGCAGAGGTCTCGGCTCAGAAGGTGGCGAGCGGGCGCAGCTGGCAGCGCACCAGCGCAGGCCCGATCGTCCGACGGTCTGAAGCCGCGAGGTCGGGAGTGCGCACCCCTCCCGGCTACGGCCTCGGCGGAGTGCTCGACGACCTTCGCAGGGGGCGTAGGGAAAAGACAGCCTCGACGGGTAGGTCGAAGAAGTCGGCGATGCGCATTGCCAGTGGCAGCGAGGGGTTGAACTCCTGGCGTTCCAGGTAGCCGATCGTCTGAGGGTGTACGCCGACACCATCCGCCAGTTCCCTACGGCTGATCCCTCGCTCAGCCCGCAGCTCCGCTATGCGGTCGTGCACGCGCTTGTCGCCATTCCTGCGAGCGGAGCCGTTCAAAGCCTCATCCGTAGCAGCGACCGGGGGGGGCAGGGTGTGGGACGTTCTAGGCCCCTCTGAAGGGGAGCCGCCGGCCCGCCGGGGCAGCACCAACGCTGTACCGGCTACCCGATAGTACCACTCGTTTTCTTGAGCAGACTGAACGGAAGGTATCCTGGTGGCTATGGATCCAGCTAACAGCTCCGAAGGGGTCAGGTCGGGCCGTGATGCTGTGAGGACGCGTCGCAGTCTGCTGGATGCGGCGGCTGCGGTTCTCGCCGAGGACGCCACTGCAACATCGCTGGCCACGATCGCCGCACGGGCTGGGGTGACCAAGGGTGCTCTCACGCACCACTTCGCCTCTCGGGAGGCTCTCTTCGAGGCGCTTGCCGCAGACTCGGTCGAGAGGTTTCGCAGGCGGGTCCTCGATCGGGTGGACCTCTCGGAGAACCGGCCGGGCAAGCTGCTGCGTGCTTACGTCAACGTGCTCTGTGACGACGTCTCCAGCCCCGACGGGACTGCCACTGCCGACGACGAGTACTGGAGCATCAGCCTGGCACTGCACGGCAGCCCGGGGGTCGCCCGCATCTTCGCGGAGGACACGGAGTGGTGGACAGAGAACCTCACGTCTGACGGGCTCGATCCCGACCGTGTGCGGCTGGTCAGCCTGGCGGTCGACGGGCTGGCGGCCCTCGCTGTGGTCAATGCCGAGCACGCCAGATCCGTGGCCGATGCCGTGAGGGCGCAACTGCTGGACCTGGCCGACGAGGACACGGGGGAGCAGTAGAGCCGCGGGAGGGGGGGGGGGGGGGGGGGGGGGGGGGGGGGGGGGGGGGGCGCGCCGGGGGGGGGGGGGGGGGGGGGGGGGGGGGGGGGGGGGGGGGGGGGGGGGGGGGGCGAGGCGGCGGCGGGGCCGGGGGGCGGGGGGGGGGGCGGGG
>NZ_JBJHAJ010000060.1:0-1199 GCF_054051015.1 Blastococcus sp. SYSU DS0616
CGACGTACTGGTGACCTGCACCGGCAGACGGGCGCTCGTCACCGACAGCTCGAGGACTGCGGTGGCCTTGGTACCCCTCCGATCGACGGCCTCGACAGTGAAACTGCTGGTGCCGAATGCGGTCGGCCTGCCCGAAATACGGCCGGAGGCGGACGACAGGGACAGCCCGGGTGGAAGGCTCCCTGTGGTGACCGACCAGCGATACGGCCGGCGCCCCCCGGAGGCATGCAGCCTCACCCCATACCGTTCGCCAACCGTTGCGTCGGGTAGAGACGTGCTGGTGACCTGCACCGGCAGACGGGCGCTCGTCACCGACAGCTCGAGGCCTGCCGTGGCCTTGGTACCCCTCCGATCGACGGCCTCGACAGTGAAACTGCTGGTGCCGGATGCGGTCGGCCTGCCCGAAATACGGCCGGAGGCGGACGACAGGGACAGCCCGGGTGGAAGGCTCCCCGTGGTGACCGACCAGCGATACGGCCGGCGCCCCCCGGAGGCATCCAGCCTCACCCCATACCGTTCGCCAACCGTTGCATCGGGTAGAGACGCTTCCACGATCGTCAGTGCGAGTTCAGAAGGTCTGGCCGACGCCGGAGCGACCGCCCACCACCCTGCAGCCGCCAGCTGCGCTAGGCATATCAGAGAAACAAGGAGCCATCCGCGACAGCGGTGACCGTGGACCCGTGACGCCGACATGCGGTCTCCGCTCTCCCCCAATGTGGGGGTGAAAGCTATCGACGCACAGTCTGTGCCGTCAACGGCACACCGTCAGGAGTCTCGCAAGCTCAGCCGTCAAGTACGCAGCTTGCTCCTCTCAAGGCGGTCGAGCCGCTCGGCTGTTTCGGAACAGACCGTATAGCCCCGGCTCGAAGACCTCCTCGCAGGCCATACCCGCTCCCGGGCGGGAACGGCGGGGCACAGGCAGTTGAGCAGCGACACCTTCACGGAACGAGATGTGCGCCCCGGCGGATCAGCTCGCGGACCTCGCGTCCAAGACGTCCGGAGCAGTCGGCACGCCCATCCCCGTCGAGCCTTCGAAAGCGAGGCCACCGCGGACCCGTCACAGAAGGATCCTTCAGCCGTCGACGTAGCGGTCGCGCTCGACGACGAACTGGCCGGTGGCGGTGTTGGCGTCGACGAACTCCGGCAGCAGCGGGATCCGCACGGTCACCGTCACGCACACGGAGAACTCCTCCCCCGGC
>NZ_JBJHAJ010000061.1:0-881 GCF_054051015.1 Blastococcus sp. SYSU DS0616
TTGTGTAGGATAGGTGGGAGACTGCGAAGCGGGCACGCCAGTGTTCGTGGAGTCGCCGTTGAAATACCACTCTGGTCGAATTGGATGTCTAACCTCGGTCCGTGATCCGGATCAGGGACAGTGTCAGGTGGGTAGTTTAACTGGGGCGGTTGCCTCCCAAAATGTAACGGAGGCGCCCAAAGGTTCCCTCAGCCTGGTTGGCAATCAGGTGTCGAGTGCAAGTGCACAAGGGAGCTTGACTGCGAGACCGACGGGTCGAGCAGGAGCGAAAGCTGGGACTAGTGACCCGGCACCGGCATGTGGAAGCGGTGTCGCTCAACGGATAAAAGGTACCCCGGGGATAACAGGCTGATCTTCCCCAAGAGTCCATATCGACGGGATGGTTTGGCACCTCGATGTCGGCTCGTCGCATCCTGGGGCTGGAGTAGGTCCCAAGGGTTGGGCTGTTCGCCCATTAAAGCGGTACGCGAGCTGGGTTTAGAACGTCGTGAGACAGTTCGGTCCCTATCCGCCGCGCGCGTAAGAGACTTGAGAAGAGCTGTCCCTAGTACGAGAGGACCGGGACGGACGAACCTCTGGTGTGCCAGTTGTACCGCCAGGTGCACTGCTGGTTAGCTACGTTCGGCAGGGATAACCGCTGAAAGCATCTAAGCGGGAAGCTCGCTTCAAGATGAGGTCTCTCACCGGGTCAACCGGGTAAGGCCCCCGCCCAGACCAGCGGGTTGATAGGCCGGAAGTGGAAGCACCGCAAGGTGTGGAGCTGACCGGTACTAACAGGCCGAGGGCTTGACCACACACACCTCCACCACGAGGGGTCTGTGCCAGGGTCAACCAATGAAGACTTGTCTCGCGTCCACTGTGCGGTTCTGAACGCACGAACC
>NZ_JBJHAJ010000062.1:0-601 GCF_054051015.1 Blastococcus sp. SYSU DS0616
GAGCGGGGCAGCGCCGTCGTCGATTTCGTGCTGGTCTCGTTGCTGATCGTGGCGCTGCTGCTGGCGGTGCTGCAGGTGGCGGTGTACGTGCACGTGCGCAACGTGGTGGCGGCGAGCGCGCAGGAGGGTGCGCGGTACGCGGCGGCCGCCGACGTCGATTCCGGCTACGGGGCCGCGCGCACGGTGGAGGTGGTGGCGCGGGCGACGTCGGAGCAGACCGCGCGCGGGCTGGCCTGCACGTCGGGGGAGGAGGCCGATCCCTCCGGCGCGACGCTGGTGGTGGTGCGCTGCTCGGGGTCGGTGCCCTCGCTGCTGGCGGCGTTGGGGAACCTGCTGCCGCTGGAGGTCACCGGCCGGGCGATGAAGGAGGCCGGGTGAGGTGGCTGCGCGCCCGCCTCGGGCAGCTGGAGGGTGAGCGCGGGTCGGCGCTGGTGGAGTTCGTGTTCATCGCCCTGGTGGTGTTCGTGCCGCTGGTCTACGTGGTGGCGGGGTTCTCGGCGGTGCAGCGGGGGGTGTTCGCCTCGCAGGCCGCGGCCCGGGAGGCGGGGCGGGCGATGGGCACCGCGCCGGACCCGGCGACGGGGCAGGAGCGGGCGCTGCG
>NZ_JBJHAJ010000063.1:0-571 GCF_054051015.1 Blastococcus sp. SYSU DS0616
CCTGGGCCATGTCGGCGTCCCGCACGCGGCTCTCGGACGCGGAGAGGTTCTCCACCGCGACGTTGAGCGAGTTGATGGTGCTCTCCAGGCGGTTCTGCGAGGCACCGAGGGTGGCGCGGGCGCCCGACACCTTCTCGATCTGGGCATCGATGAGCGCCAGGTCGTTGACCGAGTCCACGTACGCCGTTCCGCCGTTGGTCACGCACGTCGCCACTTGCTTGACCGCCTGCGCCATGGCGAGGACGTTGGTCAAGTCGACGTCGATGGTCTCGTCGCCGTTGGCGCCGGTCTGGAACGTCAGCGACAGGGCGGCGTCGCCGGCGGCAGCCGTGGCCGGGTCGCCGCTGGCGCCCAGCAGGAGCTTGGTGCCGTTGAAGTCGGTGCGCTTGGCGATGTCCTCCAGCGCGCCGGCGAGCTCGTCGATCTCCTTGCCGATGTAGCCGGCGGCGGTCGTGGTGACCACGCCGGTGTTGGAGGCCTGGACGGTGAGGTCGCGGACGCGCTGCAGGATGCTGTGCACCTCGGTGAGGGCACCTTCAGCGGTCTGGACGACGGAGACGCCGTCCTGGGC
>NZ_JBJHAJ010000064.1:0-552 GCF_054051015.1 Blastococcus sp. SYSU DS0616
GGCGGCGCGGTTGATGCGGAAGCCGGAGGAGAGCTTCTCCAGCGACTTGCTCATCTGGCTGTCGGTGATCGACAGGTTGCGGTGAGCGTTGAGCGCCGCGATGTTCTGGTTGATGCGCAGACCCATGGGAATCCTCCGTGGACGGGGTCGTACTCGTTGTTCCGCGGCATCCGTGCTGCGGGTCGTGCTGAGTCGCCCGGGTTGTTACGGCAGGACCGGCTGTTGGTTGAGGCGAAGCGGTGTCTTCTCCGAGCCGCGTCGGAAAAGCAGCGAGGGGGGAGGCCCGAAGGCCTCCCCCCTCACCCGGGGTGGTGCTGAGGTGTCGTGGCTCAGCTGCTCAGTGCTGGGATCAGCGGAGCAGCGAGAGGACGCCCTGCGAGGCCTGGTTGGCCTGGGCGAGCATCGCGGTGCCGGCCTGGGACAGAATCTGGGAGCGGGTGAACCCGACCATCTCCTGGGCCATGTCGGCGTCCCGCACGCGGCTCTCGGACGCGGAGAGGTTCTCCACCGCGACGTTGAGCGAGTTGATGGTGCTCTCCAGGCGGTTCTGCG